>JACRKW010000173.1:0-37187 GCA_016215215.1 Acidobacteriota bacterium
CAAGCGACGCTTCGAGATGACCCTCGTGGATTTGTCCGCGGGCATGCTCCTGCACAGCCGCAGGCTTAATCCCGAGTGCGAGCACTACGAAGGTGACATGAGGACGTTTCGACTGGGCGCCGGGGGCCAGTTCGATCGCGTGTTTATTCAAGACTCGATCTTCTACATGACCAATCTCAAGGATCTTGGTCAAGCGATGGAGACGGCCTTCTTCCACTGCCGCCCAGGAGGGGCTCTGCTCATTGCACCCGATTGCGTCGCCGAGACGTTTCAGCCGGGCACCGAAGTCAGCGGACATGATGGGGCGGACCGGAGCATGCGGTGCCTGGAGTGGCGTTGGGACCCGGATCCGTCCGATCAGACCTATTTGATGGACTTCGCTTTTCTGCTGCGCGACTCCTCCGGGTCCGCTCGGGTTGAATACGACCGTCACGTTGGGGGATTGTTCCCGCGTTCAGAGTGGTTGCGGGTGTTGCGAGAGGCAGGTTTCGTTCCGGCCAACCTGACGTATGATCATTCGGATGTCGACTATCCGCTGGATCTCTTCGTGGGTGTGAAGCCCTTGCGGGTAGCCGGCTAGTGAACTGACGGCGAGGGAACGATCGCCGGACTCACGCGGCTTGCGAGTGCCGGCTCGGCACAGCGACCGCCCAGGCGCCAAGCCGCGAGTTGCAACGGTGAATGAGAGGTGAGACCGATCAGGACGCTCGACATCGTCTGGAGCGGCGGCGTGGATGGGCCTCCGATCGCCCGCGCACCATTTTGGTGCATAATGGTGTCATGAAAGCGGCTGAGAGAGCGGTTCGGCAGAGCGTGAGCTTGCCACCCAAGCTGGCGAAGCAGGTGGGTAGCATGGCCAGGAGCCGGAAGCTGAGCAAGAATCGCATGTTGTTGGAGTTGATCGAGAACGGCATCGACGCAGAGACACGAAAGCAGCAGCAGTTCTTTGCTCTGGCTGAGCGTTTCCGCAACGAGCGGGATCCGGAAGCTGCCAACCGGCTGGGCGATGAACTCGGCAGAATGGTCTTCGGCGGCTGATGCCGCAGCTCGAGCGCTGGGACAATCTGCCCGAAGGTGTGCGGCGTCATCTGATCGAGCGAATGCGAGATCGCGCGATCAGCGTCCCGGATCTGAATCAACTTCGCCTTTGGGTAGAAACGCGGCCCCAGGTGCCCGAGGGTGACTGGTACAGGGATTTCGGCTCTTTCAAGATCTGCGGAAGCGGATCTTACCCAAAGACGTTCCTGCACCGAGGGCAGGCTGCCAAAGGTGAAGCCCTCTGATCAGCGCGCCTTAGCGGTTTCGTCCCGTCTTGTCGCCAAAGGTGAACCAACTCGGCGCCCGGCGGGTTTTCGCCCCGTTGGACGTTCCTCACGTTTGGATCACCAGTGTCTGGTCCACCGCGAGAATGCCGAACGCCGGGCCGTCACCTTCCTTCAGAGTCGGAGTGAGCCAGATTGTCGGCTGGATGCGCTCGCCGTCCGTGTGGTCTTTGGTCACGATGGCGTCAAACGTCTGGTTGTCCGGATCATCGCTGTTGGCCTTCACGTACTCTTCGTTTGAGCCACCCGGGTCGAGGATTAGGAACTCCCCAACCGCCAACGCCAGGCGGTTGGGTCCATACGAAGCTGCCTGAATCGTCTGTGGCGCCGGATTTGCCGTGACACCCAGGCCCAGAGCCGGACCGTACTTTGCCCAAGGCAGGCGTCGCGACACCGGCAAGCCGTAGCCTTCATCGAGCCGTCATCCCGGCCGATCTTTACGAGGCCCCTTGACTGGCCGTCCGATGTCCCTTGTTGCAGGTAGGCGTCGATGCAGCGGATCGACGCGGCGTCCTGGACCTGGAGCGGGATGACGGCGTGCTCCTGCACCCAGCGTCAACAGCGGAGTGAAAGGGAACCAGTGGGGCGGCGCAGGAGGGGACCACTTCAAGCCGGAAAACGGTACTGGCTGTTCGCGCCCTCTAGGGCGCAACCGCCAGCATGTTGCCCAGCGGCGTAACCGCTGTCTGGTACCGGCACGCCAGAGCCTGGTCCCCGGCCGGCATGCTGGGCGGAATGCGCAGCTCGATGGCGTAGACCCCCGCGCTCACCAGCGCCGGCACGGCCCGGATGACGGCCTCGCCGAGAAAACACTGCCCGCTGCCCGTGAACGTGCCCGCCTGCTTGGCCGACCCTTCCGTCAGCGGCTCCGCCGGCAACCCGAAGCCCGTCCCCCACAGCCGCACCGTCTCGCCCGGCTTGGCGGGCGTGGTGCATCCTGACGGACACAGCTCCTTCGGCCCCACCAGGCTGCCGTCGGCCCGCGTCGCCACCACGTCGCCCCGGTCGCTGAACAGCGCCAGCGACGGCGCCAGACCCTCCTTCGTCACGAAGTACGGCAGGCTGGTCAGGCTGCCGTTGGTCACCGTCAGCGGCAGCGTGGCCGCGAACGCGTCCAGCGTCGTCAGCACTTCGATCTGGTCGGTCGCGCAGCCGGCGTTGGTTCCCGCACTGCAATACGCCCAGATGTATACCGGCCGGAAATTGAGGTTCACCGTCACCTCGCCCAGCTTCGCCGGCATCTTCCCGGCGGCCATCTCGGGCGACTCCGCCCAGGTGACGCCCGCTGCCGGAGTCGTCGCCGGCACCAGGTTCGTCCCCCGGATCAGCAGCCACGCGTTCGTCCCCACCCGGTCCGGGTGGCCCACCATCGTCACCGACGTGATCACCGGCGCGTTCTTCGGCGGCGTCGCCGGCTGCAGGATCCTCCCGGTCACGGTCCACTGGTAGCCCCCGCCCGCCGTCTCCGTCACGCCCAGCGTCAGGTTGCCGGTGGCTGAGGCGAATGCCCCGCCAGCGCCGCTCAGGTTCGCCCCCACCGTCGCCGGCGCCTTGGCACCCACAAACGAGGAGAGCGTGTTGAAGCTGTCCTTCTCGTTCAGCGTCCAGGTGGCGCTGTACTGCTGCAGGTCGGACGAATCGCGCATCCGCATCAGCTTCACAGTCACGTTGCCGAACGGCGCCAGCGTGCCCGTGCCGGTCAGTTGGTTCTGGTTCTTGAACTTGGCGCCGAGCACCTGCAGGTTCGAGTTCTTCAGCGCCACGGTCTGCGTTTTGCCGCCGGCGGCCACCTCCAGGTTGGCGATCATCGTCCAGTTCTCGGTGCCCGGATCCTGGCTCAGGCCCACGGTGCCGCCGCCTTGCGCGTCGCGGTACGCGCCCGCGCCGCCCGTCACCGTCGCCGCCCCGTTGTACCGGAGCGGTGTCAGCTCCGCCGACTCGAACTGAAACACCACCCGGTCCTGCCGGTTCAGCGCCATCGTCACCGTCACGCGCCCCGCACCCGACCCCAGTCCCACCGTCCCGCGCGGCGCGGCCGTGAACTGCGAAATGTCCATTTGCAGCGTCACCGTTCCCGCCTGATCCAGCCGTCCGGCGCCAATGTAGGTCCGCGGCGCCTCCTCAGGACCGCCCGGGGCGGGGAAGTCGATCGTCCCCGAGACGTCGGTGAGCCTCGTCTGTCCTTGCGCCGCCGCAGCCAGAACCACTGCCACAGCAAACGCCATCCAGCATCCATGTCTCATGTGCCTCCTCATTGCCCCACCACCAGCCGCGCCACGTTCGCGTCGCTCACGCTCACCACATTCGACGCCGCCACCTGGCCCAGCCGGTCGTACATTGCCGGCACCAGGTTGCCTTGTCTGGTCTTCTTCAGCTGGTACCAGACGGATGCCCGAAAGCCCGCCGTCCCGGCGAGCAGCGAAGCCCCGCTGACGTAGTCCAGCCTCATCACCGCCGTCCCCTGCAGCTTCGAATTCAAAGTCACTTCGAAGTACGGTGTGCCCCCACCCGGCCAGTCCGGAATGGGCTTCGACACGAACCACCCCGAGGTCGGGACTCCATTCACCGAATCCGTGAACACCCCGTTGAACGTGCTGCCGTTGGTGCAGCCGGCGATCACGCTATCCCGGCCCGAGCCCCGGTAGAACTCCCGCTTCTCCCCCGCCGCCGGGCAGTTCGCGGCCGCAAACTGCGCGTCCCCCAGGCTGCTCATCAACTGGAGCCCCTCCGCGTCCGGGATCTGCTGGAACGTGGTTGAGTCCTGGTTCACATTCACCCACGTGCCATTGAACGCGCCCGGCACGAAGGCGCTGTCCGCGCCGCTGGCCGCGCCGGCGCACAACGCCAGTGTCAGGGGAAGCGAGAGAATGCGCTTCATTATGAGTCCCAGGTGGAGATTAGTGAGATCTTAGCATGGGCACTTCGAGACAGGGCGTACCACCTGGAACGTGTAAGCGCTGCCGTTGCAGGTCCGAACGCCAGGCATGAATGGCTCGTTGTGGCACGAAAGCGGGAACGTGCTGAAGAGCACGAAGTCGAGGTATCGGTGAATGTGCTCTTTTCTGTTCCGCGTTTTCAACCGCTTGCGGACTAAGCGGCATCTGCCTCACGCCGTCTGTTGGAAAACGCCGCCGTGATGGAAGCTACGCTCCGAGTCACCCCGGCAACCCGAACCGCCAGAGGCGGCCTGCTTACACGCGCACTACCCGCCGCCCCTCCAGCCGGTACCGCCCGCCCAACACCACCGCGATGGCCTGGCTGAACAGCTTGTGCTCCTCGACCAGGATGCGCGCCGCCAGCGTCTCTGCCGTGTCTGTGTCCTCCACCGGCACAGCCGCCTGTGCAACAATCGGCCCCGTGTCCATCCCCGCGTCCACGAAATGCACCGTGCACCCGGACCACTTCGCCCCGTAATCCAGAGCCTGCTGCTGCACATGCAGACCCGGAAAGGCCGGCAGCAGCGAAGGATGGATGTTCAGGATCCGCATCGGATACGCCTCCAGCAGAGGCTGCCCCACGCGCCGCATGAACCCCGCCAGGCACACCAGGTCGATCTCGAGAGGCGCCAGCGCATCCACTACGATCCGCGCGTAGGTGTCCGTGTCGATCCCCTTCGACGGCAGGCTGATGGCGTTCAGTCCCAGGCCACGCGCCGTTTCCAGCGCCTGGGCCTCCG
Organism: Acidobacteriota bacterium; assembly: GCA_016215215.1. Taxonomy (GTDB): domain Bacteria; phylum Acidobacteriota; class Terriglobia; order Bryobacterales; family Bryobacteraceae; genus Paludibaculum. Next base: position 4,999 of record JACRKW010000173.1, read on the forward strand.
GATTGTTTGCCACCACGGCCGCGATCTCGGCCTCCAGCCTCCCCTCGCGGATGTTCCTGGCGATCGCCTCGAAGTTCGAGCCGCGCCCTGAAACCAATATCGCCAGCCGTTTCATCCCGTGTAGCTCACTCGACTTCTGCCCCGCGTCTGCACCGTCACCTTGCCCATCGCGTGCATCGGCTGTCCCATGCGCGCCAGAATCTGCTCGGCTTTCCACACGTGCTTCGGAGGCATGGTCAGGATCATGCCGATCCCCAAGTTGAACGTCCGCCGGTAGTCCGCCGCCGGAATGTTGCCGATCCGCCGCAGCAGTTCGAAGATGGGCGGCACCTCCCACGCGCCCAGCCGCACCTCCGCCATCAGCCCTTCCGGCAGGATCCGCGGCAGGTTGTCCGTAATGCCACCTCCGGTGATGTGCGCCGCGCCGGTGATCAGGCCGTCCTTGAGCAACCGCTGGATCGGCCGCAAGTAACTGCGGTGTACCTTCAGGAGTTCATCGGCCACCGTGCAGCCCAACTCCGGCAGGAACGTGTCCGGCGTGTACCCCGCTTCCTCGAACAGCAGTTTCCGAGCCAGGGAGTACCCGTTGGTGTGCAGCCCCGTCGAGGGCAGCCCCACCAGCACGTCCCCCTCCCGAATGGCCGACCCGGTCAGCAGCCTGTTCTTCTCCACGCACCCCGTGATGAATCCCGCCAGGTCGTACTCGCCCTCCTGGTAGACGCCCGGCATCTCCGCCGTCTCCCCGCCGATCAGCGCGCAGTGGTTCTGCTCGCACGCCTTGCCCAGCCCGCCAATCACCTGCGCGGCGACCTTGGCGTCCAGCTTGCCCACCGCGAAGTAGTCCAGGAAGTAGAGCGGCTTGGCCCCCTGCACGGCGATGTCGTTCACGCAGTGGTTCACCAGGTCCTGCCCCACCGTGTCGTGGCGCCCCGTCATGAAGGCTACCTTCACCTTTGTACCCACTCCGTCGGCCGACGAGATCAGCACCGGCCGCTTGTAACCTGTAAGCCGGTACATCGCGCCAAAACTCCCGATGTCCGCCACCACTCCGCGGGTGAATGTCCTCTTGGCTGTCTCTTTGATGGAGCCGACGGCGCGGTCCGCCTCGTCGATACTCACCCCGGCGTCCTGGTAACGGATGGTCTTCTTGGTTGGCATTGCTGAAGTACCAGTCTAAAATACGAGGGTCCCCTATGCGCCAACAACTTCTTTCACTTCTTCTGCTGGCCTGCGCGGCTATGATCCCAACCTCTGCCGAGGTACCGTCCCTGATCGCCATTCAGGACGCCCGCATCGTCACCGTCAGTGGCGCTGTCATCGAAAAGGGCAACGTCGTCCTCAACCGCGGCATTATCACCGATGTCGGCCCTGCCGCCGCCATTCCCAAGGGCGCCTGGATCGTCGACGGCAAGGGTCTCACCGTCTACCCCGGCCTCATCGACGCCTTCAGCACCTGGGGTATTCCCGAAGCGGCGACTGCCGCTCCCGCCACCGGCGGAGGCCGGGGCGGCGCCATTCAGGTTCAGATCACACCCGGGCAGGCTGCCACGCCCCAGGCCACCCCGGCGCGCTCCCAGGGACCACAGGACCGCCCCGGAACCAACAGTTGGGTGAAGGCGGCCGACCTGGTCAAGCCCACGGACCGCCGGCTCGACCAGGCCCGCGGCGCCGGCTTCACCTCCGCTGTCACCTTCCCCCGCCAGGGGTTGATCGGAGGCCACGGCGCCGTCGTCAACCTGGGCGGCGAGACCTCCGGCAAGATGATCGTCGAGCCTGACGCCGGCCTCCATATGACCACCCAGCCCTCGGGCTACTCCGGCTATCCCAATTCGCTCATGGGCGTCTTCGCCTACTTCCGCCAGCTCTGGCTCGACGCAGGCCACTACAAGCTTTCCCGCGAACTCTACGCGCAGTCGCCAGCCTCGGTCCCCAGGCCTGAGTACGATCGCGCCCTGGAAGGCATCCTCGGCGCCCGCCGGCTGCTGCTCCCCGCTTCAGGCCCCATCCAGCTCGACCGCATGACCGGCCTCTCCGCCGACCTCAAGACGCCGGCTGTCTACTGGGGCGTTGTCGAGGGCTACCGCATGGCCGACACCCTTAAGAAGGCCGGCGCCTCCGTCATCCTCAACGTCAAGTGGCCAGTCAAGGAACGCGACACCGATCCCGAACAGGTCGACTCTCTCCGTACCCTCGAGCTCCGCGACAAGGCGCCCACCTCTCCCGCCATCCTCGCCGCCGCCGGCGTCCGCTTCGCCGTCTCCTCCGACGGCATCGACGCCCCCCGCGACATCATCCGCGCCCTGAAGAAGTCCATCGACCTCGGCCTGAAGAAGGAGGATGCCCTCCGCGCCCTCACCCTCAGCGCAGCCGAGATCTACGGCGTCAGCGCCCGCCTCGGCTCCATCGAGAAGGGCAAGATCGCCAACCTGATCGTCACCACTGGCGACCTGTTCGACGACAAGACCAAGGTTCAATTGATATTCGTCGACGGCGTCAAATACCTGCCGCCGCCCGAGACGCCACAAGGGCCAGCCGGGGGCTTCCCCGGCGGCCGCCCCGGCCCCACCGGCCCCGTAGACCAGGAGGTCCGTTAACCCATGCGCGTACTCACCCTGCTGCTCATCTCCGGCGCGCTACTCTCCGCGCAGAACGTCACCGTCATTCAGAACGGCATCATCCACACCGTCACCAAGGGCACCTTCCAGGGCTCCGTCGTGATCCGTGACGGCAAGATCACAGACGTCGGCGAGAAGGTCATGACGCCGCCCGGCGCCAAGATCGTCGACGCCACGGGCAAGCACGTGATGCCCGGCATCATCGATGCCCACACCCACATCGCGCTGGACTCCATCAACGAAATGAGCCTCTCGGTCACCTCCATGGTCGACATGGAGGACGTCGTCGCCCCGGAGCAGCCCAGCATCTACCGCGCCCTGGCCGGGGGCGTCACCACGGCAAACACCATGCACGGCAGCGCCAACTCCATCGGCGGCCAGAACGTCGTCTTCAAGATGCGCTGGGGCCAGAACGCCGACGGCCTCATCTTCAAACAGGCGCCGCCCAGCCTCAAGATGGCCCTGGGCGAAAACGTCAAGCGCTCCGGCAATCCCAGCGGATTCCAGATGCCCGGCGTGGGCCAGCAGAACCTCCGCTATCCAGGCACGCGCATGGGCGTCGAGGACGTCATCCGCGAGGCCTACACCCGTGCCCGTGCCTATCAGCAGGAGTGGAAGGATTACGAAGCCCGCAAGGCCCGCGGCGAAACCGCCCTGCCTCCGCGCCGCGATCTCCAGATCGAGCCTCTGGTCGAAGTCCTGGAAGGCAAACGGCGGGTCCACGCCCACTGCTACAGGGCCGACGAGATCCTGATGCTGATGCGCGTCTTCGACGACTTCGGCATCAAGAACGTCACCTGGCAGCACGTGCTGGAGGGCTACAAGGTCGCCAAGGAGATGGCCGCCCGCGGCGACGGCGCATCCACGTTTTCTGACTGGTGGGCCTACAAGGTCGAGGCCGGCGCCGCCATCCCCTACAAAGCCGCCATCATGCAGGCCAAGGGCGTCAACGTGAGCATCAACTCCGACGACGCCGGCGGAGCCGAACTCATGCGCCGCCTCAACACCGAGGCCGCCAAGATCATGAAATACGGCGGCGTCTCCGAGGATCAGGCCCTCGCCATGATCACCATCAACCCCGCCCGGCAGCTCGGCATCGACAAGTTCGTCGGCTCCATCGAGGCCGGCAAGGACGCCGACATCGTCATCTACGACAAGAACCCGCTCTCCATCTACTCCAAGGTCGAGAAGGTTTTCATCGACGGCAAACCCTACTTCGACCGCGACAACGACATGACCGAGCGCCCGAAGAAGGAGGCCCAGAAGAAGGGCCTACTCGATAAGGAAAAGGATTCTGAAAAGCGCAACGCCCCGCAGATGAGGAGGCCTTCGTGAAACTCGTATTCGCACTCGCCCTCGCCTTGCCCGTGCTGGCAGGCCAGAATGACTCATTCCTCATTCGCAACGCCACCGTCCACCCCGTCTCCGGTCCGAAGCTCGACAACGCTTCGGTCCTGGTCATCGACGGCAAGATTGCCGAGGTCGGCGCGAAGATCGCCACCAAGGCCAAAGTGCGCGCCATCGACGGGAAGGGACTCCACATCTTTCCCGGCCTGATCGACTCTGGTTCGCCAATCGGCCTGGTGGAGATCGCCTCGGTGCGCGAATCCAGCGACACCGGCGAAATCGGCGAGTTCAATCCCCAGATCCGCGCCCTCATCGCCGTCAATCCAGAGAGCGATCACATCCCCGTCACCCGGGCCAACGGCATCACATCCGTCATGGTGGTCCCCGGCTCCACCGGTGGCCGTGGAGGCGGAAGCGGCAGCATCATCAGCGGCCAGGCCTCCCTCATTCATCTGAACGGCTGGACCTGGGAGCAGATGGAGATCCGTCGCGGCGGCGCTCTCCAGATGACCTGGCCCGCCATCTCCTCCGGCGGAGGGCGTTTCGGTGGAGGCGGCGATCCCGACTCCATGCCCGCCGCCATGGCTGCCCGCCGCACTCCGTTCTCCGAAGCCAAGCGCAACCAGGAAGCGCAGGTTCGCAAGATCCAGGAGCTCTTCGAATCGGCGCGGCGCTACCAGCAGGCCAAGACAGCATCCGAACCAGGCTTTAAGCCCGACCTCAAGCTGGAGGCCATGATCCCCGTGCTCGAAGGCAAACTCCCCATCATGGTTTTCGCCGCCCGAGAGCGCGAAATCCGCGAAGCCGTTCAGTGGGCTGAAAAGGAAAAGGTGAAGATCGTCCTGGCCGGCGTCCGCCGACCTGGCAAGATGACCGAGGAACTCGCCAAGAAGAACATCCCCGTCATCCTTTCCTCCCCCTTCACGCCGCCCCTGGAAGAGGACGATCCCTATGACGAGCCCTACTCACTGCCCGGAGCTCTCCACAAAGCCGGCGTGAAGTTCGCCTTTGCCAGCTTCGGCACCCAGTTCGCGCGCAACCTGCCGTACGAGGCCTCCCAGGGCGTCCCCTTTGGACTCCCCTATGACGCCGCTCTCAGGGCACTCACCCTCAGCGCCGCCGAGATCTGGGGCATCGCCGACCAGTATGGCTCCATCCAGCCCGGCAAGACCGCCGACCTGATCGTCACCGACGGCGACCCGCTCGAAATCCAGACGCAGGTCAAAATGATGTTCATCAAGGGCGAAGCGGTCGACCTGGAAACCAAGCACACCGGCCTGTACAAGAAGTACCTGGCCCGCCCCTGACCGGGCTCAGGCTGAAGTGCGCCTCGTCAGGTCTGCCATGGGTTGATCAGGCGGAGCCCGGTGATCCGAAAATCGCTGGCGTTCCGCGTGGCGAGGATCAGATCATTCGCAAGGGCGGTCGCCGCAAGCAGGGCATCGATGACCGGGAGCGGCCGCCCCTCCAGTTTCGCCTGAGCGCGCAGCAGGCCCCACCGCTCGGCAACCGTCTCATCGACGGCCAGAATCCGGCCCTCGAACCAGTCGTGCAGGTCGTTCTCCAACCAGCGCTCCAACCTTGTGCGACGATCGCACGCGTGAAGGAGGCCGATGCCAAACCGGATCTCTCCGAAGGTCACAACGCTGGCAAACAGTGAATCGCTGGGGACTTCCTCCAGCCAACGTTTCACCCGTTCGTCCGGCGACCCTGTCCGACTGAACTCGGACAACACATTGGTATCGAGCAGGAAACCGCTCATAGATCGACGGGGCGCCCGAAGTCCTCTTGCCGTTTCAGATCCAAGTCCGCTCCCGCCAATGGGGATTCCATCAGGAACTGCGCCAGATTCTGTCGCGAGTGCGTGGCCGAGCGCTTTTCTTCCTGCGCCCTCAGAGCGGCCAAAGCGTGGTCAAGCACTTCGTCCGGACTGCCGTAGTGGCCATTTCGGATCTCTTCCTGGATGATCCGTTCCTGATCTGGTTTGAGGGTGATGGTCATCGCCAAAACCTCCTCCGAGCCGTCAACTCCATGGTCTCACGAGTCGGCGGCCGGCTCCACGCCCAGATCGTTGCGTCCGCTTTCCCCCTCAGTCCACGAAGCCGCGCCAGGTCTTGCCCTTCTGGTCCCTGAGCGTCACCCCGTAGCCGTCCGACACCCCCGAGATGTAGTTCCCGTTGGAGTCCCTGAACCGGTAGCGGATGGTGTCGTCCGCCTGGCGTTCTGCCACCCCGCGCCATTCGTTGCCCAGTTCGTCCCGCAAATGGATGAAGTCCCCGTCGCCCGGCCCGACCACCTGCCGGTTGTTCGCGTCCAGAAACCGGTAGAAGCCTCCCGGCGTTCCTTGCCTGGTCCTGCGTTTACGGTAGATCATGGTCTTTCACGTTCAATCGGCCCTTCCGTCAAGATTGAGCATAGGGTAAACCCCCCATGCGAGCCATAATCCAGAGAGTCTCCTCCGCCTCCGTCACGGTCGATGGCGACGCCACCGGCGCCATCGGCCCGGGCCTCCTGATCCTGCTTGGCGTTCGCCGTGAAGACACCCGAGACGACGCCCTCTACCTGCTCGACCGCATCCTGGGCCTGCGCATCTTCGCCGACCAGAACGGCAAGATGAACTTGAGCCTCCTCGACACCGGAGGCAGCCTGCTGGTGGTGTCCCAGTTCACCCTGTATGCCGACACCCGCAGCGGCCGCCGCCCGTCCTTCGACTCCGCCGCCCCGGCCGAGCAAGCCCGCCGTCTCTACGAGGATTTCGTCGCCGCCGCCTGCGCCCGAGGCGTCAACACCCAGACCGGCGTCTTCCAGGCCATGATGACTGTCGCGCTTACCAACGAAGGCCCCGTCACCTTCATCGTGGAATCGAAGAACGGCTGACCTACAGCCCCCAGCCGTACCGCTCCACCACCTCGGTCACGGGCGCGTCCGCCACGATCCGGCCAGCGTCGAAGAAGACCGCCCGCTCGCACAGCGCGCGAGCGAAGGCCGTATCGTGCGTCACCACGAGCTTGGCCTGCGGCAGCGTCTTCAGCAGATCGATCAGCTTGCGCCGGCCGGGCGGGTCCAGGTGCGTGGTGGGCTCGTCCAGCATCAGCACCTCGGGCCGCACGGCCAGAATGCCGGCCAGCGCCACGCGCTGCTTTTCGCCGCCGCTCAGGTGGTACGGCGCGCGCTCCCAGCCGTCCACGACACCCACCTGCGCCAGCACTTCGGCTGCCCGCGCCTCCGCCTCCGCCTTGGAGAGACCCGCCTGGGCGGGGCCGAACGCCACGTCCTCCAGAATGGTCGGCAGGAACAACTGGTCTTCCGGGTCCTGGAACAGGAAGCCGACATGCCGCCGGATGGTGGTCAGGTGTTTCTCGTCCACGGGCAGGTCGCAGACCTTCAGCTCGCCTTCGCCGCGCAGGATGCCGTTCAAGTGCAGCAGGAAGGTGGTCTTGCCCGAGCCGTTCGGCCCCAGCACGGCCACGTTCTCTCCGCGATGCAGGCGGAAGTCCACGCCCCGCAGCGCTTCAAAGCCGCTGTCGTAGCGGTATCTCAACCCCTTGGAGTTCACCACGCAGCTCATGCCCGCCGCCCTCCCGCACCGCGCGCCAGCATGGCGCGGTGCACCCGCTCCGCCCTGGCATGGGAGCTGGCAAACAGCACCGCCAGGCTGGACGCGGAGATGTCGAAGCGCTTCTCCCCGCCCCGGGCCAGCGCCGCCGTCTTCAGGCGCGCGGCTTGGGCGCCGATCACGCCCAGGTAGCGCCAGGTGAAGTCCATCACCTCCAGCACAAGAGCGGGAGCGCCCAACCGCCCGGCGGCTTTCAGCACCAGCTCCAAGGGCGTGGTGGCCATCAGCAGACCCACCCATAGCGCAGAGAGATAACTCTTCCAAAGCAGGCTCGACGCGCGAGTCCAATCGCCGCTCCAGGCCGTCATGGCGGCGAACACCAGGGTGAACGGCAATACAAGCGACGCTCGCGCCGCCAGGCCAAACATGGGAATCCGGGCCGCCAGCGCCAGCACAGCGGCCAGAGCGTACAGCCGCCACGCGCCGGCCCATACGCTGGTGGTGACCAGCAGCGCCAGGCATGCCACGAGCTTGATGCGCGCGTCCAGCCTGTGTAGCGGGCGCCGCATAGCAGAGCAGAAACGTCACGCCCAACCCGGCGAGCCCGGCGCCAGCTTCTTTCAGCCACGAGCCGGCGGCCGCGCGCTCGCCGCCCAGCCCGAGTGTCCGCTCCAGGCCGTCGGGAAGCGCCGATGCCATCAGAAATCCCACCGAGACCAGCACCACCGCCACCAGGCCCAACAGTGCCAGCGCAGGCCGCCCCTGCTCACCCGGCGCCTTGATCCAGCGCGGGTTGATCCGCTCCACCGCGCCAATCACCGCGACGGTAATCACGCCTTCCAGCGCGCCGGTTACCGTGAACACGGCCAGAGACAGGCCCAACATGCTCGCCGGCACCTTCACGGCCGACACGGCGAGTTCGCCCAGGCAGAGGCAGGCCGCCACCAGCACGCTCAGGAATCCACCAGCGAAAACGCCCACATTGCGCCCTCGCGTCCCGGCCAGCAAGCGGTACGGCCAGTAGCCGGCGAAGACGCCGGCCACCGCCATGTTGAACACGTTCGCGCCCAGGGCCAGAAGCCCGCCGTCCTGAAACACCAGAGCCTGAATGGTGAGAATCGCCGTCATCACCACGGCTGCCGCCGCCGGTCCCAGCGTGACGGCCAGCAGCGTACTGCCCACCAGGTGGCCGCTGGTTCCCAGGCCCACGGGGAAGTTGATCATCTGCGCGGCGAAGACAAAGGCGCCCATGACGCCCATCAGCGGCGCTCGAGTCTCCTCCAGGCCTGCCTGGGCGCGCTTGGCCAGCAGGCCCACCGACGGTGCGCTCGCCACCGCGAGGCCCGCCCAGACAGGCGCGGACAGGAAACCGTCGGGAATATGCATACGAACCGCTTCCAACGTAGCAAAACGGCCCGGAAGTTGCTACGCAGCCTGCTCTGAAAGCGACACGATACCATGGTGACGAATGCCCCATCGCAGTACAGGCAGCCTGCTGATGAACTGTCCCGCCGAACGCGCGGCGCCTTCGCGCGCCGTCCGCAGGCACCTGGGGCGCCGCATTCTGCTTTACGGCAACAAGACCGTTGTGTTTGTGTAGGAGTCGAGCATGATTCTCGGTACCGGCATCGACCTGGCTGAAGTACCCCGCATCCGCGCCGCCATCGAGCGCTACGGCGCGCGTTTCATCCAGCGCATTTACACCCCCGCTGAGATCGCCTACGTTGAGCGCAAGGCTAACAAGTACGAGCGCTTCGCCGCCCGTTTCGCGGCCAAGGAGGCCGGCATGAAGGCCATCGGCACCGGTTGGCGCATGGGCGTCCGCTGGCAGGACTTCGAGGTGACTAATTTGCGCTCCGGCCGCCCCACGCTCACGCTTCACGGCGTGGCGAAGAAGGTGGCCGATTATTACGGCGTCACCGCCATCCATCTTTCGCTGACGCACACCGAACAGTACGGCCAGGCCTTCGTGATCCTGGAAGGCCCGGAGAAGCCAGTTTCCAAATGAGGCGCCCCATGAACTCGTCCATCGCCCGCCGTCAGTTCCTCCAGCGCTCGGCCGGCATCACCGCCGCCCTGGCCGTGCCCACTGAAGACTCCTTCGCTCAGCCGCGCCCGCTACCCGAGGTACGGGTGGGCATTATCGGCGTGGGTGCCCGCGGCCCCAGCCATGTCCGGGATCTGGTCCGCCTGCCGGGCGTGAAGCTCAAGGCTGTTTGCGACCTCAACCCCAGCGCCGTGGAGCGAATCCAGAACCTGGTTGAGAAGGCCGGCCAGCCGCGGCCGGAGTCCTATTCGCGGGGCGAACAGGACTACAAGCGCATGTGCGCCCGGCCCGACCTCGACATCGTCTACGTCGCCACGCCGTGGGAGTGGCACGCGCCCATGTGCGTCGAGGCGATGAAGAACGGCAAGCACGCCGCAGTGGAGGTCCCCGCCGTCACCACCATCGAGGAGTGCTGGCAGATCGTGGAGACCTCGGAGACCACCGGCAAGTACTGCGTCATGCTCGAGAACTGCTGCTACGACCGCGTCGAGCTGATGACCCTGAACATGCTCCGCAAGGGCCTGCTGGGCGAGCCCGTGCACGGTGAGGGCGGATACATCCACGACCTCCGCTCCTCCAAGTATGGGCGCGAGGCCACCGGCCGCTGGCGGTTGAACCACTCCATCCGCCGCAACGCCGACGTCTATCCCACGCACGGGCTCGGCCCCATCGCCCAGGCCTTCGATATCAATCGCGGCAACCTCTTCGACCACATGGTGAGCATGGCATCCAAGGCGTACAGCCTCTCTGATTTCGCCCGCCGCCAGTACGGTCCAGAGAGCTCCCAGGCCAAGCTCGATATCGCCATGGGCGACGTCATCACCTCGCTCATCCGCACCCGCGCCGGACAGACCATCGCCGTGGTGCACGATACCAACACGCCGCATCCTTACAGCCGGCGTTACCTCATCCAGGGCTCGCGCGGCATCGTGCAGAAGTACCCCACGCCCCTCATTTACATCGACGGCAAGGGCAAGGCCCACGAGTGGGACGACATGCTGAAGAACTGGTCCGCCGAGTGGGATCACCCGCTGTGGAAAGAGCTCGAGCAGCGGGCCAAGGGCGCCGGCCACGGCGGCATGGACTACGTCCTCAACTACCGCCTCATGCAATGTCTGCTGAAAGGCGAGCCGCCCGACATGGATGTCTACGACGCCGCGGCGCTATCGGCCGTCACCGAGTTGAGCGAGCGATCCATCGCTTCGCGCAGCCGTTCGGTGGATTTCCCGGACTTCACCCGCGGCAGGTTGGCCGCGCTCAAACCGCTCTGCATCGTTACCGCTTAGTGGGACCGGCCTCCCGGCCGGTCATCCAGGTCCATTTGCTTGGTGACGTCCCAGGTGTGCATCATGCGGTGGATCACCGTGATGTTGCCGATGATGGTGATCACCCAGAGCACGGCCGCCATGCGATCGAACAGCGCACCGATGATCAGCAGCACAACTCGCTCGGGCCGCTCCAGAAACCCCACCTTGCACTGCGGGATCACGTTCTCAGAGCGTGATCGCGTGTAGCTGATCATGATGGACACGGTCATCACAACGCCGGTCAGCACGACGTAGAAGTTGCGGTTGATGGTGACACGCTGGGTTTCGCGCGCGACGCGTCCGTCCACCATGTCGAACAGGCCCGCGCCGATGATCACCAGTCCGGCGTAGAAGAACTTGCCCGAGGCCAGCAGGACCGCGGCATAGATGTTGATCAGCAGCCCGATGAACGTCAGCACATTCGGATGAATGCGCGACAGCGACAATCCCCGCACGATCCAGAACAGGATTTTACCGGCCACCTCGCCAATCAGCCGCGTGTACGTCATGCCCGGCCTCTACTTCTCCTACTCGACGGCGTCGTGGATCGTCGTCAGCTTCAGGATCTCCAACTTCTTTACGCCGCCGGGGATCGGGATGCTGACTTCGTCGCCCTCTTCCTTGCCCAGCAGACCCTTGCCGATGGGCGAACTGGTGGAGATCAGCCCCTTGGGCGCATCGGCTTCCTCGCTGGTCACCAGCTTGTAAGTGATCTCTTCGTCCTTTGTTTGGTCCAGGACCACGACCGTGGAACCCAACCCCACCTTGCCGTGCGGAATCCTCGACATGTCGATCATCGAGAAGCTCATCAGGCGCATCTTCAACTGCGAGAGCCGCGAATCCACGTACCGCTGCCGCTCCTTGGCCGCGTGAAACTCAGCGTTTTCTTTCAGATCCCCGTGGGCGCGCGCCTTCAGAATCTCCTTCGGCAGCTCATTGCGCAGTTCGTACTCCAGTGCCGTGATCTCGTCCTGGAGCTTCTTCTTCAGGTCCTCCATGGGTCCTTTCCGTATCCCCCAGACTCCGATTATAGTCCACCACCCCTGGGCACACCCGCGCCGAAGCGAGATTGTACGGTCTGGGAGTTGCCGTCCGGATTCTGGCGCAGCCGCCGGAGCGGGGAGGGCCGGTGGATCGGACGAGCCGGGCTAGACCGTGGGAGGGAAGTCGAGGAGAGTCGCTGCAGCGGGACTCTCCCATTCGTGGGTGATCGAACTTCGGTCCGGCCGCCGGAGGTGGAAACCGGCGCGGGAGCTGGACGCGCAAACGTCGCCTTGAGCCAATGGAAGCGGTCTAGCGGCCCTTTCTGCGCGCGAACAAGAGCAACCCAAGCGCTGAGCCCAGCAGGCCAAGCGTCCCAGGTTCTGGCACAGGTTCGAAGAACTTCACCTCGCTGAGCCCTATGTACGCGGATTCGCCGTAGGTCGAAAGCAGATCGAATTGGATGTACCTGGCGTTCACCGCCAATTCGAAGATCTCCCCGGGGAACGGCACGGTCTGCGGTTGCCCCAAAACGAAGCTGCCAACCGGCGTGTAGGTGATTCCGTCGATGGAGGCCGAGACCGTCAGATCCCGTGTCGAACGTTCCTCCCCGCAACAGCCGGGCCCGTAGTTCCAGATCTTGGTGCTTCCCACCGAGTAAACGGCGCCCAAGTCGAACAACAGCGTCCCGGTCGGGGTACCATTCGTCATCCATTTGGAGTGATAGTCCCCGTCGTGCAAGTCACCGGTCAGCCCGGTCCCATCGGTAAGGCTACTCAGAGAATAGGAAAAGAAAGTACTGGAGGCAGTCACTCCCGCGATGGTAATCTCAGCCGCATAGATCGGTGACAAGATCAAGACGCTGAGCAATAACACTTTTCTCATGGATTAACTCCTCCTCATGTAACCCTACGCGATGCCGGGAGACCGTGTCAAGATTTCCACCAGGGCCATTACGCGAGGCCTTCGGCGGCAATGCCGTGGAAGGTTGGACGGAATGAGGCTAGGGAACCGTCAGTGGTGGTTCAGTTGGTGGTAGTGATCGTGAACGTCAACTGCGCCGAGCCGGCGTCCACCCGGAATACGTTGGCTCCCGCGCGCGCACCCATCTGCAAACGCAGGAGATAGCTGTTCGGGTAGTCCCGGAACGAGGATCTCACAGAGACCACCGAGCCGCCGCCGGAAACCGGCGTAACCGTCGGCTGGGGCTCGGCGAGTGACAGCCCGGCCTTGTCGTGGATGCGGACGTATACATTGTAGGAGAAGCCCGCGCGAGGGTTATCCGGCTCCTCTAGTACGACGATGCTGGAGGGCTCTGTGCTGCCCACACCGTACCAATACGGGATGCGTGATTCGACTCCCGAGGCATCGTCCTTGACGAGCACAAACCCTTCGTATTCACCGGCTTCCAAGCCGCCGGTGGCCAGGCTGAGCGTGACTGCCGCCTCGGCGCCAGGCTCCACCGCCAGGCTTTCGGCCGACAGTGCAGGCTTGGCCGCGTTGGTGCTCGAAACGGAGAGCGCCCAGGTGGCCGGCTCTTTGCCCAGGTTCTTGAGTTTGATCTCCCTGGTCAGGTCCACCGTGCCGCTGCCCGCACCGAAAGAGACGGACACCGGCGCTGCCGCCACTGTCGACTTCACCGCGGCGTTCACATTCAGGATCCCAGCTCCGGCCCACTGCACGGGCGACACGCTACCGTCGGGGAAGAGCATCGGCATGGCGCTGTTGATCAGCAGCGACCGGTACTCGCCTTGAGCCAACCCCGGGCGGGCAGACTTCAGCAGCGCTGCCGCTCCGGCAACCACCGGCGAAGAGAAGCTGGTTCCCTGCGTGGTTGAATAGCCGGACGCGTCGCAGACGATGCAGATGGAGGAGGAGGTGCTGCGCAGAGCCGCGGTGTAGAACGACATCCCGGTGGCCACCAAGTCCGGCTTGATCGCCAGTTCCACCGATGGCCCTTCGCTGGAAAACCACGCCAGTTGGGTCGGCTTGCCTCCGCCCAAGGGGAACCGGAGTTGGACCTGGAAGTCCTCCACCATGGCGATGAAGTCCTTGAGTTTCACCCCGTTGCTGTAGCCCACAAACAAGCCCGGGATGGTCGGGTCGTCATCGACGTTCATTGTGACCAGGTCTTCGGGGCCGCCGCTGGATGGCGCCGCAGCGTTATAGACGACCGCCGCCGCCGCACCTCCGATTGCCGCATTGGCGAGCTTCTCAGTGAAGAAGCACGTCCCCCTCTGAATCAATGGGATCTTGCCCCGCAGGCTCTCCGGCGGAAAAGGGTTGCAGCCGAGCGTGTTGCCCATGGACGCAGCATCTACCATGGGTCCGCTCAAGGGCTCGAGTGTCACGACATTGCTCGACGCGGCGGCGGCCATGCTGGGACCTACCGAAGGGACCACGGCAACGGTGGTTTGAGCCTGCGCGTTGGCTCCTACCGCGATTACCTGCTCGGCTGAAGCCGTGTCGTCCACCGTCATTGCGCCGGGCGTGTTTCCGGCCGCATTCACCACGATCACGCCGCTTTCCACGAGCCGTTTGACGCCGTCCTGAAAGATGGAGTCGTTCGACGCGCCGAACGCGCCGACCGAGCCGAAGCTGAAGTTCAGGACGTCCATCCCATCCTTGGCGGCCCAATCCAGAGCCGACAGGACGGTGCTGCTGTAGAACTTGCCTTGCAGGTCCGCAACCCGGTACACGCCCAGCCACGCCCCCGGCGCCACACCCGAGATGGTTCCTTTGGGGCTGGTGTGCACCACGCCCGCGGCGGCCATGGCGACCGCGGTTCCGTGACCCATCTGGTCCTGAATGGTTCCGCCGTCGAAACTGCGCGCGACAATTACTTTGCCAGACGTCAAAGCGAGGTTGGGCTCGCTGCTTGCCAATGGGTACCCCTCGGGCGCCTTCATATCGGGAGCATTGAAGGCCGGGTGGCCGATGTCGAGACCCGTGTCCAGGATGCCGATTTTGGTCCCCACTCCGGCGTTGGCCGAACCGCCGATCATCTCCCAAGCCTTGTCGACCTGGTGCGACGGCAGCGCCCTGTACAGCAGCGGCCTGAACACCCGCACGGGTTCCACCCGGCGGACACCGGGGAGGCCCGCCAGGGCAGAGGCGTCTGGGGCTTCAACTTCCACAGCGTTCACCACCGTGTCCATCCGAGCCAGGACATTGGCCCGGCGGCCGCGCAGTTGGCGCTCCAGCGCCTGGTGCTGGTCCCGGATCTCCGCCCTCCGCCTGCCCGGCTCGCGGTGGCGCAGCGCCGGCTCACCGGTCAATTCAACGATATAGCGGCCGGGAACGATTTCCTGACCGAACGCCGTGATGGCGAGCAGAGCAACCAGCAATAAGCGCATCTTCAATCCTGAGTTCTGTTCTATCAGATACTTGTCCAACCCGCCCGGTCGCATTCAAGTTGCGTCCTGAGAACAAACGGCCCGGAGGGCCAGCGGCCCTCCGGGCACTCATCGACAGTTCCAGGCACTTACTGCAGGGGAGTATGCCGGAACTGGGCCGTGTCCGTCCAGCCGTCCTGCCCCACGGTGAGCAGGTAACTCTTCATCACCGTCACGTCCAGGTTGGGCACCTGGCTCAGGTTCACCTGGATGGTGTCCTGATCCACCACGGTGATAGCGGTCTGCGGCGCGACTATATCCTCAAACACAACGTAGGTCTTCTTGCCCGCCAGGAAGCGGCCTTTGATCTCCACGATCGTGGAACCGTCGCCGGCGATAAACTCCCGCGCCGAGTTGATGCCCGGAACGTAGTACGCCGTGCTGGCGAAATCGCGGAAGAATCCCTTTGTCGCGAAGTCCGTGGCAGAGATTGCCACGGTCCCGTTGGGCAGTTGGACGTCCACCTCATAGGTGGTCAGGCCCCTCTTCCAGAAATCACCCAGCGTCTTGATGCCCGTCAGATAGAGGGTGAAGCCCGGCGGCAGGTCCTCGTCCACGTTTCTCGATTCCAGCGCCAATTCCGTTTTGTCGGCCAGGATGATGAACGCCTGGATCCGGCTGCCCTTCGGCAGAGTCTCGGTCACCACGAAGTACGCTTCACGACCGGTGTCGAAGAGGTTGACCTGCACCACGCCCGGCGCCATGGGCGGGTTGGACGCGTCCGCCTCGGCAGACCGGCTTTGCACTGCCTTGCTCCGCACGCCTCTCACGGCCAGCGCCGAACGCGTCGGGCCGCTCTCCTCGCCGCCGCGGCTCAGGTACTTGTCGGTGTCCCACTTCAACCTCTCCGCGCGATCCCCCGCCAGCACCGGCGCCGCCAGTGCCGCCGCCACGATCATGATTGAAAACTGCCGTGTCACAATCGCCTCCTTCTCTCAGAATCACTCACAACCTCACTGACGACACCCGTCTCCGGCAGGTTGCACCCAATCTCCCTTACGCGGGAATCTCGATGGTGGTCCGCGTTCCCTGGCCTGGCTGCGAAGTGACGCTCAATCTGTAGTTTGCCCCGAATAGAACCTGGAGCCTTTCGTTCACGTTCGATACGCCGATACCCGGCTGCGCCAGGATGGACTCCAGCCTGGCTTCCTCGATCCCCACCCCATCGTCTGCCACCGCCAGCAGCAGGCGGCTGCCGTCCGGTCCGCGCTCCAGCCGGCCCTCCAGCCGCACAGTTCCACCTTCCACCTTGTGCGCCAGCCCGTGCTTGATGCTGTTTTCGATGAGCGGTTGCAACAGCATGGCCGGCACCTGACAATCCAGCGTCTCCTCCTCCACCTCCTTCACAAACCGCAACTTGGATCCAAACCGCGCCACTTCGATGGACAGGTAGTCGTCGATAAAAGCCAGCTCTTCGCGAAGCGGCGCAAAGTTATCGGTCTTCCTGAGCAGGCGGCGCAGGATGTTCGAGAGCCGGTAGACCACCTGGCGCGCGCCTTCCGGATTGGTCCGGATCAGCGAGCCCACAGTGTTCAGGGTATTGAAGAGAAAGTGCGGATTGATCTGCGCGCTCAATGCGCTGAGCCGGGCCTCCACCAGCAACCTCTCCTTGGCCTCCAGCAGCCGTTCATTGCGCGCGCTGCCCCAGATGCGGATGGGGATGGACACCGTGAACACCGTCGCCATAGCCACTGCGACGTTCGCCCAGACTCCGTTGGGTGCGTACAAGGTGAAGATCAAGCGTTCATTGAACAGGCGCAGCACCGTGAAGCGCATGAGTTCGGCCAACAGGATGGTCAGCAGGCCGATGATCTGGTAAGCGTGGCGCCGCCGCTCGGCGGGGTAGCGAACCAGCCGGTAAAGGCTGAGGTCGAAGAACGGCGAAAACCGCCACACCTCTTCCTGGTTCGCAGCCAGATCGCGCAGAAGCCCGCCCAGTACGCCGACAGCGGCATAGAGCGGCATGGCAAGGTATTCGCCCTGCAGCATCGCCGGGATGGAACACAGCACGCCGGTCAGGAGCCCCGATATGTAGCCGCCGATAATCCCCGCCAGCAGGCTGCCCTCCAGGCACATGTCGGCGGCCGCGTAAGTCTGCGTGAAGATGCGGACAATGGACCCCGCTCCGCAGAACGCCGATATTCCGAAGCTGAGTTGCAGGCGCTCCAGGAGGGTCCGCTCTTCCCTGAGCAGCAGGTTCAGAAAGCGGGACGAGCGGGAGAGAATGCTGGCGATGGACGCTGCCGCCGTCAGCTTGATCATCAGGATGATGAATTGTCTCTCCATGCGCGGCCCGAACCTGCCGGAACCCCATTATCCTCTCACCGCGCGGATCGGCGCGCGATGGGGAGCGGCTCCGCGCCTTACAATGGAAGTGAGCCCCACGCCGGCCCGCTTACTGACGCGCTCGGCTTTACTCACATGTCCAACCCCAACGAGTTGCAGGTCCGCAAGGTAGCCGAAGCCGACTTTCCCACCGAGTACGGCCATTTCCGTATCCACGGCTTCGAGGGCCGCCGCGGCACGCACCGCGAGGAGGCAGTGGTGCTGGCCATGGGCGCTCTCTCCTCGCCGGTCCTGGTCCGGATTCATTCGCAGTGCCTGACCGGCGACGTCTTCCACTCCCTGCGCTGCGATTGCCGCGCGCAGCTCGAACTCGCGCTGGAGAGCATCGCCGCCGAAGGGCGCGGCATGGTCATCTACGAAAAAAAGGAAGGCCGCGGCATCGGCCTGCTGAACAAGCTGCGCGCCTACCAGTTGCAGGACGCCGGCGCCGACACCGTGGACGCCAACGAACAGCTCGGTTTTGAGGCCGATCTGAGAGAATACGAGCTGCCCGGCGCCATTCTCCATCACTTCTCCATCTCCTCGGTCCGCCTGATGACCAACAACCCGGAGAAGATCTCCGCGCTGGAAGCCGTGGGCGTCCAGGTAGCCGAGCGCGTCCCGTGCCAGCCCCCGCCGCGCGCCCACCACTCCAACCGTTACCTCAAGACGAAGAAGAAACGGATGGGCCACTTGCTCGAACTCTGACCCGATGTCGTTCGAGCGGCGATAGAATGCACGCATGAATCGCCGCCTGTTCCTCTCCGCCGGGGCAGCCCTGCCGCTATCCGCGCAGGCGCCCACTGCCCGCATCGCCGTCATCGGCACCGGCAACCGCGGCCGCAGCCTGCTCACCACGTTGGCGCGCATGCCCGGCGTCGATATCCGCGCCTTGTGCGACACCGACCCCTCCGCTCTGGACCGCGCCGCCACCGTGGCTGTGAATCACAAGCCGGAGCTCTATTCCAGAGGGGAGAACGACTACCAGCGCCTGCTCTCTCGTGACGACCTCGACGCCGTGGTCATCGCCTCCCCGTGGAAATGGCATGCCACCATGGCGATCGACGCCATGAAAGCCGGCAAGATCGCCGCGTCTGAGGTTCCCATCGCCCAGACGCTGGAAGAGTGCTGGCAGCTCATCGACACCCACGAGCGCACACGAGTCCCCTGTATGATGCTCGAGAACTGGAGCTTCCGCCGCGACAACCTCGCCGTGCTCAACATGATCCGCAAGGGCCTGCTGGGCGACATGGTCCACTGCCACTGCGCCCATTCGCACGATTGCATCGATCACTGGTTCTTCGATCCCAAGGGCAACGACCGCTGGCCCGCCGAGTTCCTTATCAAACGCAACTGCGACCAGTACCCCACCCACGCTTTGGGCCCCGTGTTGAGCTGGATGGACATCAATCGCGGCGACTCCTTCGCCACCATCACGTCCAACGCGACCTCACAACGCGGCATCAATGCCTACTTCGCGCGCCAGTTCGGCCCCGATCACCCCAACGCGAAGAAGATCTTCGCCCAGGGCGACATCGTCACCAGCCTGATCAAGACCCAGCAGGGCCGCACCGTTGTCGTGAATTACGACATGCAGCTTCCCCGGCCTTACGACAATCGCTGGATGGTGCAGGGAACCCTAGGGCTTTACGACGAAGACAAGAGCGCGGTCTACCTCACCGGCAAGAGCCCCAAGTACCACGAGTGGGAGCCCTTCGCGCCCTATCAGGCCGCCCACGATCACAAGTGGTGGACCACCATGACCGCCGACCCGAATGCCGGCCACGGCGGCACAGACCTGCTCGAACTGTCGAAATTCATCGAAGCCGTCCGGCTGAAGACGCCCATGCCGCTGGACCTCTACGACGGCGTCACCATGAGCAGCGTCATCGCCCTGTCCGGCCGCTCCATCGCCATGGGCGGCGTGCCCGTCCCGTTCCCCGACTTCACCCGAGGGCAGTGGAAGAGCCGCAAGCCGTATTTCGGGGTGTAAGGCGCGCTGGGATACTGTTCCTTACTCCTCCATCCCCCCTCGCCCCGTCGCTCCCGGGAACCGGAACACGGCGTTCAGAAACAGCACGTTCAGGCCATCCATCTGCGCCCGGAAGTTCGGGTCCACGGTGAAACCCACCACGGCGCCGCGGCCCTCGTTGCGCGTCACCACCACGGGCTTGAAAGCCAGTTGCTTGCGGTTCTCTTCCCACACGTAACCCGACGCCAGGAGCCGGTCGGCCGATTCAAACACCACGGCGTTCAGACCCTTGTCGCGCTTCAGCGGCGCGTAGATGGTCCTGCCGCTCAACAAGACGTTGACCGTCTCCGGCAGGCCGCCGGTCACCCAGGTTTCGGGGTCCACCTTTGCACGCAAGAGGACACCCGCCACGGCGTCAGGCATCTCCACGTCCGCCTTGATCGCCTTTTCGTAGTCCTCTGACGAGGCCAGGATCTTGCCTGGGGGCGGTGGAGCGCCGGGCGCCGACGGTTTCGCGCTCTCCGCGGGCTTCGCGCCATCGCGCGCCTGCGCTTCCTGCTCCAGCCCCAGCAGGCCTACGGCCGGGCTCGACAGGTATCCCGAGGCGCCGCCGATTCCGATCAGCACGCCGCCATTGCGCACCCACGCCTTCACCCGCTCCACGGCGGCGGGCGCAACGGCCGCCGCGTATCCGCCCTCCGGCATGATCAGCACCTGGAACCGGTTCAGATCCGCCGTCGCGAGCGACGAGACGCGCATCGCCGTCACCGGGTAGCCGTATTGCCTCTCCAGCACGAACCGCGTGTGCCCCGCCGACGTCGACGACACCGGCGTATCCCACAACATCGCCACCACCGGCCGCTTCACCGCAGCCACGTTGTTGCTGCCGAAGTTGATACCTTCTTCCACCCAACTCGCGTCGGTGGCAATCACCTCGGCGCCGCTGGCGGAGGCCGCCTTCGCCACGCGGTCGTGCACATCGGCGGCGTTCTGCTTCACCATCACAATCAGCGTCCCGCTCGGGTACTTCCGACCAGCCTGCGTGAACGGCTTTCCCGCCGACAGCAGTTTCACGCCGCTGCGCAGCGCGGCTGTGAGGAACCGCCCCGCAGCCTGCGTACCCCACGGCACGACGTAGGCTACCTGCGCCTTCCCGCCTACCGCGCCCTTCGGCGCGTACACTCCAGCCACCGCTTCGAACTCCCCTTGCGAAGGCTCGGTGGCGGCTACGCACTCCACGTTGTATAGCGCGGGCAGCGACCACGCCGTGACGTCGTAGATCTCGCTCGATAGCCCCTTCTTCCGCCGCCGCTCCTGCTCCTTCACGAAATCCGCCGCCATCGCCGTCTGCGCGTCCAGCAGCGTCCGCGCCAGCCTTTGTCTGGGCTGCGCCAGCGGAACGGAATAGGAACCGGCCGGGTACTGCTTGCCCGCGCTGGTGAACGCCGCTGTGGCCCGCCTCACCTCCACACCCTGTTCCACGAGCACATGCGCCAGCTTGTCCACCGCCGAGACATCGCCGCGCCGGGGCAGGATGTACTCCTTCACCGCGCCCTTTTGCCCCTCTTCCAGGGCAGTGACGTGATAGCCGCGGAACTCCTCCAGCAGCTTCTGGCGATTCGCCGCGGCGGTTTCGCACGTGGACATCGAAGCCACGAAGTGCTTCTGCACGCTCTCGCGGAACGTGTAGAGCGTTTCGTCGCTCCGCCGGACGACCAGACCCCGCACGCTCGCGTTTTCATACGTCATCCCCAGCCCGCCCAGGTACGATGGCCACGATCCGCCGTAGCCCGGGAAGAAGAGGTCGAACACCTCGCGCGTGAAGTACGGCCAGCCGAACTTGTCGAACCACTTCGCGTTGTTCCTGCCGAAGAGGCTCGCCCGCTCCACCTGCTCTTTGGTCATGTTGGGATTGTTGGGCGCCGGCCACGGCGCAAAGAAGTATGTTGAATCCGCGCCCATCTCGTGAATGTCGGCCACAGCCACCGGCAGCCACTCCAGCAAGTACTTCACACGCCCGCGGATTTCCGGCTGCGTGAGCGTGAACCAATCGCGGTTCAGGTCGAACAGGTAGTGGTTCGAGCGGCCGCCGGGCCAAGGTTCGGCGCGTTCAGCCGCCACAGGGCTCGGGTCCGGCTCCAGTCCTTCGTTTTGCCGGTAGCTCTGTACGAAGCGGTCCCGCCCGTCGGGGTTTTGCAGCGGATCGATGAGCACTACCGCGTTCTTGCGCACCGAGTCCACCAGCGCGTCACTCTGCGCCGCCAGCAAGTGATAGGCGCTCACCATCGCCGAATCCGGCCCCGAGATCTCGTTGCCGTGGATGGCGCAGATCAGCGCCACCACAGCCGGAGTCTCCGCGGCCAGTTTGCGCGCCTCAGCCTCCGTCGTCTTGCGCGGATCGGCCAGTTTCTTCTGCGCCGCCTTGATCTCCTCCAGCCGGCGCAGGTTCGCCTCGCTGCCCACGACGGCGTAGATCAGCTTGCGGCCCTCAAAGGTCTTG
Organism: Acidobacteriota bacterium; assembly: GCA_016215215.1. Taxonomy (GTDB): domain Bacteria; phylum Acidobacteriota; class Terriglobia; order Bryobacterales; family Bryobacteraceae; genus Paludibaculum. Next base: position 27,044 of record JACRKW010000173.1, read on the forward strand.
CCGTACTCGACGACCTTGATGCGCCCCGGCGCGGCGGCCTGCAACGCTTCGAAGTACCGCAGGAACTCAGCGTGGGACGGGTGGCGGGTCCCCACCTCGTATCCCAGCACTTTCTCGATGGCGGGGATCGCCGGGTCGTACTTCGCCCCCGGCCAGAACTCAAACTTCGCCTGCGCCGCCGCCGCGGGCGCCAGCAATAGGAGGAGAGCAATCACGCTGCGCATGTGAGGCAGTATACGCCCTGCTTCGACTGGCCGCCTTACATAGGAGAGGAAGCTCAACCCCGATCGAGTTTGACGATCTCCACGATCTTCTGTACCCCTCCGACGTCATAATCCTCACCGTAGAGGGTCCTGCGGAGTTGCTCCATCGCCTGCAGGCGCTCCACTGGTGATCGAGACAGCCAGTAGGCGAGCGCGTCGTCCGGATCAGTCAGTCGCGCAACGCTGATTTTGCTGCGGTCGACCCGGTCTGTCTCCGGCGTATCCATGCTCCTATCTTAGCCTCGCACCCTACTCCTCCATCCCCCCGCGCGCGGCCGCACCCGGGAAGCGGAACACGGCGTTCAGGAACACCACGTTCAGCCCGTCCATGTACGCCCGGAAGTTCGGGTCCGCGGTGAACGCCACCACAGCCCCGCGCCCCTCGTTCTGCACAGCCACGAACGGTTTGAACGCCAACTGCTTCCTGTTTTCCTCCCACAGGTAGCCGGACTGCACCAGTTCCTCCGCGCCGGCGTACACAATCGCGTTCACGCCCCGGTCGCGCTTCAGCGGCGAGAAGATATTCCGTCCGTCCACCAGCACGTTCACCGTCTCAGGCAGCCCGGCGGTGACCCACGTCTCCGGATCCACTTTGGCTTTCACCAGCACGCCGGCGACATTGTCCGGCAGTTCGGTATCAGCCTGGACGGCTTTGTCGAAGTCCTCCTGCTTGGCCAGGATCTTCCCCGGCGCCGGCGCAGCCGGACCGGCGGGCGCAGCAGCCGGTTTGGCCGCCTCGGCGGGTTTGGCGCCATCCCGCGCCAGCCCCTCCTGTTGCATCGCCAACACTCCCACGGCGGCGCTCGACAGGAACGGCACCGCGCCCCCGATTCCGATCAGCACTCCACCGTTCCTCACCCACGTTCGCAGCCGATCCACCACTGGGGCGGGAATCGCGTTCGCATACCCCGCGCCGCCCATGCCCCCGGCATCCGGCATGATCAGCACCTGGAACTTGCTCAAGTCCGCCATCATCAGCGACGACGCCCGCAGCACCGTCACCGGATAGCCATACTGCCGTTCCAGCACAAACCGGGTCTGCCCGGCGGAGATCGACGACGTGGGCGCGTCCCACAGCATCGCCACGCCCGGTTTCTTCAGCGCGGTGACGTTGTTGCTGCCGAAGTTGATGCCCTCTTCCACCCAACTCGTGTTCGCCGCTACCACCTCGGCGCCGCTTGAAGCCGCGGCCTTGCCCACCAGGTCGTGCACCGAGGCCCGGTTCTGCTTCACCATCAGAATCAGCGTGCCCGACGGGTACTTGCGGCCGCCCTGCGTGAATGGCTTGTTGGCCGAAAGCACCTTCAGATCCGCGCGCAGCGCCGCAGTCAGGAACCTGCCCGCCGCCTGCGTACCCCACGGCACAACATAGGCGACTTCCGCCTTGCCGCTGACGGCGCCTTTCGGCGCATAGGGACCGGTCACGGCCTCAAAGCTCCCCTGCGATACTTCCGCCGCGCCGACGCACTCCACGTTGAACACCAGCGGCAGCGCCCATCCTGTCACGTCGTAGATCTCCGCCTGCAGTTTCTTCTTCCGCCGCCGCTCCTGTTCCTTCACGAAGTCCGGCTCCATCGCCACCTGCGCATCGAGCAACGACCGGATGAACCGCTTCCTCGGCTGCGCCAGCGCGACCGTGTACGAGCCGGCCGGGTACTCCTTGCCGCCGTTCTTGAACGCCGCCTTGGCCTGCTTCACCTCGATGGTGTGCTCGGCCAGGATGTGCGCCAATTTGTCCACCGCACCCGTGTCGCCGCGCCGCGGCAGGATGTACTCCTTCACGGCCTCCTTCTGGCCTTCCTCGATCGCGGTCGCCTGGTACCTGTAGAAGCTCTCCAGGAGTTTCTCCCGGTACTTCATCGCCGTCTCGCACGTCGCCACCGACGCCACGAAGTGTTTCTTTACGCTCTCCTCAAACGTGTACAGCGACTCGTCGCTGCGGCGCACGACCAGCCCGCGCACGCTGGCGTTTTCGTAAGTCATGCCCATGCCGCCGTAGAACCACGGCCAACTCGCCCCGTAGCCCGGATAGAACTCGTCGAACACCTCGCGCGTGAAGTACGGCCAGCCGAACTTGTCGAACCACTTCGCGTCGTTCTGCCCGAACCACGCCATCTGCTCCTTTTGATCCTGCGTCAGATGAGGGTTGTAGGGCAGCGAGCCGGGCGTAAAGAAGTACGTCGAGTTCGATCCCATCTCGTGCAGATCCACATGCACCAGCGGCAGCCACTCCCGGAGGTACCGCACACGCCCCACCGTCTCCGGCTGTGTCATCACGTGCCAGTCGCGGTTCATGTCGAACAGGTAATGGTTCGACCGGCCGCCGGGCCACGGCTCCGCCCGCTCTGCCGCCTGCGGATGCTCGTCCGGCTCCAGCCCTTCATTCACCCGGAAGTTGTGGACGAACCGCTCCCGCCCATCCGGGTTCTGCAACGGATCGATCAACACCACCACGTTTTTCAGCACGCCGTCGATCATCGCGTCGCCTTTGGACGCGAGCAAGTGGTAGGCCGTCATCATGGCCGCGTCTGGCGACGAGATCTCGTTGCCGTGCACGCCGTAACTCATCGCCAGGATCGCCGGCATCCCGGCTGCCGCCTTTTTGGCCTCCGCCGCCGGGGTCCGGCGCGGATCGGCATACTTCACCTGCGCCGCCTTGATCTCTCCCAACCGCCGTATGTTCGCTTCGCTGGCGATCACCGCGTAGATCAGCTTGCGCCCTTCCCAGGTCTTGCCATACTCGAAGACTTTCATGCGCCCCGGCGCGGCCGCCGCCAGCGTCTCGAAGTACTTCACAATGTCCAGGTGCGTCGCGTGCTTAGTGCCCGCGGCGTACCCCAGTGTCTTTTCCACCGTGGGAATCGACGCGTCGTACTGCGCCCCCGGCCAGTATTCGAACTTCTGCGCCGCAGCCGCCAGCGCGAATACGATAAGGCAAGCCTGAAGTCTTTTCATACCGTCCCAGGATACTGAACCAGCGCCACCGGCGGCCGAACCGGGCCGCCGCACCTTCGCTGCCGAATACGGGCAGCGTATCCTCGACGGGGTCGATTTCGCCCGTTCTTCGGGCACTGTCGTAACCCCGCTACGGCGCGAGGGGACGCAACGGGTATGATCGGACTAGACGTGCTGGTCACCATCCAATCAAGCGAATCAAGACCGCGGCGGCCTCAGTGGCTCAAAGCGCCGGCGCCGGTAGGCGAGAACTACCGGGAGCTGAAAGGCCTGGTGGAGCGGCTGAAACTGCACACGGTGTGCGAATCGGCGGCCTGCCCGAACGTGGGGGAGTGCTGGAATCACGGCACGGCGACCTTCATGATTCTGGGCAACTTTTGCACCAGGCGCTGCGGCTTCTGCGCCGTGCAGAAGGGCGAGCCGCTGGAGGTGGACCGGGACGAGCCGGCGCGGGTGGCCGAGGCCTGCCAGGCGCTGGGACTGAGGCACGCCGTGATCACCAGCGTGAACCGGGACGACCAGAAGGACGGCGGCGCATCGTTATTTGTCTCGACGATCCGGGCGATTCGCGAGCGCATACCGCACTGCAAGGTCGAGGTGCTGATCCCGGACTTCCAGGGCTCGCGGGAGGCGCTAGAGGCCGTAATGGAGGCCGGGCCCGACGTGCTAAACCACAATATCGAGACCGTCCCGCGGCTATACCGGCAGGTGCGGATCGGGGCGCGCTACGAGCGGTCTCTGGAGCTGCTGGCGCAGGCCAAGGAACTGCGGCCGGAGATTCCGGCTAAATCCGGGCTGATGGTGGGACTGGGCGAAACCAACGAGGAAGTAGTGGAGACGCTGGCCGACATGCGGCGGCACGGCGTAGAGATCGCCACCGTCGGCCAGTACCTGCGGCCAACGCCACAGCATCTGCCCGTGTTGAGATACGTGACGCCGGATGAGTTCGCCGGTTACCGGCGGGCGGGGCTGGAGATGGGCTTCCGGCACGTGGAGTCAGGCCCTCTGGTGCGTAGCAGTTACCACGCTGGGGAGGCGCTGGAATCGAAATGACTCCGGAACTGTTGGACGGAGGCGTGTGGCGGATTCCGCTGACGATGAGCTTCGGGCCGCCGTACATCAACGTGTACCTGTCGCCGTGCCCGGAAGGGTGGATGCTGATCGACGCCGGAATGCCCACCGCGCAGGCCTTCGACGAACTGGCCTCGGCGCTGGCCGAGATCGGTGTGGAGCCGTCGGGCTTGCGGCACATTGTGGCCACCCACCTCCATCCGGACCACTGCGGGCTGGCGCCGCGGCTGCGCGACTTGAGCGGAGCGAAGATCTGGATGCACCGCGCCGACGCGGACCTGCTGCTGAAACTGAAGAGCACGCGCGAGTCGCAGGAGATCCTCGCCAAGGCGATGGAAGAGGCCCAAACGCCGCAGGCGCTGCGAGGGCCGGTATTGGCGACGTATGAGAAGCTGCTGGCGGCCTTTCCAGCGCTGAGCCCGGACGCTTACTTGGAGGACGGGCTGGAGTTGGAAAGCTGGCTGGGTCCGCTGCGGGTGCTGCACACGCCCGGCCACGCGCCAGGCCACTGCTGCCTTTGGGCCGCCCAGTTCGGATACCTCTTCTCGGGCGATCACGTGATTGAGGAGATTTCGCCGCATATCGGCTGGCTGCCCGGCGAGGACGCCCTGGGGTCCTACCTGGATTCGCTGGACCGGCTGGATGCGTTGGAGGTGGAGAAGATCCTGCCGTCGCACGGCGTTCCGTTCGAGAGCCTGCGGGAGTGGACGGCGCGGGCCCGGGAGCACCACGCGGGGCGCGCCGCCGAGATTCTGCGGCTCCAGCAGGACGGCGCCGATTGCGTCGACGACATCATCCGGCGTCTGTGGCCGCGGGAACTGCGCCCGCTGGACTACAAGTTGGCGCTGACCGAAGTCCTTGCGCACCTGGAACACATCCGCCGCCGGGTGCGTACTTGATTGCAGGAGTGGAGACCCGATGGTGAAGTTCCTGCTGTTCTGCATCCTGTGCGTGTTGTGCTGGCCGTGCGCGCTGATCGCGTTGCTGCTGTACCCGCTCATCTGGGTGCTGTTGCTGCCGTTCCGGCTCGTGGGGGTGGTGGTGGGCGGAGCGTTCAGCCTGATCGGGGCGATTTTCAGCCTGCCGGCGCGGCTGGTGCGAGCCATCTAGCCGGGCGGTACCCAGGCCGCGGGATGTGATATGGTCCCTCTTGAGAGAGGTGATCATGATGAATCCGCTATCCCGCCGCCATTTCTTCCAGGGTGCGTCGGTGGCCCTTTCGGCCACCCGAGTGATGGGCGCCAATGACCGCATCAACATGGGTGTTATCGGCCTGGGCGGCAGGGGGAGCTCGCATGTGGGCACTTACCTGCGCATCCCCGAGGCGCGCATCACCGCACTTTGCGATGTGAACCAGGCCGCGCTGGAGCGGAACCAGGCGCAGGTCGTCAAGTCCAGCGGCAGCAAGGCGGCCGAATACGCCGACATGCGGCAGTTGTTCGCCGACAAGAACGTGGATGCTGTGTCGATGGCGACGCCGAACCACTGGCACGCGCTCGGCACCATCTGGGCGTGCGAGGCGGGCAAGGACGTCTACTGCGAGAAGCCGGCCAGCTACAACATCCACGAGGCCTACCGCGTGGTGGACGTGGCGCGCAAGACCAAGCGCATGGTGCAGATCGGCTCACAGAGCCGCAGCACGCCGCACAAGATCAAGGCCATGCAGTTGCTCAAGGACGGCGTGATCGGCGAGGTCTACATGGCCAAGGGCCTGTGTTTCAAGCGCCGCAGAAGCATCGGCAAAGCGCCGGTGGAGCCGGTGCCGCCGGGCGTGAACTGGGACCTCTTCCTCGGTCCGGCGCCGATGCGTGGTTTCACCAAGCTCCGTTTCGCCTACAACTGGCACTGGTTCTGGGACACCGGCAACGGCGACATCGGCAACCAGGGCATCCACGAAATGGACGTCTGCCGCTGGGCGATGGGCGACATCGGCCTGCCAAAGACCATCTCCTCCACGGGCGGCAAGTTCGTCTACGATGACGACCAGGAGACCCCGAACACGCAGATGGCCACCTTCGGCTATGGCGCGAAGGAGATCATGTTCGAGGTGCGCGGATTGCTGACCGGCCCGGAAGGCGGACAGCCTGTGGGTACCTACCCGGTGGGCAACCTGGTCTACGGCAGCGACGGTTGGATGTGGGTGGACGGCGCCGGCTTCCAGGTGTACAAGGGCGAAAAGAGCGAAAAGATCATGGACGAGAAGGGTGAGCGCGGCGGCGACGGCACGCGCGCCCACATGTCGAACTTCCTGGCCGCCTGCCGTAGCCGCAACTACAAAGACCTGACCGCCGAGGTAGAGATCGGCGCAACGTCCGTCATCCTGGTCCACATGGCCAACATCAGCTACCGCGTGGGCCGTACGCTGACCTGGGATCCGGCCAAGCGGTTGTTCGCCGGCGACGCCGAGGCCAACAAGCTGATCACCCGCGACTACCGCAAGCCCTACGTGGTGTAACCGGCCATGATCAACGGCATTGAACACACGGCCATCGCGTCGCCGGGTCCGGCGGCGCTGGCGCAGTGGTACGTGGACACCCTGGGGTTTGTGATCAACTACCGCGGCAGTACGGCGTGTTTCGTCAAGGCGCCGAACGGCTCGATGATCGAAATCATCCAGGGAGAAGGCGAACGCGGGCCGAATACCCTCAAGTCGCTCGGGCTACGCCACCTGGCCTTGACGGTCAGCGACTTCGACTCCGCTCACGCTGCACTCGTCCGGAAGGGTGTCACATTCCTGACCGAGCCTGCGGAGAGCAAAGGCAACCGGGTGGTCTTCTTCAGCGACCCGGAGGGGAATATCCTCCACTTGCTGTACCGGGCGGCGCCGCTGCCGTAACCACGGGCGGCCGGAGGCGCTGATTCCAGTTCACGCGTCCGGTTGCCTGCATGACGACAAACAGCGTGGCGACGGTTCCGATGGTGATGGCGAGTCCCGTGTAACCGGGGAAGAAGAACGCGTAGGAAAACAGCACCAGGTAGAAGAACTGGGAGAGCCCCGCCTCCACCAGCGCGAACCTCAATCCAACCGCCAGCCTCAGATAGCTGATCACCAACGCGACCGAAACGGCGGAGCTGACGGCAAAGGCCGCGTGGATGGAGATGTGATCGGCGAGATAGGCCAGCAGCAGGTGGAAGGCGAAGAAGGCGCAGGCCAGGAAGAAGTAGTTCACCGGATGCAGGTCGATTCCCTTCAAGGTGGTGATGAGGAGCATCAGGAAGAAGAAAAAGAAGAGAGAGACGGGGGCGAAGGAGACGATTTCGCCCGCCAGGGGGCCGGGCTGGGGTTTGCCCGGCATGACGACGGCGAGCGGGACGCCCGAGGAGAGCAGGGCGCGGTAGGTCCAGTCGAATTCAGCGCCGTGGGGGGTCTCGCGCTTTGTCGTGGGCGAGAGGGTGTTCTCGGGGAAATCGGCGTCTCTGAAATTGGTTCGAACGCGGGCGGAGAAGTTCCTGACCTGCCCGGCATCCTTGCCGAAGCGGTACTCCCAGCGGTCCAGTCCCTGTGAGGCGTAGGAGACGCGGACGGTGGCGGACTGGCCCGGCGCGAGACTCAGGTTCGCCTCCACGGCATTACCGGCGGCAACCGTGGGCAGAGGCACGCCATCGCGGCTGACGACCAGGCCATCGTAGACCGCCTGGTCGGCGGGCAAAGGGAAACGCAGGCGGGCGGGGGTGGCGAGCGTGGTGTCGTTGCGGAAGAGGTAGTCGCCCGCGAACTCCACTTTGTAGGTATTGAACCAGAGCAAGCCCTTCTGACGGTGCTCGAGGTGGATACCGGCTTGGATGCCGCTTTGCTCCAGCGGCAGGGAGTAACTGCGGGACTTGCCGTCCGGACCGACGTCCCATTGGGTTAGGCTGGGGGGCTGCTGGGCATGCTTGGAGCCCCATGCGCTGGCCACCTTGCCGCGGAGCAGACCGTCGGAGTGGTAGGTGCGGGAGAAGATGGTGCCGGCCAGGACGGCCCAGGCAATGGAGGTGCAGATGAAGATGAAGCCGACGGCGGCGATGCGTTTGACCATGACGCTGCCAGTGTACTTCAGTTACTTTATGTTGTAAAGTACTTTCTTCGACCTGGGTTAGAAAGTCCGTGGAAAGCAGGCGAAGCCGGCCTGGGTCAGAGCATCCTGGGAGGATTTCAGTTCGGCAGGCGCCAGCGGGCCGATCAGGAGGCGGATGGTGTTTTCGTCAGGGCCTGGGGCGGTGTGGGCGGTGAAACCCTTGGCGGCGAGTTTCTTGCGGTAGTCTTCGACGGCGTCGGGGGCAAGCGCGCCGACCTGGAGGAAGTTCTTGCCGGCGAGTTCGGCCGCGGTGAGGTTGCCGCCGGTGGGTGCGGCTGGCAGGGCTTTGGGGGCCGGAGCCGGCGCAGGCGGGGCAGCCGGGGTGGGCTCTGGCGCTGGCGGCTGAATCGCCGGCTGAATCACCGGCTGAGTGACCGGCGGGGTGGCCGGGGTAGCCGCACGCACGACGTTGTTGCCGGATACGGTCCGGGCCGCGACGTAGGCGCCGCAAAGGATGACGCCGATGCCGAGGATCACCGCGAAGGAGACGGTGAGCGCCTTGCGCCCGCCGATCAGGGCGGGATCTTCGGCCGGCGGACTCGGGCTCGCTTCGTCAGTCAATTCGCATCTCTCCTGCCTACCCAGATCCGCCGGGGAGATGGAAGACGTTAGGGGAGAAGGGTGTTAGGATGGGGAGAGAGGCGGCCACGGCGAGGTGGACCCGGCCGCCCAACGAGAGTCGGGGCGTAGCGCAGCCTGGTAGCGCACCTGCCTTGGGCGCAGGGGGTCGGGCGTTCAAATCGCCCCGCCCCGACCAACAGAATCAAACAGATACGGACATTTCTGGTTGCCTTCGAATTCCCACTGCAGATGATCTTGTGCTGTGGTGCTCCCTCACGGGCATCAACTGGACGATATCGCGGCTGACCGAACCAGTGTTTTCAGTGGATCGCCGGTAGGTCACTTGCACAGAATGCAGGTGGCGGTCCCGCAGTCGGTGCCACACGTTTAATCGCGTCGATGTCCGACCGTGTGTTTCTTGTTGATTTCCAGTTTGGTCACCTGCACAAGAGACAGGTGGTTGGGTAACCAACTGCAGTCCTGCATGCGGCTTGGGGCTGGGCATGGGTTCAATAAACGAGAGCACCGTCCCAGGCCTACGTGGAGCGCCGTCCTGCCCAGAGTTGCTCGAAACCGCTGCAGTGCCTTTTCCGAACATTGGGCGTGACCGGCAAGTTGATTCCGACAGGCTTTCTCCAGGACAGCCTGTGATCCGGCCTGGACGCGATTAATGGTGCTATGGATTTGATACTCTTGAATCGGAGCCATGAACGTCACGTCCCTTGCCGAGCAACTCTTCTTCACGACAGTTCGAATTGACACGGTAACGGACACCGGCTTACAGGGCTCCGGCACAGGTTTTCTGTACGCACAGAAACACGGGGACCAGGCTTTTCCCTTCGTCGTTACGAACAAGCACGTCGTGCGAGGCATGAAAGCCGGGTGGCTTAATTTCCTCCAGAGAGATGTTGATAAACCAAAGCTCGGAAGCTGTTTCCGACTGGAGATTCAGGGCTGGCGCGACGTTTGGATTGACCATCCTTCGCCCGACGTGGACATCGCGATCTGCCCGTTCGCCCCACTTGAAAGCCACATCAAACAGCAGAACAACGTTGATCTCTTTTACCGCTATGTTAGCAGCGAGTTGATCCCGAGTCAGGAAGCGCTTGACAATATCGACGCGCTTGAGTCCTTGACGTTCATCGGCTATCCGAACGGCATCTGGGACAAGTCGAACTTCCTCCCTGTTGCGAGACGCGGGACGACGGCAACGCCGTTAATAGTGGACTTCGAAGA
>JACRKW010000173.1:37259-46978 GCA_016215215.1 Acidobacteriota bacterium
TCCTGCTGAATCAGGGCATGTACTCCGATAAGTCCGGAATGACGAATATCGGGTCGCGCTGCTTCTTCGTAGGGGTGATCGCATCCGTCTTCTTTCGGCGTCAGCTTAATCAAATCGTGGCTATCCCGATACCGACTCACGCGCTACCGATGGCCGAACAGCAAGAGATGATCGACTTGGGGATCGTGTTTAAAGCGCGCACGGTTGCTGAGGCGGTTGATGCGTTCCTGAAAGCGAAGAACATCATCGCCTAGACTGCTGTGGTTTGACACGGTCGGATCCGCAGCGCAAGTGAGCAGTTTCAGTGCGCCGAGCAGGTTATCAACGTCAGGTAACGGGCCATACAGCTTCGTCTGACATCCCTGCGAGCACAGTAGCGATGGCCACCACCCGTTTGAAGCGGCCCACCTGACGCCTGTTCCAGGTATGCGAGTCCGAAATCCTACTGTAGCTGGTTTTGTAGCTGCCCGGTGCATCCAAGCTCAACCGGCTTCCACAGACTTCAACAGGCTGCCCGCATCTGCCTGAAGAGTCAGGCGTAGTAGATGCGGAACTTTGGAGGGATATCGCAATGGGCCTTGGGCGCTGGGAGTCGGGCGTTCAAGTCGCCCCGCCCCGACCAATGGAATCAATCAGGTGGCTCCACGGCAAGAACGGCAGCCGTACCAAGTCATAGGCCTTGGCTTCGGTGGCTTGGGGGACTGCAAACCGGGCGGGCTGAGTCCGTCGTGTTAGCATATGAATCGCGGAAATGGACAATCCCTTCTCTGCGGATCAGGCGGACGATGCGGACCGTGAGCTCGTCACCCGGGCTCAGGCCGGCGACCGGCAGGCGCTGGACGAACTGATCACGCGCCACCAGCCTTGGATCTACAACCTCGCAGTCCGGATCCTCTATACCGCGGAGAATGCCGAGGACGCCTCCCAGGACATTCTCCTCCAGATGATGACCGGCATTCGGACGTTCCGTGGAGAGAGCAAGTTCCGCACCTGGCTCTATCGTCTGGCGGCCAACCACATCCTCAACTTCAAGAAGAAGTGGGCCGCGGCCGAGCCGGCGTTCACGTTTGAGTGGTTCGCGGGCGATCTGGACGCGACCGGTCTGGCGGACCTGCCTGACCCCCGAACCGTGCCGGTTCCCGTCGAAGTGCTGATCGAGGAAGCGAAGATCTCGTGTACCACCGCGATGCTGTTGTGTCTCGACGGGCGGCAGCGGCTGGTGTACACGCTCGGCGAGATTTTCGGCGTGAGCGATTCGGTGGGCGCAGAAGTCGTTGGGATCACGCCAGCAAATTTCCGCCAGATCCTGGCGCGAGCCCGGCGCGATCTGTATTCGTTCCTGGAAGGGAAGTGCGGGCTGGTCAACGAGTCCAATCCGTGCCGCTGCCCGAAGAAGATCCGCGGCTTCATGCAACGTGGCTATCTGAAGCCGGACAAGCTGCAATTCGCCGGGAGACACTGCCGCAGAGTCCGTGAGGTTGCCTCCAGCCGCGGCGATGAGTTGCTCGATGCCTCACACCGGCTCTCTGCCGCGTTGTACCAGGAGCACCCCTTCCTCGAGCCGCCGCCGGAACTGGTGCGCAAGGCGCTGGCCGGCGTCTCGCCGGGATGGCCGGATTAGCCGGGATTTACCAGGCCGAGTTGTCACAGTGCCACCTCGGCGATTGTCCTACCAGGTATGGAGGTTGTAGATTGATCGAACTCACGATTCTAACTGCCTTATGCGCTGTTGCGGTGTTGTACGGCGATTCGAACGCTCCGGCCGCGCCGGCGGACAAGGACGCACAGGCGATCCTGGCCATCGAGCGCGGCGCATTCGAGCGCTGGGCGAAGGGTGACCTGAATGGGTTCCTGGATGCCTCGGATCCAGAGGTGGACTACTTCGATCCGGTCGTCGAAGCGCGGTTGGACGGTCTACCCGCGCTCCGTGCGCTCTACGACACGATGCAGGGGAAATTCCACGTCGACCGGTGGGAGATGATCAACCCGAGAGTGGTTGTCTCGGGCGATATGGGCGTGCTGACGTTCAATTTCGTCACCGGCAGCAAAGGCCGGACGGAGCGCTGGAACACAACCGAAGTCTATCGCCGCAAGAACGGCCAGTGGAAGATTGTGCATACGCACTGGTCGCTGACGAAGCCACAACTGGCGAAGCCGCCCGCGGTCGACAAGCAAGACTCGGAGCGATAGAGGAATCGCCCCAACTGAGCGCTGCGGTGACAGTGCGCGGCGGCGGCGCGTGCTGCTTCCGCTGCAAGGCTGCCGCACCCGGAGGATCTTCGATCACTGATCCGCCAGGCGACAGTATCAGCCGGCTTCCCGATGAGCCGGCCAGGCTGGCGATTCTGACGCTGCTGGCAGTGGTGGAAACCGCGTATTTCACGTTCATCATGCAGCGCGTGGGATTGACAGGCGGCAACCTGGGCGCGCATATCGCGAAGCTGCAAGAGCGCGGATTCGTGGAGGTTCGCAAGGAGTTCGTAGAGAAACTGCCCCGAACTCTGGTCAGTCTGACTGAATCCGGGCGAACGGCGCTGCTGGAGTATAGGAGAACATTCCAGCGGGTGCTGGAGACGATTTCCGGCGGGTCGAACAACCCATGAGATTCAGCTTAGTGAGAGGCGGATTGCGGCACGTCGAAGCGGTCTGACGCATCGGTGGTATCGCGCCTTGCGCGTCCGCCTGGCTAGTTCCGGCCGGGCTACGCCCTCCCTCCGCTGCCCCGGTGCTGGTTGCCGCCCGCGTCCAAGCATCCGGTCTTCTTCCGCTCAGCTCAGATGACGGCGGCGCTCGGAGTCGAGCAGTGTGCGCTTGCGCTCGACGCCCCAGCGATAGCCGCCCATTTCGCCGGTGCCGCGGATGACCCGATGGCAGGGAATGGCCAGGGCCACCGTATTCGACGCGCATGCCCTGGCCACAGCTCGGACGGCGCGAGGCCGGCCGATGGCCGCCGCCACTTCCCCGTAGCTTTGCACTGACCCGGCGGGAATAGTCTGCAGGTAATTCCACACCATGAGTTGGAAGGCGGTGGCGCGCACATGCACGGGCAGATGCAGACCCGCCTGGCGGCCGGCAAGATATGCGTTCAATTCCGACATCCAGGCCGTGAACAGCGGTGGCGGTTGTTCGCCGTCAAGCGCGCGCAGCGAGGCGTGCGGATACTGCGCGCGCAGTTGCTCCGCGAGCTGCGCCGCACTCTCGCCGAATTGAATGAAACAGAGGCCGCGGTCGGTGGCGCCCACCATCATCGGGCCTAAAGGCGTGGAGGCGGAGGCATAGCTGATCTCAACGCCGCGCCCGCCGCCGCGGTATTCCATGGGAGTCATGCCCAGGCGCGTATCGAGCTTCTCATACAGGCGGCTGGTGGAGCCGTAGCCTGCGTCGAAGATGGCGGCCGTGACGTCTTGCCTGGACTGCCGCAGGGACGCCTTGAAGCGCTCAATGCGGAGTTGATCCAGATACTGCTTGGGAGTCACCCCTACCACGGCTTTGAAGGTGCGTTGCAGATGATATGGGTTCAAGCCGGCGCGTTTGCCGAGATCGCCGAGCGTGAGGGGCTCATCGGCGTGAGCTTCCATGTACCGGCATAGCTCCGCAATGTTGTCATGGGAACCGGCAGCGTCCGGCTTGCAGCGGAGGCAGGCCCGCAAGCCATCGGCCCGCGCTTGGGCAGGCGTGGCGTAGAAGCGCACGTTCTCGCGATTGGGCAGGCGCGAACGGCAACTGGGCCGGCAGTAAATGCCCGTGGTGAGCACGCCGTAGCAGAACGCGCCATCGAAGCTCCGGTCGCGGCTGGTCACGGCTTTCCAGCGCTCCTCCTCGAGGTTGTGATGAATGGTGGTGGGTGCCATGGCTGCCCTACTTCGCCGCCCTCACGGCCTTCATGAATCCGGATTGCGCCAGCCGTGACGGATGCACCTCTCCGCCCAGGCCGAAGAAGCGGCAGAAGCTCATAATCAAAGGCTGCCACAGCGTGGGGTCGATGTGGCGGTCGGAGCCTGGTTCGAGAATGTTCTCATCCACATGGAGCTTTTCGATGTGGACTTCGAAGGCGTAGGCAGACACGTTCTTGCCGAACGGGCGGTACTCGTGAACCCTGCCCTCCATCTGCACCGGGCACTCGAGCACGCGCGGCGGGGCAACGGTGAGCGACGGCGCCTGCGTCAACTCCGACGTGCCGAACTTGTCCGGCTCGTAGTGGTACCCCCACTCCTGTTTGCGCGGCGGAATCGGGTTCTTGCCGGTGGTCATGGCCAGGCGGTCCACGCTCGCGGCCATCGAAGCCGAGGGCAGGTTGATGACGCACTCGCGGGTGCGAATGAGATTCTCCGAGGTCTTTCCCATTTGGCCAAGGCCCAGCATGCAGGTCCAGCCCAGCCACCAGGCCGACGACATGGGAGCAAGGTTGGGTGATCCGTCCTCATTCAATGTGCTGATCAGGGCCACCGGGGTTCCGAAGTAGAGAATCGATGGCGAAATATCTTTGTGCATGAGTCAACTGTAAAGGCGCGGTGCGGCGCTCGCCATCCGGAACTTGCGGAGTAATTCGAGAATCCCCAACCTCCCCTTGTCCGACCCCTCGCCCGGTGAGGGCCGGGCCCTTCAGCGACTCTTCCGCCCTTGTGGCGTGGAGGGTTGTCAGCAATAGGCCTCAAGGTCACCTTGGGCGCAGGGGTCGGGCGTTCAAATCGCCCCTCCCCGACAAAACTCCAATAAGCTGCTTATTATCAGTAGCTTACTCCGATCTACCCCTGGCGCCCACATTTCAGCTGCCTCGATCAACTCCGCGGTATCGTTCGACCGCTTTCACCGCTATAATCGCCTCACCATGCTTCGCCGCCGCTTCCTTTCAGCCCTCCCCGCGGCCCCGGCCGCGCTGGCCGCTGCCCGCCGCCCCAACGTCCTCATCTTTCTGGCCGATGACCTGGGGTGGCACGATGTCGGCTTCCATGGCTCAGAGATCGCCACGCCCAACATCGACCGCCTCGCCTCCCAGGGCGTCCGTTTCGAGCGCGCCTACTCTTTCCCCGTCTGCTCCCCCACCCGCTCCGGCCTCATGACCGGCCGCTCGCCCATGCGTCTCGGCGTCGCCTATACCGTGATCCGTCCCTGGTCCAACTACGGCGTCCCTCTGGGCGAGCGGTTCATGTCCCAGGCCTTCCTCGACGCCGGCTACCAGACCGCCATCGCCGGCAAATGGCACCTCGGCCACGCGCGCCGGGCCTTCTTCCCCAACGCCCGCGGCTTCTCGAGCGCCTATGGCCACATGAACGGCGCCATCGACTACTTCACCCACATCCGCGACGGCGGCCTGGACTGGAACCGCGACGGCAAGTCCGTCCGCGAGGAGGGCTACTCCACCTTTCTGCTTGGCGATGAGGCCACACGCTTCATCCGCAAGCGCGACAAGTCTCGGCCCTTCTTTCTCTACGTCCCCTTCAACTCGCCCCACGCTCCGTTGCAGGCTCCGCCCGAATACCTCGCCCGCTACTCTTCCATCGCCGATACCCGCCGCCGCAGCTACGCTGCCATGACCTCCGCCATGGACGACACCATTGGCCGCGTTCTGGGGACTCTGGATTCTGAAGACATCGCCGGCGACACGCTGGTCCTCTTCTTCTCCGACAACGGGGGGCCGCTCCCCCAGGGCGCTACCAACACGCCGCTCCGCGCCGGAAAGGGGACGACGTTTGAAGGCGGCATTCGCGTTCCCTGCTGCATGCGTTTCCCCGGCCGCGCCGCAGCCGGCGTCGTCTCCCAGCAGGTGCTCACCATGTGCGACTACTTCCCCACGCTCGCGGCCGCCGCCGGCGTCAGCCCCGGTGGCACGCTCCCTCTGGACGGCCGCAACCTCTGGCCCGCCATCTCGTCCGGCAGAGTTGTGCCCCGCGGAGATCTTTTCTTCTCCATTGGCAGAGCCAACGGCCTTCAATACGCCATCCACCGGCGTGAGTGGAAGCTCGTCCGCGAGATCCCTTCCTCAGGCGCGCCAACCAATCTGCTCTTCCATATCCTGGACGACCCCAACGAGACCACGGATCTGTCTGCCAAGCATCCCGCTCTGGTGGCAGACCTCACCGCCGCCATCGATCGCTGGGCCGCGCTCCATCCCCGCGATGGAGTGCGCGAAGGTCCGCAACCGGACGGCTACAAAGCCCCGCCGCAGTGGGCCGAGGCCGCCGCGCCCTAATCCGCACCCACTTGCACTTCTCCCGCTCTTCACTATGATGATTGAGGGAGTATCGCTACCTGATGAAACGCACCTTATTGTCCGTAACCACCCTGAGCCTGCTCGCCGTATTCATGACAGGCTGTTCCGAAGAGGCCGCACCCAAGAAGAAAGCCGCGAAGGCTCCGCCTGCGCCCGTTACCGCGCAGTCCGCGATGGTCTACATGTTCCAGGTCGCCAGGGCCTGGACGCCCGACTGCGAGATCCTCAAATTGGAGAACGGCGATATCCCCGAGGCCAAGGCAGAGGCTGGCAAGTACGGCTTGTGGCGCGCCACCTTCGTCTCCCAATCCAAGCGGGTAAAGCGCGATTTCTACTACGCGGCCGACAACTCCGACGGCGGCATCATCAAGGGCGTGCGCGCCGGCGCCGATTCCGCCTACGCCCGCAGAGCGCAAATCCATCCCTTCGCCATTGGGGAGATCAAGGTGGATTCCCCGGCCGCATTGAAGACGGCCCTGGAGCAGGTGGAAAAAGACAAGGACATGAAGAAGGTCCTCGCCGAGAACAAGGACCTGCCCGTGCAATTCCTTCTCGAGTGGACCGGCAACAACCCCAAGCCGCAGTGGCGCGTGATCTTCGGCGCGTCGGTTTCGGCGAGCAAGTTCTCCATCTTCATCGACGCCAACAGCGGCAAGTTCGTGAAGAAGCAGGGTTAAGCTAGACGCGCGTCTTTCGCTTGGCCGGCTCCGGCGCGGGCACAGCCCGCGCCACCCGCATCAGTGTGTTCCGCGCCTCGGTATCGGGTCCCCTCGGGATGCGTTCCAATTGGTCGTTCAGCGACGCCACAAACTGCTCGAACTGCGCCTGCATTGCCGCCATCTTCATCCGCATGTTGAGGATGATCTCCACTCCCGCCAGGTTCACTCCCAGTTCGCGCGTCAGTTCCAGAATCACTTCCAGCCGCTGAAGGTCCTCGTCGGTGTAGAGCCGAGTGTTGCCCTCTGACCGGGACGGCTGCAGGAGCCCCTCCCGCTCATACATTCGTAGCGTCTGGGGATGCACGTCGTATTTCTCGGCCACCGCCGAGATCATGTAAGCGGCTTTGGCTCTCTGCTTCGCCATGGGACCCTCTCTCCCACCACTCTCCTCAAACCTTGCCCCACAGCTCCGCCCTCGGATCGCGCGGATCGATCTGCGCCAACTGCTTCAGCAACTCCCGCATCCGCTCGTCGCGAACGTCCGGAGCGGTGATCACGATCTCCACGATCTGGTCCCCGCGCGTATTCTTTCTGGCGTTGAAGATACCCTTTTCGCGCAGCCGGAACTTCTGCCCCGTTTGCGTTCCCTGCGGGATCTTCAGCAGAGCCCGACCGTCCACGGTCGGCACCTCGATCTTTGCCCCCAAACCGGCCTCAGCCACCGACACTGGAACAGTGATCATGACGTCTTCGCCCTCGCGGGCAAACAGCGCGTGGGGCTCCACTTTCACCGTGATGTAGAGGTCTCCGGGCGGCGCGCCCATCGTCCCGGCGTTCCCCTTCCCCGCCACTCTCAGCCGCGAGCCCGTGGCAGCCCCTGGGGGAATCCTCACTTCCACCACCTCTCCAGCCAACCTATGGCCCTCGCCATTGCAGGCTCCACATGCGCTGCGTGTCTTTCCCGATCCTCCGCACCGCTGGCAGGCCAGAGAGAATTTCATCGCCCCGGCCATCTGCGTCACCTGCCCCGTCCCACGGCAGTGCGGGCACGTGCTGGACGCTCCGCCCGCGTGGCCGCTTCCGTGGCACGCCCCGCAACTCTCCAGCCGCTGTACGCTGAGCCGGACCTGTGTCCCCCGAATCGCCTGCCAGAAGTCGATCTGCAACGCGTATTCGAGATCCGCACCCTTCTCCGGCGCCGGTTGATGCCCGCCTCTGCGCTGCCCGAAAAACTGGCTGAACAGGTCGCCGAAGCCGCCCTGCGCTCCCGCGCCGCCGAACGACTCCGAAAAGTCGAAGCCGCCAAAGCCGAAGCCGGCGTTGCCCGGATGCTGCTCGCCTCCAGCCGGAAAGCCGCTCTCGGAGTAGAAGCCGAACTGGTCGAACATCTTCCGTTTCTTGGCGTCCGACAGGACGTCGTAGGCTTCCTGGACCTGCTTGAACTTCTCCTCGGAAGCCTTATCGCCCGGATTCAGGTCCGGGTGATACTTGCGAGCCAGGCGGCGGTACGCCTTCCGGATCTCATCCGTCGAGGCGTCCCGCTTTACTCCCAGGCTCTGGTAGTAGTCCTTGTTGGAGGCCATGCCTTACACCGCGACCCAGCCTACTGCTGCTTCTTGTTCTCGTCCACATCCACGAATTCGGCGTCCACGACGTTGTCCTTCTTCGCGCCCGCTTCCGGATCTGCGCCCGGTGCGCCGCTCTCAGGCGGAGCCTGCTGGGCGCCGGCGGCCTTGTACATCGCCTCCGCCAGTTTGTGGCTCGCTTGCAACAACTGCTCCTGCGCCGACTTCATCTGGTCGATATTGCCGCCCTCCATCGAATGCTTGGCATGCGCCACCGCATCCTCCACCGCCTTGGCGTCGGCCTCCGAGATCTTGTCCCGGTGCTCCTTCAGCGTCTTCTCGGCGCTGTAAACGGCATTGTCCAGGTGGTTGCGGACTTCGATCTCCTGCCGCCGGCGCTCGTCCTCGCCCTTGTGCGAGTCCGCGTCGCGCGCCATCTTATCCACCTCGTCCTTGGAGAGACCCGACGAGGAGGTGATGGTGATCTTCTGCTCGTTGTTGGTCGCACGGTCCTTCGCCGTCACGTGCAGAATACCGTTGGCGTCAATGTCGAACGTCACTTCGATCTGCGGCACGCCGCGCGGAGCCGGGGGGATGCCCACCAACTGGAACACGCCCAGCATGCGGTTGTCCTTGGCCATCGCGCGCTCGCCCTGGAACACCTTGATCTCCACACTCGTCTGGCTGTCGCTGGCCGTCGAGAACACCTCCGACTTTCGCGTCGGGATTGTGGTGTTCCGCTCGATCAGCTTGGTGAAGACGCCGCCCAGCGTCTCGATTCCCAGCGACAAAGGCGTCACGTCCAGCAGCAGGACGTCCTTCACCTCGCCGCCCAGCACGCCGCCCTGCACCGCCGCACCCACGGCGACCACTTCATCCGGGTTCACCGTCTTGTTCGGCTCTTTGCTGAACAGTTCCTTCACCATCTGGGTGACGCGCGGGATGCGCGTCGAGCCGCCCACCATCACCACCTCGTCGATCTGCGCCGCCGTCAAACCCGCGTCGCTCAGCGCCTGCTTGCTCGGTCCCACTGACCGTTGGAGGATGTCCTCCACCATGGCCTCGAACCGCGCCCGCGTCAGGTTCTTCACCAGGTGCTTCGGCCCCGTCTGCGGATCGCCGTAGATGAACGGCAGATTCAGCTCCGTCTCCATCGCCGACGACAGCTCGATCTTGGCCTTCTCCGCCGCCTCCTTCAGACGCTGTAGCGCCATGCGGTCGCCGCTCAGATCGATGCCCTGGTCCTTGTTGAACTCGTCGGCCAGGTAGTCGATGACGCGCTGG
>JACRKW010000201.1 GCA_016215215.1 Acidobacteriota bacterium
CAGTTCAATCGCCAGCAGTTCAATCGAAGGAGTCGCAAGAAGATGGCAGGAGAATCCACAGCCGCGCATAAACAGAGCGGGGCGGACGAACCCGTGATGAACCGGAGGCGCGCTCTGGCGTGGCTGAGCAGTTTCGGGCTCTTCGGTTCGGCGATCCTGAGCGCGTTTTCAAACTTCATTTTCATCAAGCCGCGGGCCACCTACGGCCAACCGCAGCGATTCAACATCGGCAAGCCTGACGAATACCCCTCGGGCACGCGCATCTCCCTGGATACGCGGCGGGTGTGCGTGATCCGGGAAGGCAACAAGGTGGCGGCGATTTCCATCACCTGCACGCACCTGGGGTGCATCGTCGGCGTGGCCGACACGGGCTTCGCCTGCCCGTGCCACGGCTCGCGGTTCGACCAGGACGGCAACGTCACCGGAGGCCCGGCGCCGAAGCCGCTGCCCTGGTACAAAGTGAGCCTGGCGCCGAACGGCGAAATCGAAATCGACAAAGACGTTGAAGTGGAGCCCGGGAGCTACCTCACCGTATGAGCGCACCAGCAACCCAAGCCACCAAGTCCACGTCGATGTGGACCAATCTGCGCGAGCTGCCCGCCAACGTGTGGCGCTCGCTGTTCCGGAACCCGATTCCCTCCAGCGACCTGGAGCGCGCATCGACCAGCTTCACCAACTTTTTCCTGCACATCCATCCGGTGAAGGTCCACCGCAATACGCTGCGGCCACTGTACAGCATGGGGCTGGGGCTGATCTCGTTCTTCCTGTTCCTGATCCTGACAGTGACCGGCGTGCTGCTGATGTTCTACTACGTGCCGTCGACGACGCAGGCCTACGACCGCATGTTGGACCTGCGCGGCACGGTGGCTTTCGGCATCTTCCTGCGCAACATGCACCGCTGGTCGGCTCATGGCATGGTGGGCGTGGTGGTGCTGCACATGTGCCGGGTGTTCTTCACCGGCTCCCACAAGCAGCCCAGAGAGTTCAACTGGGTGGTGGGCGTGCTGCTGTTCCTGCTCACGCTGTTCTCGTCGTTCACCGGCTACCTGCTGCCCTGGGACCAGCTCGCCTTCTGGGCTATCACCGTGGGTACGGCCATCGCGGGCTACGCGCCAGTGATCGGCAAGCAAGTTCAGTTTCTTCTGTTAGGCGACACCACCGTGGGGCAGGAAGCTCTGCTGCGCTTCTACGTGTTGCACGTCGCCGTGCTGCCGCTGGTGATGGCACTGCTGGTGGCCATCCACTTCTGGCGCATCCGCAAAGACGGCGGCCTGTCCCGGCCGGAAGAGCCGGCGGCGGCTCTGGCGGCCCCCGGCGAAACGCCTGTTGCGGTTCTTTCGCTGGCCTTCGACGCGCCGCTCGAAGAACCGGTCAACGTGATGCACCCGCCGAACCCAGCCAAGGCGCCGTGGTACTTCCTAGGTCTCCAGGAGATGGTGAGCTACTCGGCGTTCTGGGGAGGCGTCGGCATCCCGACGATCTTCGTGCTGCTGCTGCTGGCGGCGCCCTACCTGGAGCGCGGCTCGGCCGGCGTGGGCAAGTGGTTCGCCCGCGAGCGGCTGCTGGCCAACACGGTCTTCCTGACCTTCGCTCTCATCAACGTCATCTTCGTGATCATCGGTACTTTCTTCCGCGGACCCAACTGGGAGTTCATCTCCCCGTTCAAATGAGGAGCACAACATGAGACTTGCACTTGCACTAGCCAGTTTCGTCATCCTTCTCATTCACGGGTTGGTGTTCTACAACCAGTTCTTCCATAAGTGGGAGAACTACCAGACAGCCTACTTCGACCAGGCGCGGGCGCTCTCGAAGACCGACGCCGAAAAGGCGGCGCTGGCGGCGCGCAGCCCGCGCATCGAACAGTCCCTGGTGACCAAGTTCGGTGACATGCGCGTGGACCGGTGCGTCACGTGCCACGTGGCGATGGACGATCCGCGCTTCGACAAACACGCCCAGCCGCTGCGCACTCACCCCTACTCGGCGTCTCTGGGCGACACGCTCGCCAACGGCAAGTGGGAGCGGCGGCACAAGTTCTCTGACTTCGGCTGCACCGTGTGCCACGACGGGCAGGGACGCGGCCTGAAGGAGCACTACAGCCACGGCGAGGACCACTACTGGCCTGACCCGCTCGCCGGATACATCGTACAGGCGAACTGGCGCAAAGAGTTCCAGCCCAAGCTGAAGGGCAAAGACTATATGCAGGCCAACTGCGCCCAGTGCCACACCGAAGAGGGCTTCCCGGGCACGCCGATGGTGGACCGCGGCCGCAAGTTGTTCTTCGCCAGCAACTGCTACGGCTGCCACCGCATCGATGGGCTGTCGGAAGGCACGCTCGGGCCGGACCTCTCAGAAGTCGGCAAGAAGTTCAAGACCGACTACCTGTGGGAGTCCGTCGTCGATCCGCGCGCCAACCTGGCCACTTCGTTCATGCCCAAGTTCAACCTCAGCGACGACGATGTGCGGGCCGTGGTCATCTTCCTCAAGAGCCGCCGCGGCATCAACTTCGCCGAGACGTCGCTGGAGCGCTACCGGGCGGCGCTGAACGCCAGAAAGCCCTCGGCCGAGGCGGGCAAGGAGCCGGTTCTGGCTGGAGCCGCGCTGGCAGCCAGGGGAGAGAAGCTCATCGCCGACAGAGCCTGTACCGCCTGCCACAAACTGGGCCAGCGCGACGGCGGCGTCGCGCCGGACCTGTCGTTTGAGGGACTCATGAAACCGCAGCAGTGGATCGAGGAGCACTTCCGCAATCCACGGGCCACCATTGCGGACTCCATCATGCCGACGTTCCGCTTCTCCGATGCCGACTTCGCGGCGATGAGCGCCTATTTGGCGGGTCTGAAGACGGCTCCCGCGCTCCCCACTCCGGCCGAGACGTACAAGACGCTCTGCCAGCGGTGCCACGGCGAGAAGGGCGACGGACATGGAACCATCGCCATCTATCTCGATCCGTACCCGCGCGATCTCACCAAGGCCGGCTTCATCAACAGCAAGACAATGGACCGCCTGTCCAACTCGGTGAAGCATGGCGTGGCAGGCACATCGATGCCGGCCTGGGGCGCCGTGCTCAAAGACGACCAGGTGCGCGGCGTGCTGGAATACGTCTTCGCCACCTATACCAAGGAGCCGCGGAAGGAATTGAAGCCGCTGAAGGCGCCCGATTCCAATCCCGTGGCCTCCAACGCGGATTCCATCCGCAGGGGAGAGGAGACGTTCGTCCGCCGCTGTTCGGGCTGCCACGGCCGCAAGGCCGACGGCAAGGGGCCGAACTCGCTCGACATTTTGCCGCGGCCGCGCAATCTGCGCAATTCGGCCTTCGTCAACAGCGTCAGCGACCGCCGGCTGTTCGAATCCATTCTCTATGGGGTCCAGGGCTCGGCAATGCCGTCCTGGATCGACTACGGGTTGTCGCAAAACGATGTCGGCGACCTGGTGAACTTCATCCGCAGCATCAACGCTCAATCCAGTTCGAGGAGTTCCA
This sequence comes from Acidobacteriota bacterium, assembly GCA_016215215.1. Taxonomy (GTDB): domain Bacteria; phylum Acidobacteriota; class Terriglobia; order Bryobacterales; family Bryobacteraceae; genus Paludibaculum. Next base: position 3,476 of record JACRKW010000201.1, read on the forward strand.
ATGCCAGAGGAAACTAACAGCAGCGTGAACCCGTCCGCGGCGCCGTCCTGGCCCGTGCATGAGGACACCACGGCGAAATGGTTCCTGATCAGTTCCATCGCCTACTTCTTCATCGTCGGCATCATCGCAGTGGTGATTGCCGCCAAGTTCGTGTGGCCCAGCCTGCTGGGCACCGTGCAATATCTCACCTACGGCAGGTTGAGACCCTTGCACGTCAACGGCATGCTCTTCGGCTGGCTGCTGGCCGCTGATATGGGTCTCACCTATTTCATGGTCCCCCGGCTGTGTGGCGTAAAGCTGTGGAGCGAAAAACTGGGGGTTGCCACCGCAGCGCTGTGGAACGTGATCGTTCTCGGCGCGGTTGTAAGTCTGCTGATGGGCTGGAATCAGGGCCTCGAGTACGCGGAATTGCCCCTGGCGCTGGACGTGCTGGTCGTGGTCGCCTGGATCATGTTCGGCGCCAACATCTTCCTCACCATCGCCTCCCGCAAGTACGACCAGATGTACGTTTCCATCTGGTACATCATGGGTACCATTCTATGGACCGCGTTTGTCTATCTCACGGGCAACTTCGCGGTGCTGTTCGCCACCGGCGTGAATCAGGCGAATCTGAACTGGATGTATGTCCACAACGCCGTGGGGCTGATCTTCACTCCGGTCGGGCTTGCCATCGCGTACTACTTCATTCCGAAGTCCTCCAATACCCCGCTCTACAGCCACAAGCTGTCGATGATCGGCTTCTGGGCGCTGGCCTTCGTCTACGTGTGGACCGGCGCGCACCACATGATTCACGGGCCCATCTCGCAGTGGCTGCAGACCATCGCCATCGCCTTCTCGCTCATGCTGCTGATTCCGGTCTGGGCGGTGGTGTACAACTTCTTCGCCACCATGAAGGGACAGTGGTACCAGCTGAAGGACAACATCGCATTGAAGTTCCTCATGTCCGGCGTGGTGTTCTACCTGCTCACCTGCTTCCAGGGGCCGATGCACAGCCTGCGTTCGGTGAACGCCATCGTTTCGAAGACGGACTGGATTCCCGGTCACGCGCACATGGCCGTGCTTGGCGCGTTCAGCTTCTTTGCCATCGCCGGCACCTACTGGATGATTCCGAGGGTGTTTAAGACGTCGCTGTTCTCCGAAGGGCTGGCGAACTGGAGCTTCTGGTTCATGATGATCGGCGGTCTGGGATTCTTCGTCACACTGAGGCTCGGCGGCTTCTGGCAGGGCTGGCAGTGGAACAATGTCGCCATCCCGTTCATCGACACCGTTGTTGCCCTGAAGCCCGTCTGGATCGTCCGGTTCTTCTCCGGCATCCTGATGTTCCTCGGCATCGTGTCGTTTTCATACAACATCATGGCCACCATCCTCGGAGCGAAGGATCGCCCCGCGGTAGCCGCCTGAGATCGAGGAGGAAGCAAGAGATGCTCAGAAAAGCAGATTCCAACTTCGGATTCGCCGTCGTCGCGGCGCTGATCTTCTTCTTCATCGGAGGCACCTTGACCACTGTCGTGCCGCCGCTGGTGGACAAGAGCTGGGGCAAGGCCTTCGAAAACAACGACCCCGCCAAGGGGCCCACCGGCAAGCTGCAGCCCTACACCGAACTCGAACTCAAGGGCCGCGCGGTGTACGTTCGCGAGGGCTGCTGGTACTGCCACACGCAGCAGACCCGCACGCTGCTCTCCGACACGAAGCGCTCGGGCTGGAAGGGTGTGGATTCGCCCATCTCCACGCCCGACGAATTCGTCTACGACAACCCGCACATGTTCGGCACCAAGCGCACCGGGCCGGACCTCTCGCGCGTGGGCGGCAAGTACGACACACAGTGGCACCGCACCCACTTCCGCAATCCGCGCGACCTGGTACCGGGCTCCATCATGCCGCCGTTCCCCTGGATCGTCGAGAACCAGGAGGAGTTCACGGCGCTGGTGGCCTATATGCAAACGCTCGGCCGCGCCAAGAACTGGCGGCCCGACAATGACTACGAGAAGTAGAGGAAAACCATGCAGGACCACGTCTATCCGAGCATTTACTTCTCCTACTTCTTCTTCGCACTGATGGCCGGCGGAGCCTTGTACTTCTTCGTGAAATCGTTGAAGTCGGGCTACCTCGGCAGGAACAGCGAAGAGCCGAAACACCGCATGTTGGAAGACGACGAGCAGGGAGGCATCCGATGAGCGAGAACAAACCGGAGATCAAGGAATACGCCGGCGGCTGGATTACGGAGCGCACGGGCACCCAGGTGCCGGGCTTCCTGAAGATCGCTTTCCCGATCATCGGACTGGGCTGCGTCACCTACTTCCTCGTCAACATCAACGGGGAGGTGTCGCACGAGGAGCGTGGCGCGCTGGTCCGGGCCTTCAACCAGACCACCGGTGGCGCCGACATGTTGATGTACCTGGTCACCGCCCTGGCGCTGATCTTCGTCGTTACCGTCGTAGTGTTCGCAGTCCGCAAGTCTGACCACTAAGAGCAAGCTCGTATGAACAACGGCCACTACCAGATCCGGGTGCCGGACGCCACCGACTACTGGGTCGAGATGGTGAAGTGCCGGCACGCGTGTCCGGTCCACACCGACGCCTGCGGCTATGTGAATGCAATCGCCGAGGGGCGGAACCAAGACGCCTACCGTATCGCGCGCGCCACCAATCCGTTCGCCTCCATCTGCGGCCGCGTCTGCGGCGCGCCGTGCGAGGCCAATTGTCGGCGCGGCTCGCTGGACAAGCCCGTCGCCATTCGCGCGTTGAAGCGCTTTGTGACTGAGGTTCACGGGCCGGAGACCGGCGATTACGCCAATCACCGCGGCTACTGCGACACGCGCATGCTGCCGCCCAACAAGGGTGACTATGAGCGCATCGCCGTGGTCGGCGCAGGCGTCTCCGGGCTTACCGTGGCTCACGACCTGGCCCAGATCGGCTACAAGGTCACGGTCTTTGAGGCCTACTCCGAACCCGGCGGTATGCTCACCGTCGGCGTACCGGTCTTCCGGCTGCCGCGAGATCTGGTGCGCCACGAGATCAACGCCGTGCTGTCGCTGGGCGTTGACCTGAAGTGCAATATGCGCCTCGGCCGCGACTTCACCATCGAGAGCCTGAGGCGCGACGGCTATCGCGCCATCTTCCTCGGCATCGGTTTGCCGAAGGGCCGCCGCCTACCGCTGCCCGGCGCGGACCTGGAAGGCGTCTACGACGGCATGGACTTCCTGCGCGCCTTCAACGCGGGCACGGCGCTTCCGATGGGCCGCCGCATCGTGGTGATCGGCGGCGGAAACGTGGCCTATGACGTGGCGCGTTCTGCCGTGCGTCCTATCGAGTCGATGGGAAGGGGCGAAGCGCTGGCGGAGATGGAGCGCGGCGAGCAGGTGGCCTATGACGTTGCCCGTTCGGCTTTGCGCATGAGCGGCGACAAAGAGGTTCACGTCGTCTGCCTGGAGTCTCGCGCCGAGATGCCCGCCGACGAAATCGAAGTGATCGAAGGCGAGGAAGAGGGCATCGTCCTGCACAACCGGCGGGGCCCCCGCGAAATTCTCGGCGAAAACGGGAAGGTCAAGGGTCTGCGCACCATTCAATGCACTTCAGTGTTCAACGCCGAGGGACGCTTCAGCCCGTCTTTCGACGAGTCCGTGGTCGACGACATCGCGGCAGACACTGTCTTGTTCGCCATCGGACAGTCCTCCGACCTGTCTTTCCTCAAGCCCGAGGACGGCGTGGAGAGCGAGCGCGGCCTTATCAAGGTGAACCCGGAGACCTACCAGACCACTGCGCCGGATGTCTTCGCCTGCGGTGACATCGCCCACGGACCAAGGCTGTTCATCGACGCCATCGCTTCGGCGCAGATCGCCGCCAGGTCCATGCATGACTTCCTTCGCGGCACGCGCACGGACGTGGTGCTGCGCAAGCAGTGGCGGCCGGCCGCCTACGCCATGGCCGAGGGCTGGAATCGCTTCGAGCGGTCCAATCCGCCAGTCATGGAGAGCGGCAGGCGGGCCGCCTCGCTGGAGACCATCGAGGAGAGGTACCCCGAGGCCGAAGCCCGCCGGCAGGCCGCGCGCTGCCTGCGTTGCAACGTCAATACGATTTTCGACACCTCCATCTGCGTTGCCTGCAACGGCTGCGTGGACGTGTGTCCGGAGAACCTGATCCGGCTCGTGGGGTTGAGCCAACTGATCTCCGATCAACACTATCTGCAGCTTGCAGCCGGCGCGCTTGGCGTCTCTGAAGAACTCGTCACCACGTTACCCGCCGCTTCGCTGGACCAGTTGGGCGGTGTGATGATGAAGGATGAAACCACCTGCATCCGCTGCGCCATGTGCGCTTCGCGCTGTCCGACCCACGCCATCACCATGAAGCACTTCGATCACTATCGGGAGTGCGTCACCATTCCGGTGCAGAATGCGAAGATCCTCTATTCGCGAGGTGGCTGATGGCGCCCGCTGAGCTCGCCATCCCGTTTGGATTCGGTCTGGTGTCCAGTCTGCACTGCGCCCAGATGTGCGGCCCCATCGTGCTCTCCTACAGCATGGGCGGCCGCGGCGGCGCGCTTTCGCACGCGCTATACAACGTGGGACGCATCTGCACCTACGCATTGCTCGGGGCCGCTGCCGGCGCGGCGGGCAACGCGGTGGGCTTGCTGGGGCGCATGGCCGGCTATGAACGGATCGCCGCGCTGATCGCGGGCGCACTTCTGATCGCCGCTGGCATAATGATGTCCGGCGTTCTGCCGAAGTCCGGACTGGTGCGGATCGAGCGGATCGGGCTGCCGCGCCTGTTTTCGCGTAGCGTCGGACGGCTTCTGACCTCCTCTCACCCCGGCTCGCGTCTCGCCCTTGGACTGGTGCTCGGCTTCCTGCCGTGCGGCCTTTCCTACGCCGCGGTACTGCAATCCCTGGCCACAGGCTCGGCTTTGGGCGGAGCCCTGTCGATGGCCGCCTTCGGTGTGGGAACCTCAGCCTCCCTGCTCGCCATCGGCATGTTCTCCTCCGCCATCGGTGCGCGGCTGGGACGCTGGAATACGGTGCTGGCGACCGCCAGCGTGATTCTTATGGGTGCGTTCCTTTTGTATCGTGGGATCATGCCCGGTCCCGCCATGACGATGGGGCGCAACTGCCATGGCCACTCCTGACGCACCACCCAGGCCCGCCGCGCCACGCCGCCTCCCCGTGATCGACGACTTTCCGCGTTACCACCGCGCACGCAAACTCACCCACCTGATTTGCTTCCTGATCTTCGTGGCGCTGCCGTTCTTCAACTGGATGCGCTTCGACATCCCCCGCCAGCGTTTCTACTTCGCCGGATACGAACTGTGGATCAATGAGTTCGGCATCATCTTCTTCACCCTGATGTTCCTCATGTTCGTCATCGTCGCTTCGTCGGTGGTTTACGGGCGTGTGTACTGCGGGTACCTTTGCCCGCAGATGATCTTTTCCGAATCGAGCATTTACCTGGAGGACTGGATCAAACGGAAGGTGAACAAGCACCTGTCCAAGTGGCCTGCTGCGCGCCGCAAGCTCGCCGCGCGGCTGGCCTGGCTGGCCATCATCGCTGCCGCCAGTGTGGTGCTGGCCTTTGTCTTCATCGCCTATTTCGTGGAGCCGCGCGACCTGCTGGCCCGTCTGATGAGCCTGGACCTCCAGACAGCCGGCGGCATCTCCGGCGCTGTGGTGACGCTCATCGCCTTTCTCGATTTCACATTGGTGCGCGACTGCATCGAGTGCAAAAAGTGTATTCGCGTCTGCCACATGGGCATCGACATTCGGGAATCGCCGTTCCAGATTGAATGTGTCCACTGCGGCGAGTGCATCGATGCCTGCAACGAAATCCTCGGCAAACTCGGCAAGCCCGGCCTCATCCACTACACCTGGGGTGAAACCGGCAACATCGTCGAGACCGAGACGTCCTGGTACAAGAAGCTGGGCCTGCGCGACGCCAAGCGCGTGGTAGTGATGCTGGTGACGTTGTTTTACTTGTCCGGGCTGTCCATCGCCTTGTCCATGCGGCGGCCGCTGCTGGTGCAATTGCAGCCCGTCCGGACCACTATGTACCGCCTCGGTGATGAGGGTACGGTATACAACCGTTTCCGCATCAAGCTGGCCAATCGCGGCAGCGCGGATGCGCGCGTGCATGTAGCGGTCGAGGGGCTGCCCGGCGCCGTTATCGCGCTGGAAGCCAATCCCCTGATGCTCAAGCCCGGGGAATCCGTCGAGCGCGAATTCGAGATTGCGGCCCGTCCGTTCCAGGGTTCGCGCGACGTCAATCCGTTTCGAATTACCGTCGCCTCGGCGGGCCAGGATGCCGAGCGTTTCGACGAGACTTTCATCATGCCGCCGGAGGGTACTACCCATTGAGCCTCTATCGATTTGACAGCCGTGGGGCGTTTCTGCCCAAGTTCCTCGCCTTCATCATGCTGCTGTTCATCGGCATCCTGGTGGTCACCTACCTCATCGCCCGCCAGGCCGATCCGGTGATTCTCGACGACCAGGGCCACTACCGCACGGGCGGACATGCCTCGGGTGGTCGATGAGCTGTTCCCTTTGCGGTCTGCCTGCCGAGGCCGGTGCGCTCCACCGGGACTTCGGCGGTCAATCTCTCGCCTTTTGCTGCGTCGGCTGCATGAACGTCTACACGATTCTGTCCGAGAGCGGCATACTGGCCTCCGGCGCGGACTTCCGCCAGAGCGAGATCTACCGCGAGAGTCTCCGGCTTGGGCTGATCAGCCAGGGCCAGGCGCTCAAAGAAGAGCTTCCCGCCGGCGCCGAGATCCGCGAGGCCAGCTACCGGCTCTCTGGCCTGTGGTGCGCCTCGTGCGGCTGGCTGATTGAACACGCGCTAGCCTCGGTGACCGGCATCGTCTCAGCGGAAGTCCTCTTCGCGTCGGATTTGCTCCGCATCCGCTACTCGCCGCAATTCGTTCCGCCGGGTACCGTGGAGCGGCGGGTCGCCCGGCTGGGCTACAGAGCGGGACCCTTCACCGGGCAGACCGACGGCAGCCGCCAGGAGCGGCGCGACCTCCTGCTGCGCATTGGCATCGCCTTCTTCATCTGGATGAACGTGATGGTGCTCAGCCTGGTGATCTATGCCAGCTACTGGGAGTCCATTTCCGATACGGCGCGGCACGTCGTACCTCTGGTGCTGGCCGCGCTCACTCTGCCCGCCGTGTTCTATTCGGCCTGGCCCATCCTGCGCGTGGCGTTTCTGGGGCTCAAAGCGTTCACGCTGCGTATGGAAGCGTTGCTGGCGCTCGGCATCATCGCTGCGTTCGGCTACAGCGCGGCGCAGGCCTTCCTCGGAGGCAAGCACTACTATTTCGACACGGCCTGCGCCATCATCACGCTGGTGCTGCTGGGGAAGCTGTTGGAGCGCGGCGCCAAAGAGAAGACCTCCCAGGCCATCACGCTGCTCTACGGCATGATGCCCAACAAGGCGCGCCTGCTGGCCGAAGGCCACGAACGATTCGTCGCCGTGGAGACTCTCGCCGCCGGTGCTGTCTTCGTGGTGAAGACCGGCGAGCGGATTCCGGCCGACGGCGTGGTGGTCACGGGAGAGTCACACGTCGACGAGTCCATCCTCACCGGCGAGTCCGCGCCGCGTCAACGGCGAGCGGGCGATGAGGTAATCGGCGGCAGCCTGAACACCGGCGGCGTGCTGGAGATCCGCGCCGTGCGCGCGCCGGGCGAAAGCGCCATCAACTGCATCATCCGCTCAGTGGAGCAGGCCATGGCCAGCCGCGCTCCGATTGAACGCGTGGTCGATCGCGTTTCGCGGACCTTCGTGCCTGTCGTCATTCTCCTGTCGGCGTTCACGCTGGCAGGCTGGCTGGCTGTCGGCTTGCCCGCCGCGGACGCCTTGATGCGCGCCATCGCAGTGCTCGTCATTGCCTGCCCGTGCGCGCTCGGTATCGCCACTCCGCTTGCCGTTACCGCCGCCGTCGGCGCCGCTTCGCGCCGCGGTATCCTCATTCGCGACAGCCGGGTGCTAGAGGAGATCGGCAAGGTGGATTTGCTGATCCTCGACAAGACTGGCACTGTGACCGAAGGCGATTTCAGCGTGCTGGCCACCGAGCCGGCCGGATTTGACCTTACTCTGGTCGCGGCTCTGGAAGCCTACTCCGAACATCCGCTCGCGCGGGCGCTGGCGCGCGCATGTGGCGGCAAGACGCTGCCTGCGGTCACGGAGGTCCGCATCGTGAAGGGTCAGGGCATCGCCGGCGTCTGCCAGGGCAGGGAAGTGGCCGCCGGCAACAGGCTGTTCCTTCAGCCTGCCGGCATTCCGGATGAGATCGAGCGCCAGGCGCGCGCTTGGGAAGAAACCGGCTCCACCGTGACGTTCGCCGCTTACGACGGCCAGGCGGTAGCGGCCATCGGCTGCGGCGACCGGCTGCGGCCGGAGTCGCGCGGCGTGGTGGCCGCGCTGCACGGGCGCGGTGTGAAGACCATCCTGCTCTCCGGGGACGCTGAAGCCACCACGCGGTGGGTGGCCTCAGAGATCGGGGCGAGTGATTTCCGCGCTGAAGTGCTGCCCGAGGGCAAGCGCGCCTTCGTCGAAGAGTGCAGATCAAAGGGGGCCACAGTCGCCATGCTCGGCGACGGGGTCAACGACGCGCCCGCGCTGGCCGCGGCTCACCTCGGCATCGCCCTCGGCTCCGGCTCCGACCTGGCCATGCAGGCCGCCCCGGTCGTGCTGATGAGCTCGTCCATCGGCCGCGTCACGGAGGTCTTCGACATCGCGCGCAGCACGCTGCGCGTTGTAAGGCAGAACCTCTTCTGGGCGTTCTTCTACAATGCAGCCGGCATAACGCTGGCGGTGACGGGAGTTCTCAACCCGATCCTGGCGGCGGGGGCAATGGTCCTTTCGAGCTTGTCGGTGGTGGGCAACTCCCTCCGCCTCAACTCCCGTATCGGCGGTCAAGCAAAGACATGATGGAATTCGACACGATCCACTATTCGAAGTGCCCGATGTGTGGCATGGCAAGTTCGGCAGCCGCCGGTGCGTGCTCCATCTGCGGAGCAAGCGGGCTAGCACCTTGGCCGGCCGGTGCGGAGCTTCCGCTCGATCAGCGCCTGACAGCATCAGGCCGGCTTGCGGACGCCTATGCGCTTCTGCAGGACCAGGTCTCGCGCGTCCAACAGGATGCCCCCTCTTGCGTGCGCCTGGCGTGGCTTGCCTACGCCTTCGAGGACATGCGTGCCGTGGAAATCTGGTGCCACGAAGCCTCACGCCTGGACGGCGATTCGGCTGAACCGCATATGCTCCTCGGCCTCGAGTTCCAGCGCTCGGCTCGCTGGCCTGAGGCTTTGGAGGAGTACGGGGCCGCGCTCCGCAAGCCCGGCCTGTCCACGGAGAGACACGAATTGCTCACCCGCCTCTCTGCGGAGTGCCGCGGACAGATGCCGGAGTGGTAGCCTGCTTCAGCCCTTGACGCCGGTCTTGCGCAGGATCGTCATCATCGGGCACCAGTTGGTGAAGGCGCTCTGAAAGAGGTTCAGGCCCACGAAGGCCGTGAAATAGAACCAGCGCGGGTCGTGCAGAATCCCCAGCGCCACGCTCAGCATGACGAAGAACCCTGCAATCATTCTCAACCATCGATCCACTGTCATCGTTGCTTCCCCTTGTTGAATATGTAATACACGATCGGCACCGTCATGCGCGACAGCGCCAGCGAGGCGATCTCGCCGGCCATCAGCGCGATAGCCAGCCCCTGAAAGATCGGATCGAACAGGATCACGATACTGCCCACTACCACCGCCGCAGCCGTCAACATCATGGGGCGGAAGCGGACGGCGCCGGCGTCGATCACGGCCTGGTCCAGCGGCATGCCCTCTTTCAGCCGCAGTTCAACGAAGTCTACCAGGATGATGCTGTTTCGCACCACGATGCCTGCGCCCGCGATGAAGCAGATCATCGAGGTGGCCGTGAAGAAGGCGCTCATCATGCCATGCGCAGGCAGGATGCCCACGAGCGAAAACGGAATGGCCGCCATGATCATCAGCGGCGTCAGGAAACTCTGGAACCAGCCCACCACCAGGACATAGATCAGCACCAGCACGGCCGCGAAGGCGATGCCGAGGTCGCGGAACACTTCGTAGGTGATGTGCCACTCTCCGTCCCACTTCATCGAGTACTTCGAGTCCTCGAACGGCTGGCTGGCGGTGTGCTGCTCGATCTCGTAACCGCCCTCAACGGGCAGTTTGGCGATCTCCGGACCCAGTTTCAGAATCGCGTACACCGGGCTCTCCATCACGCCCGCCACGTCGGCGGTCACGTAGGTCACCGGCATCAGGTTCTTGTGGTAGATGCTCTTCTCCACCACGGTGTTCTCCACACGGACCAGTTCGGAAAGCGCCACCAGGTTGCCCGAGCGCCCTGCCACCTTCAGACCCTTCAGCCGCTCGAAGTCGCTGCGCGTGGCTCGATCCAGCCGCACCGTGATCGGCACGTCTTCTTTGGCTGATTCATCGTGAAGCAACCCGGCACCCATGCCGGCGGAGGCCAGAGTCAGCGCCTTGGCCACGTCTTCGGTCGAGACGCCGTTCAGTGCCGCTTTCTCGCGGTCGACACGCCACATCTGCTTCGGTTGGGCGTCTTCCACATACCAGTCGGCGTCGACGACACCATTGGTCCTGTCGAACACTCCCAGGATCTGCCCGGCAAGCCGGTCGCGCCCCTCTGCTGAAGGGCCGTAGACTTCGGCAACCAGCGTCTGCAGCACCGGCGGGCCGGGCGGCACCTCGGCCACCTTGATGCGCGCGCCAAAGGCCTTGGCGATCGGCGCCAGATTCTCGCGCACCTTTTTGGCGATGTCGTGACTCTTCAGGCTGCGCTCGCCCTTGCCCAGCAGGTTCACCTGAATGTCGGCCATGTGCGAACCGCGACGCAGGAAGTAATGGCGCACCAGGCCGTTGAAATTGTATGGCGATGCCGTGCCCGTGTAGGTCTGTACGTTCACCACCTCGGGCTGAGCGAACGTGGCTTCGGCCAGTTGGCGCGCCACCCGGGCCGTCTCCTCGAGTGTGGTCCCCTCGGGCATGTCCACAATCACCTGAAACTCGCTCTTGTTGTCGAAGGGCAGCATCTTCACCTTGACGAACTCCACGTAGACCAGCGCCATGGAGCCCAGCAGCAGGCCGGTCACCATGAGCAGGAAGCCGTAACGGTACAGAGGCACGTGCAGCAGCTTGTCCATCACCCTCCGGTAGGCCATCGTCACGCGATCCTCGCCATGCTCATGCCCGTGGCCCGTGTCCTGCTTGAGGATGCGCACCGCGGCCCATGGCGTTACCAGGAACGCCACGATGAGCGAGAAGACCATCGCCGCGGTCGAGCCGATCGGAATCGGCCGCATGTACGGTCCCATCAAGCCGCCTACGAAGGCCATCGGCAGGATGGCGGCGATCACTGTCAGCGTGGCCAGAATCGTCGGATTACCGACCTCATCCACCGCCTCCACCGCCACCTCCGCCAGGGGCCGGCCCGCGTTCTGCGGCAGCCGTGTGTGCCTGACAATGTTCTCCACCACCACAATGGCGTCATCCACCAAAATGCCGATGGAAAAGATCAGGGCGAACAGCGTGATCCGGTTCAGGGTATAGCCGTACAGGTAGAACACGGTCAGGGTCAGCGCCAGCGTCACCGGGATTGCCGTGAACACGATCAACGACTCGCGGAAGCCCAGCACCAGCGCGATCAGCAGGCTGACCGAGACCACGGCGATGCCCATATGAAACAGCAGTTCGTTCGACTTCTCGGCCGCAGTCTCGCCGTAGTGACGCGTGATCGTTACCTCCACGTCGCGTGGGATCAACGACCCCTTCAATCCCTCCACCTTCTCCAGCGCCTTGTCGGCCACCGTGATCGCGTTGGTGCCCTTGCGCTTGGCCACTGAGATGGTCACCGCCGGCTCGAATTGGCCGCGCTCGGCGTACTGCACGTATTGCACGGGCTCTTCGCCGGTGTCCTCCACTCGCGCCACGTCGCGCAGAAAGACGGGGCGCCCGGCGGACACCGCCACCACCAGACCGCCCGCGTCGGCGGCGTTCTTGATCCAGCCGCCTGCCTCGAGCACCGTCTCCCGGTTCTTCGCGCTTGCCTTGCCTGCCGGGAGAACCTGGTTCGACATGCCCAGCGCGCCGGCCACCTGCAGCGGGCTCAGGTTGTAGCCGCCAAGTCGCGCCGCGTCCAGCGTCACCTTCAATTCGCGCCGCTGGCCGCCCAGCAGCGTCACCTCGCTCACGTCGGCCACCTGCTTGATGGCGTCATGCACCTGAGCCGCCACTCGCCGCAGCTCAAAGTCGTTGTAGCGCTTCGAATGCAGCGTCAGCGCCAGAATCGGCACGTCGTCGATGGACCTGGGCTTCACCAGCGGCTGGCTGGCCCCGGGCGGGATCTTGTCGAAGTTGGCGTGCATCTTCTGGTTCAGCTTGACGATGCTCTTCTCTTCGTCCTCGCCGACCTTGAAGCGCACAATCGCGATCGCCCCCCCCGGCGAAGAGGTCGAGTAGACGTATTCGACGCCTGGAATCTCCCACAGGAACTTTTCCATCGGCGTGGTGACCCGCTGCTCCACCTCACGCGCGCTGGCCCCCGGCATGGCCACCATCACGTCGATCATGGGGACGATGATCTGCGGTTCCTCTTCGCGCGGCAGCATGAAGACGGAAAACGCACCGACCAGCAGCGAGCCGAAAATCACCAGTGGCGTGAGCTTGGAGTGGATCCAAGCGTGCGCCATGCGCCCCGCCAGGCCGAAAGAGGACTGTTCCTTCACTGCCGCACCTCTACCTTCCCGCCGTCCACCAGGCCCACGGGCGCCGGCGCGGCCACTGCCTCTCCGGCGCTCAGCCCACTCAACACGGCAATCCTGCCCCCGTGTACTGTGCCCGTCGTCACCAGGCGGCCCCGCGCCACGCCACCCTGCACCACGTAGACTTTCCGCACCTGGCCCATTTCCACCAGCGCAGCCAGGGGGATGGTGAGCGCCTGGCTGTGCCCGCCAGCGAATCGCGCCCGGCCGAACATACCGCTGCGCAGCATGCCGCCCGGCAGGCCGATCTTCACTGTGAACGTCCTGGAGCCAGCGTCCAATGCGGGTACGATCTCTTCCACGCGCGCATCAACACTTTTGCCCAGAGATTCCACTTCCACCCGCACCGCCATCCCCGGCCTGATACTGCTCAGTCTGCTTTCCTCCACTGCCGCCTCCAGCCGGTAGTTGCCGGCCTGCTCAACCACCAGAATCGGCATGCCGGGTGAGGCTAGCATCCCCGGTTCGGCTTTGCGCTCAATCACCATGCCCGCGAATGGGGCAGCCAACTGCGTGTAGCCCTTCATCAGCTCGGCCTGCGCCACCGCTTCGTCAGCCTGCCGGATCTTTTGTTCCAGTTGCGACATCTTCGCCCGTGCCATCTCGAAGTTCGCCTGGGCCATCCTTTGCCGCGCCGTGGCTTCGTCCATCTCCTGGGGGGTAATCGACTTCTGGTCGAACAGCGACTGCATGCGCTTGTGCGTTGAATTGGCCAGGTCCAACTGCGCCCTCGCCGCGACGATTGCGTTGTTCACCTCCGGTGTTGCGCTGCGTGCTTCGGCGCGCGAAGCTTCGGCCTGCCGCACCGCAGACTCCACTTCTTTCGCCTCCAGCACGGCCACCACCTGGCCTGCCCTCACGGCGTCGCCGGCCTGTACGCGGACCTCCCGGATGTAGCCCATCACGCGCGCCGAAAGTACAGACGTGGTTCTGGCCCGCACAGTGCCAGAGGCCTCATACTCATCCGGAATGCTCTCCTCGGTGACCTTCGCCACCTGCACCGGCACCGCCGCCGCTTCGCCGGCCTTGCTCGTACGGGCGGCCCTCTCACCGCCGCAGGCGGCCGTCGCCAAAGCCATTGCGGCAACAGCCGCGCCCACCGTCCATTTATTCCAGAACATTGGAGTCTCCATTCAAAATCCCTGCCGCTCTCTCCACTTCCAGAGCCGCCAGCCGTTGATCGTGTATCGCCGCCAGGCGGCGCGTCCGGGCGTCCAGCAGCGCCGTCTGAGCCCGCAACAGGTCGGTGATAGTCGCCAGGCCGTTGGAATACCGGTTGCGCAGAATTCGCAGGCTCTCGTCCGCTTGCGCCACCGTGGCCTCGGTCACGGCGATTCGCTCGCTGGCGGCGTCGAAATACGATTTCGCCTTCCGCACTTCAAGATTCACCGCGCTCGCAAACTGCCTCTCTGATGCCTGCGCCGCTGCCGCCATCGCCCTCGCCTCCGCTACGCTCTCTCGCGTCCGGTGGCCGTCGAAGAGGTTCCACTTCATTCCCGCGACGAACATCCAGTTCGCTCCGCCCTTGCGGACGAATTCCTGCCGGTCGGCCTCAAGCGTGCCCTTCATGAAGACCTGCGGCAGGTAGGCGGACCTCGCCGCAGCCGCCTGAGCCTCCGCGGCCTGCCGCGCCAGCCTGAGTTGCTCCAGTTCGGGCCTCGACTTGCCTGCCTCGCCTTGCGCTCCCGCTGCCGGCGCAAGCGCAGTGGTCAGAGTGAACGCCGTGTCCAGCGGCAGGCCCAACGCTTCGTTGAACGCCGCCCGCGCCACCTTCGCGTCAGCCGCCCTGCGGATCACCTGCTCTCTCATCGCGGCCACGTGGACCTTCACCGAAAGGACGTCGGACTCGGTCGCCATGCCCGCGTCGCGCACCGTCTCGGCCCGCTTCTGGTCCGCCTCGGCTGTCTTCAGCGCCTCGCGGGCCACCTCCAGCGCCTGGTCCGACAGCGTCACGCCGTGGTAGGCGCGGGCCACGCCGGCGATCAGCACCAGCTCCAGCGCCTTCCTCTCCTGCTCCGTCATTTGCTTGCCGAGTTCGGCCGCCTTCACGTTGTTCTTCATGCCGCCGAAATCGTAGATCAGTTGCTCGGCCGACACCGTCGATTGGAAGTTGTTCAACACGTCGGGCCTGTTCAGTTTGTTCAGGGCGAAGTTCCCGGCCGCAAACTGCCTCTGCGTCAGCAGCGATCCGAAGACGTAGACCGGGTTGTTTCCGCTCTGAAACGTCTCGCTGTACTGGACGCGAGGCAGGTAGCCGGACCGTGCCTGCCCAATGCGGCTCCCCGCCGCCTGGATCTTCGCCGTGGCCACCTCCATGGACGGGTGTGCGCGAAGCGCCTGCTTCACCGCGTCCTTCAGAGATAGCGGATCCTGTGCGCTGGCGGTCGCGGCCGCCAGGCACAAACTGACTATCTGGATTCGTTTTCGCACGTTCCACAGGATGCGGCCGGCGGCTCGAGGTGACACGTCACCTTTCCTCCGCAATCGCATCTGACAAAACGGATAGATCAATATGGAAGTCAACGTCAGCTACCTCGGAGATGTACAGTTTGAAGCCGAAGCCCGTGGGCACAAGATCGTCTGCGATCAGCCTCTCGAGGCCGGTGGAGCCGATGAAGGCATGACGCCGCCGGAGTTTCTCCTGGCTTCGCTGGCGACTTGCGCTGGTTTCTACGCCGTTCAGTACCTGCGCGCCAGAAATTTACCAAGCGCGGGGCTGCGCGTCAAGGTGGTGGCTGAGAAGGCCCTGCAACCTGCCCGACTCGACCATTTCGTGATCACCGTTCAAGCGCCCGGTATCACCCAAGATAGGGACGTCGAAGGCATTCGCCGATCGGCTGAGAAATGCCTGGTCAAGAACACCATGCTGATTCCGCCCTCCATCTCTGTCGCCGTGGAGGCGCCGGCCACCGCCGCGCTGGAGCAGGTAACATGATGTTGTGCAGACGCCGTCAACTCCCGCGCCCGAGGTGGAATGGGCAAGGCGCCTCCTGGCGGGAGATGCCTCTGCTTTCACGCCGTTCGTCGAGTCGTTTCAACACCGCATCTTCCAATACACATGGCTGATGTGCGGCCAGCGGGAGGATGCCGAGGAGGTCTCTCAGGATACGCTCCTCAAGATCTTTGAAAGCTTTGATCAGTTGCAGGACCCCGAGAAGGTCAAGTCCTGGGTGTTCCGCATTGCCAAGAACTATTGCCTGATGAAGCGGCGCAAGAGCGTCTTCGCTCCGGACCGCGAACTCTCCCTGGACGAATTGCTTCCGGGAACTGAAGGCGAGGGCACGCGGACCATCCAGGTGCCCGATTCCGGAGAGTTGCCCGACGAGCAGGTACTGCGGTCGGAACTGAGCGGCGAGTTGGAGCAGGCGCTCCGTGAACTGCCGGACATCTACCGCTCGGTCGTCCTGCTCCGCGATGTGGAAGGACTGTCCACCGCCGAAGCCGCCGAGGTGCTGGACCTCAGCGAAGACGCGGTGAAGCAACGGTTGCACCGCGGCCGGCTTGCGCTCCGCAAGCGGCTGACCGCCTATCTCCGGCGTGCCTGGAAGTCTTTGCGCGCCTCGCCGAGTACATCGACGGAGAATTGCCCGTCGCCGACTGCGCCGGCATCGAGTCCCATGTCGCCGACTGCCCGCCCTGCGTCGAGTTCATCCGCAGCCTCAAGCGCTGCGTGGAGGTCTCCAAGGGATTCCACAGCGCGGAAGACTGCCCGCCCATCCCGCCCGAGTTGGAGCAAAGGCTGAAGGCTGCCTGGCAGGCAGCCCTCGAACGCAAGCGATAGTCCCTCCGCTACCGTCCCTTGAGGTGCGCCAGCAGGTCCGCCATCTCAGCGGTTTCGAACCGCGGCCAGGCTATGCCCTTCGCCTTCATCTCCTTCTGCATGGCAGGCCCGTGGCCCCACAATACGGCGATCATCTCGTACGATGTCGCCTTTTCGCCCAGAGCCAGCACCGGCGCAATGCCTTTGCCGTGGCAGTTGCCGCAGCCCTTGGCCTCGAACACCTTGGCGCCGCGAGCCGCGTTCGCCCCTTCATTGGCGAACTGCAGTGCCCAGAGATAGCCCACCAGGCGCTTCATCTCTTCCGGCCGGATCTCCGCCCGCTGCTGCATCTTGGCTGAGTGGTTCCACATGCCCGCTGCAAAGTCACTGGCTCCGCGGAACTGCGGGCCCTTGACCAGCGCGTTCGCATCGCGGTGGCAACTCCTGCACCCCTTCAGCTCGAACAGCATTTCACCGGTGTCAGGAGCTGCGGGCTGGAACTGGGGCTTCATGCCGCGCGTGGCCGGCAGGTTCTGCAGGTACACCGTAATGTCGTTCATCTCGGCGGCCGTCAGTTGCGGCTGCCTCATCCCCTTGGCCTTCATCGCCTCCCGCATCTTGCCCGAGTGGTTCCACATCTGCCGCGAAAGCTCGATCGGATCGGCCACCGACTCCCACTTCGCCACCGCCGGTCCTGCGGAACTGGCTCCGCCGCTGATGGAGTGGCACTCCGAACATCCGCCCTTGGCAAATGCCTCGCGGCCTCTGCCCGCGTCACCCTTGCGTTCGAAGTAGCGCGCCGCGTAGAAGTAAGCAAACAGGTCCGCCGCCTGCTCGCTGCTCAACTTCGGCTTGGCGACGTTCGCCTTTTCCATCGCGCTCCACATCGCCGGTGCGTGATTCCACATCAGCGAGGTGAGCTCCGACGGCGTGTAGCCGCGGCTCGCCCGCTTCCCAAGATCCGGACCAGCCTTGCCGCCCTCTCCGTTCACGCTGTGGCACGTGACGCAATTCTGGCTCTTGAATACCTCCGCGCCGCGCGCGGAGTCACCCACCAGCACTGCACCCTGAACAGCCGTCGATACGACGGCCAATAGCGCATAGAGCTTCTTCATTGTCGGGAACCTCCCCTAACTGTCAACGGGGAAGGGCGGCGGCCCCTCCCCTGTGATCCATTAAAGCAGGAACCGGAGCCCGCCCATGTACATGTGTGACCGGAATCCTTCGTAAGTGTAGAAGTACGGCTGCGACAGCCCGTAGTAGCGCCACTCGGAGAAGAACTCCAGCTTCGGCGTCACCGGAAGTTGGATCCGGCCCTGCGGCTGGTAGTAACGCGACGGCCGCGAACCGGCCGTGGTCACCAACGATCCGCCGAACGTCAGCTTCACCTCATGGCTCTTGGCCACAGGCAGCCGCACGTCGGCCAGCAGCATCCCCGTGTTCGCGTTGTCGGCGTACAAGGAGCGCACGTTGAACAGCCCCAGCGGGTACAGGTAGCTGATGTCGCTTCTGATAGTCGACCGCGAGTAGTCCGCCAGGATGCTCAGGCGCTTGCCGCCCTTGGGCATCCACTGCAACTGCGCCGAGGTCGCCTGCGACCGGTAGTCATAGTTGATCCCCTTGTTCGGATTCTGGTTCTCGAAGCGCGTGTAGATCATGTTGAAGAACATGCTCGCCGGCAACGTCACCCGGCCCTGAAGCCGGTACTTGGTGGTGTCCATCAATCCGATCCGGTAGTAGGTCTTCTCGCCGTCGCCAACCTCGAAATCGCCGTTCACCGTCAGCCGGCTGAACGGTCTGGCCATGAACCCGGCCAGCAGCACGCCGCGCTTCAGCTCTCCGCGTTCGTATTCGGGCCCAGGGACGAAGGGGTCCGACTTCATCAGTGACGAGCCCCACTCCCAGCGGTAGCCGCCGCGCAGCATGAAGTTCTTCGACAGGTCGAACAGCGCTTCCAACTGCTCCCGGCTGCGCGTCGATTCCAACCGCTCGCCGTCCGGCGTGATGGTCAGAACCGGCACCGCGGTCAGTGACGGATACATCATCGAACGCTCAGTAGCCGTGCTGTTGATCACGAAGCGGTCCGTCTCCCACACCTGCCGGATGCGGAGCCGCGAGCCCGCCCGGATTTCAGCCGCGGCGGTGCCGGAGGTGCGTGGCCCGCGCGCGTTGCCATAGACATAATCCACCGCCCTGGCGTAGAGCAGGATGCTCCCCGCCTCGGCGAAGTTGCCCGTCTGTGTTTGATTGAGCTCGCCGAAAGTCTGCGGCTGGCTGCGCACGAATGCGCCGGACAGGTCCAGCCAGTTGGCCGGATTGGCCGTGATCAGGCCCTTTGTGTAGGCGCCTGTTCCGCGGATCCGGTACGACTGCCCGCCGCTGGCTAGCGTAAGTTGCTGGCCGAAATAGGGAGACGTCCGGTTGCCGGTCAGGGCTTGCGTGGAATAGACGGACTGGTTGTCGTCAAACCACGTGCCGCCCTCTTCCAAGGTGGCGTGCCAGCGGCGCATCTCGAATCTCACGCCGCCGCGAACCTCCTTCTGGCCCCAATCCACAACGTTCCGCAAAGGATACTCGTTGCCGTTCTGCACCAGCGGCGTGATGCCGCTGCCGAGACTCGAGTTCCTGGAGAAACCGAAGTAGGGCACAAACCTCGCTCCCGGCATGAGTTGCAGTTCGTTATCGAAGTTGCTGATCGCTGTATCGTAGGCCCGCTGGTTCAGAAAACTCCCAGTGGCCCGGGACGGGTCGGCGAAGGAGGGCAGGTGGTTGTAATAGGCGATGTTGGAGTAGTTCCCGTTGTAGCGGTACTTGCCCCGCTTCAGGATATCCAGGCGCGCTGTGTTGTACGGGTCGCCGCCCCAGTTGGCCGCCTGCAGGCGGAGTGAGTCCACCAGCTTGTTGCCCGCCGGTTCGTAACCCACGTCCAATCCCACCAGCCGCAACCCCTGCGAGAGGTTCACCATGCTGCGGTATGTGTTAAAGTCGCCTGCCCGGCCCACCCAGCGCGCGCCGGCGTCGATGTAGCCCGTGAAGGCCTTCTCCGTCTTCGGCGCGGGAGCTGCCGCCTTCTCGTCTTTCTTCTCCGGCGCTTGCTTCTCCGGCGCCTGTTCCGGCACAGCCAGGCCCGGGGCAGGCGAGGTCATGCTCACCTTCTTCACCCGCGCCTTGCGCGCCTTGGAGCCGCTGGCCTTCGTGTGCCCGGCCGTAGCCGGACTGTTCGCTTCCTTCTTGATGGCTGGCTCTCCCGACAGAAGCGTGAGCGGGAGCAGCAGGGCCAGGTAGGATCTCATCTCAGCAACGCCCCATTCGCATTCGATCCGTGAATCTTCTGGTGGCAGATCGTGCAATTCCGGTACCGCGGACTGCGCAGATCGTGAATCGCCGGCGGGATGCCGCCCACCGTCGTGGCCGGCGGCGCGGCCTGAATGTTGGAGTGGCACTCCAGACATAACGGAGCGATCTCAGCCCGCTTCAGCATCCGCGGATTGGTCGAGCCGTGCGGTTCGTGGCATGTCGCACAGGACTCGTTCCTCGAAGGAGCGTGTTCGAACACGAATGGACCGCGCTTCTCGCCGTGGCAGGCGAAACAGCCCGGCTCGTTGCCGCCCGACAGGCGCAGGTTCCTGTTCATGAAACTCGCGTGAGGATTGTGGCAGCTCGTGCAGCTCATCGCGCCCTCCGGCAGCTTGTGCCGGTTCGGCTTCTGGAACGCCGCCCAGACGTCCGGGTGGCAGCTGGCGCATGCCTTGTTTACTCCGGCAGTCCGCTTCAGTTGGAACTCGCTCGACTCCTCGCCTTCCCTGTGCATGTTGTGGCACGACGTGCAGGGCACCGCGTTTCTGGCGTGGCTGCTCTGCAACCGGCCCACATGCGTCGGCTGGTTCTTGTGGCAGCTCAGGCACATCGTGTCGATCTCAGCCGCCCGCATCCTCTTCGGGCTGCGGATGTCTTCGGCCGAATTGGTCTCAGCGTGCACCGATCCGGGCCCATGGCACCCCTCGCAGGCCTTGCCGTCAAACCCGCGCTTCTTGTTCGTCTCCAGCGCCGAATGCGGGTTCTTCTTGAAACCGGTGCTGATGTCCTCGTGACAGGCCGCGCAGGTCTCCGACCCGGCGAACTCCTTCTTGACCGCCTTGGCGTCCTGCTTGGCCGCGGCCTTGTCGTCTGGTTTCTGCGGCGCCGCCTTCTGGTCCTGGCGGGGCGCCGCAGTTAACGCCACCGCCAGCAAGGCGGTTGTCAACAGCGGTAACCGGAATCGCATGAATACTCCCAACTATGAGAAAGGGCAGGTCCTCAATTGAGGACCTGCCCGTATTTTAGCCGCTAACTACTGTGCGTGCACTCTGGCCACCGAGAACTCGGCGTTTGGCCCGTGACAGGCCGCGCAGCTCTCGCCCAGCGTCGTCGTGTTCGCCAGCGCGTGCGACGCAGCTTCCTTGCTGGCGTGACACGCTAGACATGCAGCCGTGGTCGGCCCTGCGGGCGTGAGCCAGCCACGAGGATCGGTCACGCTCGCCGTCCCCTTGGCAGGCACCGCCTCGGTCCCGGCCACGTGGCACATCGTGCACTTTGCCGTAATCGCAGGAGGCGGGAAAACAGCCTTGCTGAAATCCGCTGCCCCGCCACGTCCGTAGAGGATGTAGCCGTTGGGCTGCTCCTCGCCGGTGTGGATGCGGTGCACCATCGACGCCATGCTGATCGACTCGGCCGGCATCTTGTCCGCCGGCCGGCGTGCCGCGTCGGTCATGGCCGGATTGTGGCAGATCACACAGCTCTCCACGACGTTCCGGTTGAAGCCGTGGAGCGCCAGGTTGGCGTGGCAGTTGTTGCAGGTAGTCGTGTTCGCCACGGTCCGTCGCGGCGCCACCGTGCTGCCGTCAACCGAGAAGTACCGTACCTGGTTCGGCAGATTTACCTCGACGATGCGTTCCTTCAGCGTCCCGGCGAGAACCTTCTCGTCCGAACGGCCTTCAATCTGCATGACCCAGGTGCCCTTGGCATCCGCCGGGATGGCTGTTGCGATGGTGTACTTGTACAGGCCCGGCGTGCCGGTAAACCCGGTGGTCGCCGTCGGGGCGTCCTGCACGTAGCCGGCCGTGGTTGCCGTGGAAATGCCCTTGCCGTAGTCGCCGCCCGTCAGCGCCGCCAGCGTGAAGCCGATGCGCCCGCGGCCCGCGCCCGGGATCAGTTCGTTGATGTCCATGGCCTTGCCCGACTTGTCCGTCAGCGAGAATGTGATCGTCGGCTTCTGGCCCGGCTTGGTGTTCTCGATGTTGACGAACTTGGCGATCACGCCGCGCACCAGGGCTGATTCCTGCTCCACCACGTGAGCGCCCTTGATCGAAGCGTCAAAGTCGATTTCACCCTGAGGGATATGGCAGCTCGCGCACTGGTTGTCGCTCGGCTGCGGCAGATTCACGTGACCCTGTCCGGTCTGGAAGTTCACCTTGTCGTGGCAGGCGCCGCAAGCCGCGCGCGACGGCTCGGTCAGCCAGTTGTCCTTCTGCGCCGCCTGCTCGTTGCCCTTCTCGTGGCACCACTGGCAGTTGTTCGTCCCCGACGGCATGTTGACGTAGGAGAAATCACTGATCGCGTTGCCGAAGCCGATGATCTGGTACGGCTTCCCACCGGTTACGCTCGGCAGCTGCGATCCCATGTGGATCTTGTGGATCATCACCGTCATGTCGATCGTGTTGTCCGTTTCCGGATTCAGGTTCGAGACGATCTGGCCGCCGGTGGTGTACTGCGGCACGTGGCAGATCACGCAGGATTCCACGCCTACGCGCGAGCCGCCATGGAAGCGAAGATTGTCATGGCACTTGTTGCACGACGCGCTCTTGAAGACCTCGCGTACCTTCTTCACCGGCGTGCCGTCCGGCACAAAGTTGTAAATGTCGGTCGCGTAGTTCGTGCTCATGCCGAACTCGCTCAGGTTCCGGCTGCCGTACACCATGATCGTGTGTGTCGCGGTCTTGGCATACCCTGTCGGCAGCTTGAGCCCGGAAGTGTACACATACTCACCGTCGGCCACCTTCGCGTATGTTCCACCCGTGTCGGATGACGCCTGCCGCGCCTGTTTTCCCGCCGTCGGCGCATACGTGCTCGTCTTCAGACGCGTCGTGTAGGGCTGCTGCCACTTCGACTCGTTTGGAATCATCGAAAGCACGAAACTTGTGCTCACCGTTCCCGGCGTGTTAATTCCTTCGCGTTCCAGCGGCACGCCTTTCGGGTCCGTCATCTTGAACCGGACCTTCACCGTGCCGTCAGTCCCGATCTCGTGGCTGACTATCTTGAACACCAATCCGGGACGCACGAAGTTGGCCGTCGCCTCGTCCGCGTAGTACGCCTTGTCTTGCGGGGTGAAGGGGGATTGCGTCGAACTGACCAGTGCTGTCGATGCCACCAGCACCATCACCACGAGCGCCCACTTCATCCAGCCGCCAGAGCGTGAATGCATTCGCATGTGGCTCTCCTCTTTCTTACGTATCTTATTAATCCCGCAGCTTGCGCCGCGTCTCACACAACTCGGGATCTGCACTGCAGGATCCAGGCCAAACATACCTGATTATCCTTTAATCAGTCAAGCCCTATTGAATCAACGCTATCGCGAAAGTGATGAAGAACTCAACAGTACAGATTGCCGCCCCCGGTGGGTGAAACCCACCACCGTTGGGTGAATCGCCCCAACTCCAACAATCTACAGAGGCATCCGCCACTGCTTGGGTCCGTCGAAAATGCCCCCCACCCGCACCCTACCGCACGTCCAGCCCCACCCGGCACACGTGCCGCAACGATTCCTGCTCCATCTCCCGGTAGGCCCGGTTCCGCCGCGTCAACTCATCGAAGTCCACCAGGTGCGCGTCAAACTCAGGCCCGTCCACGCAGGCGAACTTCACCTCGTTGCCAACCGTCACACGGCACCCACCGCACATCCCCGTCCCGTCGATCATCACCGGGTTCAGGCTTGCGTGTAACTTCAGCCCCCAATCCCGCGTGGCTTCCGCAGCCGCCTTCATCATCGGAATCGGTCCGATCACGTGCCCCTCGGTGAACGTCCCCGGCCCCGCCAGGCTCTTCAGCAACTGCACCACGTTGCCATGGAAACCGAACGTCCCGTCGTCGGTGGCCCACTGCAATTCATCCACCGCCGCCTTCAGCTCCTCGTCCAGAATGCGGTAACTGTCCGATCGAGCTCCGCACAGCGCCGTCACGTGGTTGCCCGCGTCGTGAAACGCCTTGGCTACCGGCAGGAGTTCAGCTACGCCCACGCCGCCCGCCATGCATACCACCCTCTGTCCGGTGGTCATCGTCGCCGCCTCTCCCAGCGGCCCCACCAGGTCGCACAGAGCGTCACCCGGCTCCAGCGCCACGGCCTCCTTCGTCGTCTTTCCGATTGCCTGAATCACCATCGTGATCGATTGCCGCTCGGCGCTGGAATCTACAATCGTCAGCGGGATCCTCTCGCTCTCAGCCAGCGGCCGGATGATAATGAACATCCCCGGCTTCCACCGCTTCTGGATGCGCGGCGCCTCCACCTCCAGCAACGTCACCTCGGGAGCCAGTTGCCTCTTTGCCAGTATCCGGTTCACTGCGCCACCTCCACCTCGGCCGCCACGCCGCTCAGTGCTTCATGGATCGCCTGCGCCGCCAAACGGCCGTCCTTCATCGCCAGGATCACGGTCGATCCGCCGCGCACCACGTCGCCGCCCGCAAACACGTGCGGCATCGACGTTTCGCCTTTGGTGTCCACCACGATCTTGCCCCGCTTGGTGATCAGGGTCGGCGTCGCCTTCTGCAGCGTCGGATTCGGCGCCTGGCCGATCGCCGCCACCACCGTGTCTACCGGAATCCTGTGCTCGCTCCCCACGATCGGCACCGGCGACCGCCTTCCGCTCTCATCCGGCTCGCCCAACTCCATCCGGATGCACTCCACTTCTTTCACATACCCGTTCTCGTCGCCAAACAGAGCCACCGGAGCCGCCAGGAACTCGAACCTCACGCCCTCTTCCTCGGCGTGCTCGATCTCTTCCAGGCGCGCCTTCAACTCCGCCCGGCCGCGCCGGTACAGTACCGTCACGTCGCTGCCCATTCGCTTGGCCCATCGCGCCGCATCCATTGCTGAATTGCCGCCGCCCACAATGATTGTGTGCGCGCCCACCCGCACCGGCGTCGGCGCGTCCGGGAACTTGAAAGCCTCCATCAGGTTGATCCGCGTCAGAAACTCGTTGGCCGTGTACACGCCCACCAGGTTCTCGCCCGGGATCCCCATCATGTACGGCAATCCCGCGCCCGTGCCGATGAATACCGCCTCGAAGCCTTCCTCGAACAATTCATCCAGCGTCGCCGTCTTGCCGACGATGAAATCCGCCTCGAACTCCACTCCCATGTTCTGCAGCCGGGCGATCTCCTCGTGCAGGATCTCCCGCGGCAGGCGGAAGTTCGGAATCCCGTAGGCCAGCACACCGCCGAGTTTGTGCAGCGCCTCGAATATCGTCACCCGGTAGTTGTTCCGCACCAGATCGTAGGCCGCGATCAACGACGCCGGCCCGCTGCCCACCAATGCCACTTTCTTGCCGGTCGGCTTCGGATAGCTGTGCGCCAGCTCCTGCATCCTCAGGCGCGCATGGTCGGCCGCAAACCGCTCCAGGCTCCCAATCGCCACCGGCTCCCACTTCTTGGCCACGATACAGGCGTCTTCGCAGAACAGCTCGTGCTGGCAAACCCGCCCGCACACACCCGGAAACGGGCTCTGCTCGCTGATCACGTCGTGCGCCGCCTGGTACTCGCCCTCGGCCAGCCGCGCGATGAACCTCTTAATGTCTATATGGATCGGGCAGGCGTCGATGCAGGTTGGTTTGGCGCACTGCAGGCACCGTTGCGCCTCTACACGCACCTGCTCGGGAGTGAATCCCAGCGCCACCTCCTGCGATGTAACGGCTCTAACCTCAGCATTCAAAACAGGTAAGATCTGCCTGGGCGCCTTCGGGTTCGGTTTGTAACTGAGCGGCTGGACTGCCATAACTAGCTATACCAAGCAATCACAATGCCAGAATACTGATTCATTTCACCCACCCCCCATCCGGCCCATTCTGGCGTACCCTGGAGCTTGGCCAGCAAGTCTGTCATCCTCCGACGCCTCCTCCGCCTGTCGCTGATCGCCCTCGCTTTCCTCTCCGGCGTTGTCGTCCTGGCCCTGCTGGCCCTCAAAGTCATCAATCCTCCCACCACCGCCGTACAGACCCAGCGGCGTGTGGAATCATGGTTCAAGCCCGGCAAGTACAAGAAACAACACAGCCAAGTGCCACTCTCTCAGATCTCGCCCAACCTTCAGTGGGCCGTCATCGCCGCCGAGGACGGGCGCTTCTTTGAGCACCACGGCTTCGATTGGACCGAGATCCAGCACGCCATCGACGAAGCCTTCGATGATGACCAGGACCGCGCCCGCGTCCGCGGTGCCTCCACCATCTCCCAGCAACTCGTCAAAAACCTCTTTCTTACCACCCGTGGCGGTTTCTTCCGGAAAGGGCTGGAGGCCGCTATCGTCCCCCTGGCTGAGCTGATCCTCGGCAAGCGCCGCATCCTGGAGCTCTATCTCAACAACATAGAATGGGCCCCCGGCGTCTTCGGCGCCGAGGCCGCCGCCCGCTTCCACTACCGCACCTCCGCCGCCCGTCTCTCGCGCGACCAGTCCGCCCGCCTCGCAGCCGTCCTGCCCAGCCCCCGCCGCCGCTCCCCCGCCCGCATGGACCGCTACTCCGCCATCATCCTCCAGCGCATGACCCTCATGGGCCACTGAGCTTACTTCTTCTTTTTCCCTCCCGCGGGCGCAGCCGCGCACGCCCCGACCCTCACCCACTGCGCCGGGTTCACAGCTACACCGTTGGCGAACACCGACCAGTGCAGGTGCGGCCCGGTAGAACGGCCCGTCGATCCCACGTACCCCACCACGTCCCCCTGTTTCACCTCTGCCCCCTCCGCCACCGCGAACCCCGACATGTGCAGGTACATCGTCTCCAGCCCCTGCCCGTGATCGATCCCCACCGTCCCGCCCCGCAGCTCGAACATCTTCGCGATCCGCACTACCCCGGCGGCCACCGCCCGTACCGCCGTCCCCTTGGCCCCTCGCTGGTCCCACCCGCCATGGACGTTCCCCGTCGGCTTGCCGTTGTGGAGCCGCTCTACACCGTACGGCGAGATCATGCATCCCGGAAGCGGCAACTTCAGCGGCTCGGCCCAGTAACGCCTCTCGGTCTCAGCCGCCAGGAAAGCGCGCACCAATCGGGTCTCCTCCTCCGACGGCGCCAGTGCCGCTGTCTCCTTGCCGATGACGACGTTTTGCTTTCTGAAGCGTGCGTCCTTCACCACCACGCTCTCGCTGCGCACCACGTTGCCGCCTCCATCCATCACTTGCAGCGTGTACTCACCCGGCTTCTCCGTTGCAGGCACGGCCATCAGCCCCAGCCGGCTGCCGTCCGTCTGTTCAAAAAGCCTCACCGTTCGCCCGTTCATCCGCGCCTTCTCACCCGGTCCGGCCACGCGGATCACGTCGCCTTGCCGCACCTCGCCGTGCAACGCCATCATTACCGCCAGCAGCAGCATCAAACGCATTCATCCAGAATACCCGCGTGTCAGAGCCCCGACCGTGAGGGAGGGGGTTGCGCGGTTGATTCGTCCCCCGCCCTAAGTGTTTTCCCCGCTGACATCAGCCCCCAATCGGCTTACACTGCACTCAGGAGGGATCCCATGCGGCCCATCATCATTTCGTGTGCCCTGGCGGTCTTCTCCGCCTGCGCTTTTGCTCAGGGCATGGTGGAGTACGGCGCCATCGCTGCGGCGACATCCACCTCCGGCGCCGGGGCAGGGAAGTCCACCGCCTCTGCCCTCTCCAAAGCTCTGGGCCGCATCGACGGAAACCTCTCCACCGCCAGGCAGGAAACTCCTGCGGCAAAGTCCTATGGAGCGGCCGTCCGTACTTACGTGCCCGCCAAGCCCCTGCCGAAGCCGGCCCTCGCGGCTTTCGACGGGATCGAGCCCGGCGCCCCGCGCGCCGATCTGATCGCCAAGGCAGGCAAGCCCTCTTTCGCCATTACCACCTCCGAAGAGGAAGTTCTTCGCTACTCCACCAGCGACGGCGGCGAGGTCCGCGTCCGCGTCGTCGACGGCAAAGTCTCCCAAGTCGACCGGCCCCAGCCGAAGCCCGCGCCTGAGCCCGCCGCCGCAAAGTGATCAGCTCGGACCCACGCACGCCGCCACCAGGCGGCTGTTCTCCAGTACCTGCTCGCTGATCTTCGGATACATCCCCACCACCACGCAGTCGCTCTTCTTCGCCGACGCAAACACCTGCCGCAGCGCCGCCCGGCGGTCCTCCTCGTCGCGGCACCTCCGGCTTGCCCCGTATACTTTGAACACAAAACACTGCCGCGCCGTTCGCTTCACCCGTTCCAGCATCTGCGCCCGGTCCGGCTCGTGGAAGTACTCACCCTCCACCACCCTGCCTGCCAGCTTCGAAGCCTCCTCTCTGCTTCGGCTCAGGTTGTACAGGCAGGTCATGTAGAAATCCACCTCCCAGCCCTTCTCTTCGATGTAGTCAATCACCTCGGGAATGTGCGTGCCCACGCCTGCCCGCAGCCCCAGGTCGCGCATCACCTTCACCCGCTCCAGCACCTCGTCGATCTTGCCGCTTCGCCACATGGCGTCGGTCGCCGTTCCATGGTGGTAGGCGCCGATCGCTCCAGCGCCCGCAATCTCCCGGATGTTGCGCCTGATGTCGGCCATCTCCGAAGCCGTCTGCGCCACCCATTGAATCCGGCCGCCCTCGTTCCTGTACTCCCGCAGCATCCGGATGATGAACCGGTCCGCCCTCGACTGCCAGACGTTAATCCCCGCCTGCTCGCACGCCCGCAGCAACTGCTTCACGTTCTCCGCCGTAAAATAGTCCGCCATCTCGCGGTCCAACGCCGCCGAGACGTGCGAGTTCCCGCTCACCGGATTTCCCCCTACAATCAGCCGCGACACCCGGTGCTTGCCGAAGTCCACCTGCTCTAGGCCGGCCACGGCGGCCATCGCCCCGGCCGCCCCCAGAAAGCCCCGTCTCGTCTGCGCCATGCCGGGATCATATCACTGCCCCGCACACGGCTCGCGCGGCATAGGGCGCAAACTTGATTGACAGGTGCTCTTTGCGTCTGCATAATTTACAAACATGAAGCCATGTCCAACATTCGCTGCTCTAGCCGTTGCTCTTGCTCTGGCCGTTCCCGCAGTCACCCTGGCGCAGGGTATCGGTTCAACGGTCTCCCAGGAACACCGGGCAGAGGTCAGCCACCCGGTCCACTTCGATACCACCAAGATCCCCCTGCGCGATCTGCCCGATCAGGGGCCGGTGACTCCCGCGCGCGGCGGCAGAGACTTTGAGCCCGGCAGGCCCGAACCCGTCGGCAACGTAAATCCCCAGTTCAACGACCCCCTCGCCGCCACCGGCGCGGGCCCGGTGAAGGCCTCCTCCGTGACCCTCGCGGCGTTCACAGACGGGACACCCGTGGACCCCAACTACCGCGTGGCGCCGCCGGACACGACCGGCGACCTCGGACCGAACCACTACGTCCAGTGGGTGAACCTTCGCTATTCGGTCTACACTCTCACACGCGACGCCAACCAGCAGATCACAGGTTTCAACCTGGTCGCCGGTTTCCCCAAGAACGGAAACGTCTTGTGGCAGGGCTTCGGCGGTCCGTGCGAGAAATACAACGACGGCGACCCCATCGTTCAATACGACCAGCTCGCCAACCGCTGGGTACTCACCCAGTTCGCCGTTTCCGCCTCGCCCTACACCCAGTGCGTTGCCGTCTCCACCGGGCCTGACCCCACCGGCACCTACAACCGCTATGCCTATTCCTACGGCACGGACTTCAACGACTTCCCCAAAATGGGCGTCTGGCCGGACGCCTACTACATCACCTACAACATGTTCAGGAGGGGCCGGACCTTCGTGGGCAACAAGGTCTGCGCTCTTGAGCGCGACAAGATGCTGATCGGCGCCTCGGCCCGTCAGATCTGCGCCCAGACCTCCAGCACCTATCACAGCCTCGTTCCTGCCGACCTGGAAGGCGCTACTCTCCCCGCCGCCGGAACCGCGAATCCCTTGCTGAGCATCTCCTCCAGTTCCGTCTACTTCTGGAAGTTCGCCGTCAACTGGACGGCCGGGACAGGCACTCTGACCGGACCCACCACAATGGCCGGAGTCAGCGCCTTCAGCCGCGCCTGCGGCGGCGGAACCTGCATCCCGCAGCCAGGAACCACCAGGACACTCGACTCTCTGGCGGACCGCCTGAATTACCGCCTCAGCTACCGCCGCTTCGCCGGTTACGAGTCGCTGCTCATCAACCACGCTGTATCGGCCAACAGCGCCAGCGGCATCCGCTGGTACGAACTCCGCAATGCGGCCGGCAATACCATCTCCAGCGCCACCCCAGTCGTCTACCAGCAGGGCACCTTCTCGCCCAACTCCGAATACCGCTGGATGGGGAGCGCCGCCATGGACAAGACCGGCGGCATCGCCGTCGGTTACAACGTATCCAGCGCCACCGTCAAGCCGAGCATCCGCTACGCCTTCCGCGGCCCGGCCGATCCTCTCGGCATCCTCGGATCGGAAACCCTCATCAAGTCCGGCACCGGATCGCAGACGGGGACCCTCTCTCGCTGGGGCGACTACAGCACCATCAGCGTCGATCCCGTCGACGGCTGCCAGATGGTCTTCACCACCGAGTTCATCCCCTCCGATGGCTCCTTCAACTGGAGCACGTTTATCTCATCCTTCAAGTTGAGTACCTGCAACTAACTGGCTTCCGCCGCTTGCTTCGCCCGCCGGTGCACTGCCTCCGGCGGGCGCCCCCCTCACTGCCCCTTCACCCGCCGGAATCCCAGGCTGTCCGACACCGCCTTCCCGTCCAGCCCGAACTTCGCCAGAAATGCGTTGATCTCCGCGCTCCCCGCCGTGATCACCGGTTTGTCCCCCACCATCGTGTGCGCCAGCGCGTTCTGCCACACCACCCTGTTCCGCAGCCACTCCGAATCCAGCCAGTAGAACTTCACCCCGTCTCCCGTCTTCTCCACCAGCATGAAGAAATGCCCCGCCACCGCCAGCTCCTGCTTCCGCGTCGTCACCAGGTCGAACACCACCCTGTCGCCCACCTTCACCAGCTTTCCCTTCAGCCGTAGCGTTTCATCGTCGGCATCGCCGGGGATCCACACGATGTCGTACTCCTTCTTCTCCACCGAGGCCGCCCGGATCAACGCCGTGCCCTTGCAGTCCTTGTCGGAGCACGCCCATTCCCCAATCAGCCCCGCATCGAAGACCGCCGTCTCCGCCGTCGCCAGCGGATGCACTGACAACAAATCACCACACCCCGACAGCAGCAGCATTCCGATCAACGTCAGTACGAAACGCATTCCTCTTTACCTCCACATCCACTCTAGATCCTTTCGAGCTCCCAAGAGCCTGGCGCTTCATTTCCCCCCGGCTTCAGGCGGGCCCGCCTGCAAGCTGGGACAGGCCTCCTGGCCTGTCCGGCGCGGCTCCTCAGCACACTCCCCCGGCCGCGAGGGAGCGGGTATGGCGCGGTCAACTCCTTTGTCCCCCGGCTTCAGCCGAGGGCCGCCCGCCAGCGGGTCTAGCGCAGATCCCCCCTCACCTCCCCTCCAGCACCACCCGGAACCCCGTATAGTCCCCCCGCGCCGCCTCCGTGCTCTTCGCGTCCACCGGCCGGTCCGCGCTCCCGCCCAGCGCCTTCCCCTTGCCATCCTTCGTCCGCACCCACTCCGCCACGTTCCCGCCCAGGTCAAACAGCGGGTCGTCGCCTGACCCCGCATATGACCCCACCGCCTTCAGCAGCGCCCCCGGACCCATCCCTTCCACCAGCGAACTGAGCCGCGACGCGTCGTCCACGCTCACCGCATACCCCGCCCACGCGTCCAGCGTGTTCTCCGCCTTCGACTTCGTCAGCAGCGAGCCCATCTCCTCCTCCGTGCCCAGCCGGTACGTCCTACCCGTCTTCTTCGACAGCCACGCGCAGTACGCCTCCGCCCGCTCGAAGCTGATCCCGCTCGCCGGGTAGTTCTCCGTCCCCGCCGCCACCGCGTAGCCGGCGTCAAACGCCCGGTACTGCGCTCGCGTCACCTCGAACCGCCCGATCGAAATCGCACCCCGCTCCACCGTCTCCGGTACTTCGCCCGCCTTTCTCACCTTCGCCATCGCCGCCAGCGCGGACTCCGGTTTCAACGCCTCGTTCACGTCCGCCGCCGTCCCGAAGAGGTATTTGTCGAACCATGCCAGCTCCTCGTCCACCTTCCTCCTCTGGTGGACGTACTTTCGCGGCCCGTGCGCCTCGCCCGGAAACAGGATGAACTTCACGTCCGTCTTCCCGTAGTGCTGCAACGCCCGGTAGTGCTGCCATCCCTGCTCGGTCGGCACCTGCTTGTCCTCCGTGCCGAAGTAGATGATCGTCGGCGTCTTCACCTTGTCCATGCGGTACAGCGGCGACTTTCTGATGTAGAGCTGCGGATCGTCCATCGGCGTCTTGCCCAGGTAGTACTGCTCGAAGCTGTCCCCGAACACCGCGTTGCCCCAGTCGCTGGACCAGTTCACGTCCCCCGCGCCCGCGCTCGCCGCCTTGTACCGCGTCGTCCTCGTCGTCAGCTCGATCGTGATGATCGATCCGTTCGACCATCCCATCACCCCCAGCTTCTCCGCGTCCACCAGGCCCTTGGCGATCAGCGCGTCCACGCCCTTCTCCACGTCGATCCACTCCAGGTCGTTGTACTTGCCCCCCGAAATCGACTCGCCCCACTTCAGCCCGTAATTCGACGAGCCGTGATAGTTCGGCTTCAGAATGAACGCTCCCCGCTGCGCGAACAACTGGTGCGGATACGCCATCCTCTCGCTGAAAACGTCCGCATCGTGCCCGAACGGACCGCCGTGGATCATCACCACCAGCGGGTGCTTCTTGCCCGCCTCGTAGTTGTGCGGGTAATACAGGATCCCCTCCACTTCCTCATCCAGAGCGCCCTTCCACCGCACCAGCTCCGTCTTCGCGATCGGCTTCTTCTTCCAGCCCGCGTTGGTCTCCACCAGCGTCTTCGCATCGGCGAGCTTCGCCCCCTCCAGCTTCGCCAGCATCCACTTGGCCGGCGACGACGCCGTCGAGTGCGTGTAGATCGCCTGCGTCCCGTCCTCGCTCACCGTCACGCTCTGCACGCCCTCCGTCTCGATCCACTCCCGCGTCCATCCGCTGCCCGCCCGCGTGTACCGCGCCACTTTGTTGCGCGCCCCGTTGGCCAGCAGCGCCACGAATCCGTCCGGCGTCGCGCTCATCCCTCCGCCCATCCCGTTCTCCCACTGGAGGTCCACCTTCGTATGCTTGCCCAGCGCCACGTCGTACCAATACGCCAGGCTCACCGACGCGCTGTACAGGTAGGCGTGCGTCGTGTACGGCGCGGAGAAATAGAAGCCCTTCGAGTCGCTCGCCCAGTGAAACTGCCGCGGATAAAGCCGCTGCCCGGCGAACAGCTCCACGCTCTTGCCTGAGCTGAGATCGGTGAGCATCGTCACCGGCTTGATCTTCTGGTTGTAGATCTCCGCCAGGCTCCGGTTGTGTACCGTGATCGCCCACTTGCCGTCTGGCGACGCGTCCACGCTCGTAATGCGGTCCGCATTTGCCGTCAGCCGCGTCGCCTTTGACCCCTTCAATTCAAACTTGAACAGCCGCACCGGCGCTGCGTGCTTTTCGTCGTCCACCACCTGCGAGGTGTCTTTGCGCTCCTTCACCTTCTGGTCGTGCAGCGTCGAATCCTCCGGCGCCGCCACCAATAATGTCTCCTCGTCCAGCCACTCGAACGCCCGCACGCCCCTCTCGAACTTCGTCGCCGCCCACGGCTCTCCGCCGCCCGTATTCAAGAGCCACACCTGCGCCCCGCCGCCCTGCGCTTCCGCCGCGCCAGCCGGCGCCCCCGCCGCCCCCGGGGCTTTCCTCGATGTCAGGAACGCGATCTTCTTGCCCGACGGCGAAAACTTCGGTCCGCTCTCGCTGTCCTGCCCCCGCGTCAGTTGGATCTCCTCGCTCTCCCCCAGCCGCTTCAGGTACAGGTGCGAGATGCTCTCGCCCTTCTCCTTGTCCATCCGCGACTTCACGTACACCACCGTCTGCCCGTCCCGGCTCCAGTTCAGTGACGACGCCGACTCCTGCAACATCAGATCGTCCACCGTCCACTTCTCCGCCGCCGCCGCCAGCCACAACCCGATGAGACCAACCAGTACCGTGCGCATCCCCCTATTCTTACTCGCCCGGAGTCCGTATGCTGGTTCATCCTG
>JACRKW010000202.1 GCA_016215215.1 Acidobacteriota bacterium
GAGTTCTGCCGCTCCAGCCTTCGCGGCGAGGATCAGCGGGTGCTCGACATCGGCGCTGGCTACGGCGCGGCCACCCTGGCTGCGTTGCGTGCCGGCGCGCGGGTGATCGCCAACGACCTGGCCGGTGAGCACCTGGAAGAGATCCTGATCAGGGTTCCCGATAACGACCGGCCGCGACTGGCCTGCACGACCGGCCGTTTTCCCCGGGGCCTTCACTTCGAGCAAGGCACACTGGGCGCCGTGCACGCCTCGAGCGTCTTCCATTTTCTTACCGGTAGGCAGCTGGAAGAAGGGCTGCGGGCCATTGCACGCTGGCTGCGGCCGGGCGGCAAACTCTTCCTTCAGGCGGCTACACCCTACCAGGCGGCGTTTGCACCGTTTATTCCGGCGTTCGAACGGCGCATCGCGGCGGGCGAGAAGTGGCCCGGGTGGGTGGCGAAGGTCAGCGAGTATTCGTCACACCGGCAGCGCAGCCAGATGCCGCGGGCCATCCATCTCCTGGACGACCGGATTCTGCGGAGCGCCGCGGAGGACGCCGGTCTGACAGTCGAGCGCGCATGGCTCTACCAACGCGCTGACCTGCCGGCTACGCTGCGGCTGGATGGGAGAGAGGCGGTAGGGCTGGTGGCTAGGAAACCGGATCAATAGACCCGGCCCAGCCCGCTGAGCCGACGGGAGAGGTAGTCGACGAAGCGGCGGGTGGGATTGAAACCGACCACCTGCTCGGCGTTGGCGACGAAGTTGGAGAGCGTGTTCAGGTCGTAGAAGACGGGCTCTCCGCTGCGGTGGTCGATCATGTACTCCACACCGCAGACGTCGATCCTGCCCAGCCGGGCGACTGAGATGGCCGTCTGGGCTGCCTCCGGCAGGGGCTCGCAGCGCGTGAACAGGGGCTTGGCAGCCGATTCGCAGACGTCAGCCGGGCAGAGGTTGTAGCCCTGTCCCTGGCGCTGGATGCGTACCGTGTAGAGGATCTCGCCGTAGAGAACCTCGATGCGGTAGCAGGCCCCGTCTCGCGAAGGAATGTACTCCTGCACCAGCGCCACGTGATCGCAGCCGAAATTCAGTGAAGGCGCCTCGGCGGCCAGTTCGCGCGCCGAATCGAATCGCCGGATGCCGGATCCAGCGCCGCCACAGTTGGGCTTGACCAACACCGGGCAGGCCAGCGAGTCCGCCGCCGCGGCCAACTGCGCGTGATGGTTGACGGCAAAAGTACGAGGCGTGCGCGCGCCGCAGCGCCGGAACAGTTCAAGCTGGCGCACCTTGGAGATCTCGTACTGGTAAGAGTGGGCGCCATTGACCACGGCCACTTTGCGGCCGTCAAGGAACGTCAGGAAATCGCCCACCGCGAACTGTCCCTGGCCGTGGCCGCGAAAGGCGGCCGATGCGCTCATCCGATTGAGGACCAGGTCGGGGAACTCGCGCCGGTCGAGGTCGAAGCAAAGCGCCTCGGCCTTCCACTCCTCGAAAGCGATGCCCTGGCGGTTCAGTTCCGCAAACAGCGGTTTGAACCACTCGGGGTGTTCATAGAGGATCGCGAGTCGGGCCAACGTCAATTCCAGTCCTGGGGCTTGCTACCATCTGGCAGCAACTCACCCTTGTCAAGGTATCGAATCCGGGCGGCGTGGTGAGCGGCGTGAGGGTCGTGGGTCACCATCACAATGGTCTTCCCGTGCTCCTTGTTCAGCGTCGAGATCAGCGCCAGTACCTCCTGCGCGGATCGAGCGTCGAGGTTGCCGGTGGGTTCGTCGCAGAGCAGGATATCGGGATCGGTGACGATGGCGCGGGCGATGGCGACACGCTGCTCTTCACCGCCGGAAAGTTGCCGCGGGAAATGGCCGAGCCGCTCGCCCAGCCCGACCAGTCTCAGTGCAGTGGCGGCGTGTTGAATCCGTTCGCCCTTCTTGAGGTGGGTGAGTTTGAGCGGCAGTTCGACGTTCTCCAGCGCGGTCAGCACCGGGATCAGGTTGAAACTCTGGAAGACGAAGCCGACGTGGCGGTTGCGCCAGCGCGCAATGGCGCTGTCGCTAAGCGAATTGAGGTCGGACCCCAGGACGTTGATGGTGCCGCTGGTGGGCCGGTCCATGGCGGCGGTCAGGTGCAGCAGCGTGGACTTGCCCGAACCGGAGGGGCCCATCAGCGCGACGAAATCGCCTCGCCGCACCTCCAGGTCGGCATCCCGCAGCGCCACAACCTTGAACTCGTCGCGGATGTACTCCTTGGTCAGCTTGCTCGTGCTGATAACCAAATCGCTCATTGCTTGCTCCCCTGGTCCTTGGTCACGACTCTTGCGCCGCCCTTGAGTTCGGCCGGCGGGTTGACCACCAGGTCTTCGCCGCCGATCAGCCCGTCCTCCACCCGCAAGCCCTGTGGCGTATTGCCGCTGGTGCGGATGGCGCGCTCCACCACCTTGCCGTTCACGACGATCAGCACCTTGTCGTTGCGTACGGTGGAGGAGGGAATAAACACGACCGGCTTGCCGGCCGCCGGCGCGCCGCCGCCGGGCCTGGCTTCGGCCAGGAAGGCCACGGCGGCGTTCATCTCCGGCCGCAGGTATTCATCGGGGTTCAGTACCTTCACTTTCACCTGGACCGTCGCCTTCTGGCGGTTGGCCTCCGGAGAAATCTCCTCGATTGCGCCCTGCCACTGCTTGCCCGGATAGGCGTCCACGGTGATGACGCCCCGCTGCTTCGGTCCCAGCTTGTTGAAGTCGTTCTGTGAAATGTCGAGCTCCACCCGCAGATCGTTCAGATCGGCAAGAGAGACGACGTAGCCCTTGGCGCCACGCTCGCCGACGAAACTGGTGGTGACGAACTCGCCGCGCTCCACCACCCGCTCCAGAATGGTGCCGGTGACGGGGGCTCGGATGATGGTGTTGTTCAATTGTGTTTCGGAGAAGGCGACGACGCCTTTCACCTGTTCGATCTGGCCTTTGACGGCGTCAATGACTTCGCGGCGCGGGCCGATCCGCACCAGTTCGTAGGTCTTCTGCAGCGAGTTGACGCGGGCCTGCGCGGCATCGCGGCGGGCCTCGGCGTCGTCCAGGTTGGTCTTGGGCGCCACCCCGCCGGAGTAGAGCTGCCGCGTCCGGTCGAGCTGCACCACTGCGTTGGCCAGGTCGGCCTGCGCCTGCTCGACATTGGCCTTGGCCGCGGCGATCTCTTCGGGCCTCGAACCGTTTTCCAACTCCGCCAGGCGGGCCTGGAGATTTGCCAGCTGGCCGCGCGCCTGTTGCAGGTAGGCGCGATACTCGTCGTCCTCCAGGCGTACGATCACCTGGCCCTCCCGCACCTTGTCGCCCTTATCTACTCCGATCCATGCCACCTTGCCAACCACCTTCGAGGCCACCTGAATCTTGTGCGCGGCGACAACATAGCCTGTGGCGTTGAGGATCACAGCATCCCCCGGCGCGCCTCCTGTCTGAGCCGCCTGGGCGCGCACCGTCGTCACTTCGGTGGCGGCGTTCAACTGCTTGTAAACGATCGCGCCGGCGCCCAGCAGCACCATCACCGCGATGCCGCCCAGAATCCAGCGGAAGGCCCACACGGGACCGGCGCCGGAGGACGGCTGAGAGGATCGGTCTATACGGAGACTCTTGAGATCATCGCTCATAAGGAATTCACTCAGACTTGCCGGAGCGCGCTGAGAATCTGTCTCCGCGCGGCGCCGAACGCAGGCAGGAAGCCGCCGAAGGCTCCCATCGCCAGGGCGAAGACCATCCCCTTGCCCATGATCTCAGGGGTGACACGCAGCGAGAATGCCACCTCGGCGAATGTGACATTGCTGCCGATGCCAGTCGTCAGGCCATTCAAGGGAAGGACCAGAGCGATGCCCAGTGCCCCTCCCAGGATGGAAAGCAGCAGGGACTCCACCAGGAAGCTCAGCAGGATGGAGCGCCGCGAGAAGCCCAACACCCGCAGCGTGCCGATCTCTTTCGAACGTCTCGCCACGGCTGCGTACATCGTGTTCATCGCGGCAAAGCAGGAGCCCACAGCCATGATCAGCGCCACAAAGGTCCCCAGGTATCGCACCAGGTCGCCCGAAGAGGTCTGCTGCTGGTAGTAGTCCTTTTCCGATCGTGCTTGCACATTCAGCCTGCCGTCGTAGTTGAGATCGTTGATCAGAGCCTGTTGGGCGACGTCGTCGGTTGCCCGGATCAGGGCGGAACTCAGAACTTCAACGCGTTCGAAGTCGCTGGCCGCCTGGTTCAGGTCGGCGAGAATCTCGGAATTGCGGGCCGGCTGGGGACTGTCGAACACTCCCACAACCTCCCAGTCACCGCGACCGAAACGGAGCTTCCGGCCTACTCGGGCTTCGGGATTCCGGCGGGAGATCGAGCTTCCTACTGTGACCTCTCGCCGGCCGGGAGTAAACCAGCGTCCTTGAGTGAGCTTCATCTCCTCCCGTATTGCCAGTCCCGTGGCGGTCAAGCCGCGCACCGAGATGTTGGAGCCCTCGGGGAACTCCTCACTGACGAGGTTGATCACGGTGACCATCTCCAGAGAGGCCAGAGGCTCCCCCTTCGAATCGCGGGCGATGCCCTGCTTGAATCTGAGGTCGTTGTAGACGCTGCGGTGGAAGTTGGAGCTCAGTTCGGCGTCGGAGCCTTTTCGCGTGACAAGAATGTGGAGCGGATGGCCCGACGATTCGAAGGCCGAACGGAGCCCCTCTACCATCGCGAATGCGGCCAGCAGCACCGAAACGGTGAGGGCAATGCCCAGAGCCGTCATGGCCGTGGTGGTCTTTCTTACCCTGAGGTTTCGGACGTTGTAGGAAAGTGGGATGGCCATGTGTTTTGCGGCGTTCAGTCAGTAAATCGCAGGGCGTCGACGATGTTCTGGCGCGCCGCACTCCAAGCGGGCGCAATTGCGCTGGCGACGCCAATGAAGAGTGAAACTCCGACCAGTGCCGCAAACACGGGCGGCTGGATGCTGAGCGTTTTGGTCTGATCGACGATGGCCGGGCCTTGCCGGATGACGAGACAGAGAAGCTGCGCGACGGCCAGGCCGATGGCGCCGCCGATCATGGCGATCAGTCCGGACTCAGCCAGGATCAGCCAGAGAATCGTCCCGGCTTGGAAGCCGAGCGTCTTGAGCACCCCCACTTCCCGAACGCGTTCCCTCACGCTCATCGCCATCGTGTTGGCGCTGATGAGAAGAATGGTGAAGGTCACAGCGCCGCAAATGGACATCAGAATCACCTTGATGTTGCCGAGGAAGGAGAGGAAGCTCAGCCCGAAGGCATACTCGCTCTCCGTTTTGGTGGGAGCTGGAGAATTGGCGAATAGCGCGTCCACCTCCCGGCAGATGCGCGGTACGTCTTCCGGACTTCGGGCGAGAAGGGTAAATGTCCCGGCCGCCAGGCGGGAGGAGTCATGCAAAGCGTTTTCCAGGTACTTGAAGTTAAACCAGAGCGCCTCGTCCGATCCCTCGCTTGTCTCGAAAATACCCCGGATGGTCAGGTCCAGGTCGAAA
This sequence comes from Acidobacteriota bacterium, assembly GCA_016215215.1. Classification (GTDB taxonomy): domain Bacteria; phylum Acidobacteriota; class Terriglobia; order Bryobacterales; family Bryobacteraceae; genus Paludibaculum. Next base: position 5,475 of record JACRKW010000202.1, read on the forward strand.
GGGAAGATGTCGCCTTTGATGAGAATTTTGTCGCCGACTTGGAAGCCGAAGCGGTTGGCTAGCGAGCGGCCCACGACACAGCCGGCAGGGTCGCGCATGAAAGCCTGCTTCTGGTCCTCCGGGATCCGGTAGTCCTGGTAGATCTTGAAGAGCCGGTCGGCTTCGACGCCAAGACGCGGGAAGAAATTGCGCTGATCCCTGGAGTCCTTATAAACCCCGCCGTACCATTGCCAGATGGCCACCTCCTCCACGCCGGCCACTTTGCGGATCTGCTCGCGGTAGTAGATCGGCATCTGGAAAACGATGGAGACCTTGTGCCGCGTGACGATGCGCCGGGCCTGCGCCTTGGCCGGGCCGCCGAAGAAGAGCGCGTAGTACAACGCCATCAACACGCCTAGTAGGCAAAGAGAGATCGAAAGACTGGCGACAGTGAGAACGCTTCGCCGGCGATTCCGCAGGCAGTTCTTGACGATCAGAGGCAAGAATCGCATAGCTCCTTTCCATTCTAAGGCCACAGCGGACTGTTTATGGTGCACAATGGATTGGCGGCGACCGGCCCGCGACCAACCAATGGATACCGTGGATGAAAAGTGGATGCGCCGCGCGCTCGACTTGGCCGTCCGCGCGCAGACCGGAGGCGAGGTGCCGGTGGGGGCTCTGGTCGTCCGGGAAGGCGCTGTCCTGGGCGAAGGCTGGAACCGGCCCATCTCCTCACACGATCCCACCGCGCACGCCGAGATTCTGGCCCTGCGGCAGGCCGCTGCCAGGGAAGGGAACTACCGCCTGAGCGGTGCCACCCTGTACGTCACACTCGAGCCGTGTGTCATGTGCGCCGGCGCTCTGGTCCACGCGCGCATCGCACGGCTGGTGTTCGGTGGCAGGGACTTGCGCTTCGGCGGAGTTCGCAGCAAGTTCCGGCTGGCCGACAGCGAACTGCTCAACCACCGCGTCGAAGTGGTGGAAGGAGTTCTCGCCGCGCAATGCGTAGCGCCGCTGGAGAGGTTCTTCTCCGAGCGGCGCTGAAGCGGGCTGCCTGAAGCTTCGTCAATCTGGCCGGTCTTTAAGCCGCCTTTCTGATTGGAACCTGCAGACGACGGCTGAGCGATCCCTTCCGGAATGGAACGACCTTGATCGGCCCCCCCTCCTCCGCGGTGTTATGGGTGCGGCCCTGGAAGTACTCATCAATCGGGAAGAGCGCGTACGGCTGCAATTCCTTGAATACGCGTCCCAACCTGTGTTGCAGCCGGTAGACGACGTGGAAAAACGTCCCCCGGTCCAACCCCAGTCTCTTGGCACAAAGCTTCCAATCCGCCCCCAGGAGGTAGTGGTAGCAGAATACCCGCCACTCCATGTGCCCCAGCGAGCGCCTGCTCACGAGATAGAAGTCCGCCAGATACTCCTCGTCTTTCCTTCCCCAAGTGATACGTCGTCCGCCCATGTGTGTCTGCTCCAAGGTCGCCCGGGAGACGTTTCTCTCCCTGAAGATGCAGTAGCGGAACCGCGCGTAGCAGGCGCGGAACACGGCGCGGAGCACACAATTGCAGGGACAACTGCTGCCGTCCCTCATCACTCGCTGCCCCGAACCATGACAGGTGGTGCAGGTCAAGGATGCCAAGGCGATCGTTTCTGACTGGGTCCACTCCATCTCGTCTTTGCCTCATTTCCGGCCTCTGTCCCTACAACAGGGCCGTGTTTCTAATGTTCCGACTTTGTGCCCGTGCCCGCCTATCGTCAACTTAAGCGCCTCCACCACGTGCAAGCCAAAGCAGCCAACCGGCCTCTGGTGCAGGCTAAACCCTTTGTATGCAATGTGGCAGAAGAAGGCTACAGAGATATTAAACAATGCAAATCATTGAGATAGGGTATGGTACGGTAAGTACCGGTACTATCGTATTTCAGCGTGGAATATGCCCTCTGGTACACAAATGCTAACCTTCGCCGGAGTGCGGAATAGGCTCTTGCGAGACGTTCGAGAGAGGCTGCGGAACGGCGAGTTTTCTGAACGAAGTTTGGCCCGGTTGATCGGAGTCTCGCAGCCTCACATGCACCATGTGCTTAAGGGTTTGAGGGTCCTCACCCCGGAGGTGGCGGACGACATCCTCGCCGGCCTTGGAATGTGTCTGCTGGACATGGTGGAGGGCTCGGAGATGGGCGCAGCGCTGCAAGACAGGCAACTCCTTGAAAAGGCCGCCTTGATTCCGGTGCTGGAAGGCCGGCTTGGTCCAAACGAGCCGTTCCCGGATTGGCGGCGGATCTCCTCCTGGCTACCGGTGAACGAGGACGCCTGCCGGAAAGTAGGCCGTCCAGCGTTGGTTGAATTGACGGAGGATGCGGAACTCGGTGCATCACTGGGAGGCGCTGCCTACGCCCTTCTCGATCTCGATGAATCGGTGCGGGTGCGCTTGCGCCCGGCCACCTGGTATGCCCTGCGTTGGCGCGGAGCCGGATTTGTCCGTCAGTTGAGATTGGAACATGAGACGCTTGTTGTTCTTGGCCAAAGGCTACTGCCGGAGTCGGCTGGTCCGTCGAGAGTGGACTTGGCAGGTGGCTCAATGTTGCAGGTCATTCGAGCGGAGGTGGCGTGGGCGGGGGCCGATCCCCGTTACGCGGGCTTCGGCGCTCAGCCTGGCTGGCTGATTCCGGCCGCTTCCTCGTAGACCGAGAGCACCTGACGCGCCGTGTCTTCCCAAAGGAAATGGCGGCATCGTTCCTGGCCGCGGTGCCTCAGTGTGGCGCGGAGGTCGGCATCGAGCAGCACTTCCTTCAAGCCGCGAGCGATGTCGAAGACATTGTCGGGACTGACGATGGCGGCGGCGTCGCCGACCACCTCCGGCAGCGAAGTCGCGTTGGAGCAGACCACCGGGGTTCCGGATGCCATCGCCTCCAGAGGCGGGAGCCCGAATCCCTCGTAGAGCGACGGGAATACGAACACCGAGGCGGCCTCGTAGAACACCCGCAGCGTGTCGAGCGGAACGAAGCCGAGGAAGCGAACATGCTGCTCGATGCGCGACTGGATGACGGCCTGCCGGACCGCGGGGTAGCGCGAGATCTCATCGCCTATGATGATCAGCCGCAAGTCGCTCCACTCAGGGTTGTCCTGCAGCGCCCCTTTGAGGAATGAAAACGCTTCCACCAGGCGCGGAATGTTCTTTTGCGGCCGAATTGTGCCGGCGTACAACAGGAAGGGGTAGTTGACCTGGTAGCGCTCCAGGATGCGCCGGCGCTCCAGCGCCCAGGCTTCCGGTCCCGCCGCGCGCGCGCCCGAGCCCGGGACGTGGTGCGTATAGCGGGGATCGGCGGCGCCATAAATGCGGCGGACCCGGTCGGCTGGTATGCGTAGCAGGTTCACTACGTCGTTCCTCGTCGATTCGCTGACGGCGATGACCCTTTCCGCGCGCAACAAGCCGCGCCGTGCAACCACCCGGCGCGCCTCGTGCTGCCATCCGGAGGGTGAGTCGAAGACCAGACTGGAAAGGTCATGCACCGTTACCACGTAAGGCCGCTGCAGCAGCATAGGCACCGCGTTCAGCGGGATGTGAACCAGGTCGGGCCGCAAGGACCGGACGAAGAACGGGAACGCGATCTGATCCAACCGTTCATTGTCGTTGCGCTCGTAGTAGACGAGTTCGAAGTTGGAGGGCAGACCGTCGAATTCGTGTTGCTGCTCCTTGTGAGCCGCCAGCAGAAAGTGGTGCGGCGCGCCCACGGCGGCGAAGCCACGCAGAAGATTGCGGATGTAGGTGCCGAAACCGAAGTCCCTGACGTGACGTGCGTCCAGCAGGATGCGAATCGGCATAGTCCAGCTATTCGCCCGTAGTGGCGAGTTTCCAGGAGTACAGGGGAAACCGCCCGGTCAGCGCCTGAACGCGAACCCGCACGGCGGCCAGATTCTCCTGCGACGAGGGAGCCTCCAGAACTTGGGCGATCAAGTCGGCCACCTCGCGCATCTCTGTCTCGCCGAAACCCCTGGTGGTGACGGCAGGGCTGCCCAGCCGGATGCCGCTGGGGTTGAGCGGAGGGTTGGTGTCGAAGGGGATCGAGTTCTTGTTGACGGTGATCCAGCGAATCGGTACCGCCGGATACCACGCGGAAACCAGCATCCCGCATGCCGGCCGCGAGCGCCTGCGCGTTCTTCACCACCTGCCGCTGGTAGACGGCGAACTCCGGCGACATGGCCTCCAGGAAGCAGACGGCCTTGGCGGCGATGACGTGCACCAGCGGCCCGCCCTGAAAACCGGGAAATACCGTTTTGTCGATGGCCGGACCGAACCGCTCCCGCGCCAGGATGAGTCCCGAACGGGGCCCGCGCAGAGTCTTGTGGGTCGTGGACGTGACGATGTCGGCCCACTCGCAGGGATTCGGGTAGACGCCTGCGGCCACCAGGCCCGAGAAGTGGGCCATGTCGACCAGAAAAAGCGCCCCGTTGGCGTCTGCGATCTCACGGAAGCGCTTGAAGTCGATGATGCGGGAGTAGGCGCTGGCGCCGCCCACGATCAGCTTCGGCTTGTGTTCGGCGGCCAGGCGGGCCACCTCGTCGTAGTCGATGGTCTCCTCGCCCGGCTTTACGCCGTAAGGCACGATCTTGTAGGTCTTGCCAGAAAAGTTCAGCGGGTGGCCGTGCGTCAGGTGGCCGCCGTGAGCCAGGTTCATGCCCAGGATGGTGTCGCCAGGCTGCAGCACGGCCGCGTAGGCGGACTGGTTGGCCTGCGACCCGGAATGCGGCTGCACGTTGGCGTATTCGGCGTGGAATAGCTTCTTCGCGCGCTCGCGGGCCAGGTTCTCCACGATATCGGTGAATTCACAGCCGCCGTAATAGCGTTTGGCCGGGTAGCCTTCGGCGTACTTGTTGGTGAAGACGCTGCCGGTGGCTTCCAGCACCGCCTCGGAGGTGAAGTTCTCGCTGGCGATCAATTCGAGCCGCGAGTGCTGCCGTCCGGTCTCATCGGCAATGGCTTGCGCGACTTCCGGATCCACCTCCGCCAACCGGCGGGCCATGCGCTGCTGCTCGTTCATCCTTGCTTGCCTTCTTTCTCGATACTCATGATCTTGTCCACCCGCCGCTGGTGGCGTCCGCCCTCGAACGCAGTAGTCAGAAAGACGTCGATCAGCGCGCCGGCCGCTTCAACGTCAAGGTACTTTGCACCCATGGTCAGCACGTTGGCGTCGTTGTGCCTGCGCGTGTATTCCACCTCGTCGGCGTTGAACGCCAGCGCGGCGCGGATGCCCGGCACTTTGTTGGCGGCCATCGACATGCCCACCCCGGTGGAGCACACTAGAACACCCCGCTCGCAGGAGCCTCCGGCGACGGCACGGCCGACAGCGGCCGCGTAGTCCGGATAGTCGGTTGATTCCGGTCCCGCGGCGCCGAAGTCGGTCACGTCATGCCCCTTCCGGACCAGCATCGCGCGAAGCTGCTCCTTGAGTGAAAACCCGGCGTGGTCGGATCCCAAGGCGATTTTCATGGAGGAAATGACAATTCTAACATGTGGCACTGGAAGAGGTTCCTCTCCGGCGCGCATGATAAACTCGAAGATTCCCCATGCTGTGGTCACGTCTCTTTATCCCCACGCTTCGTGAGAACCCGACCGAAGCCGAGGTGGTCAGCCACCAGTTGCTGCTGCGCGCGGGCTACATCCGCCAACTCGGCGCCGGCATCTACAATTACCTCTATCTCGCCCAGCGCTCGCTGCTGAAGATTCAGGAGATCGTGCGCCAGGAGATGGATCAGATCGGCGGACAGGAGTTCTATCTGCCCGCCCTGAACCCGGCAGAGGTATGGCAGGAGTCCGGCCGTTACGACGTGATGGGCGACAACATGTTCCGGCTGAAGGACCGTTTCGGCCGCCCGCTCTGTCTTGGCATGACGCACGAAGAGGTGATGACGGCCATCGCTCGCGGTGAGTTGCGCAGCTACAAGCAACTGCCCCAGATCTGGTATCAGATTCAGACCAAGTTCCGCGACGAGCCCCGTCCCAAGTCCGGCCTGCTTCGCGTGCGGCAGTTCATCATGAAGGACAGCTATTCCTTCGACCTGGCCCCCGAGGGCCTGGATGTGAGCTACGAGAAGCACCGCGTGGCTTACTGCCGCATCTTTGACCGCTGCGGCCTGGAGTATGTCGCCGTGGAGGCACATTCGGGCGCCATGGGCGGCTCACAGTCGCAGGAATTCATGGTCGCCACCAGCGCCGGAGAGGATTACGTCGTCACCTGCCGTCAGACCGGCTACTCAGCCAATCTGGAAAAGGCCGTCTCGCGCCCCGTGCCCCCCGCTGCCCCCGACCCCGAGGGTGATCTGGCGCCGGAAGAGATTCACACTCCCGGCCAGAAGACCATCGAAGAAGTTTCCGCCTTCCTCGGCGTGCCGTCTACGTCGTTGATGAAATCGCTGGTGCTGGTGGCCGGCGAGACCACCTACGTCGCCGTCCTGCGGGGCGACCACCAGCTTTCGGAGACCAAGTTCCAGTCGGCCACCGGCTGCCCGGAGTTCCGGCCCGCCCACCCCGAAGAGATGCGGCAGTTGCTTGGAGCCGACGCCGGTTCGCTCGGCCCGGTCGGCGTGAAAGGCGTCAAGATCCTGATTGATTCGGCGCTGGAAGGCCGCCGCAACATGATCAGCGGCGCCAACAAGGACGATTACCACCTCAGAAACGTCACGCCGGGCGAGGACTTCCAGGCGGAATTTCACGACCTGCGGCAGGTGGCCGAAGGCGACACCGAAATCGAAACCGGCGCGCCGCTGGAGATCCTCAAGACGGTGGAGATCGGCCACATCTTCAAGCTCGGCTACAAGTACTCCCACTCCATGGGCCTGAATGTCCTGGACCACAACGGCGTTGAAACGCCGGTCATCATGGGCTCATACGGCATCGGAATCGAGCGCGTCCTCTGCGCCGCCGTCGAACTCTACTCCGACGGCAATGGCATGTCGCTACCCGTCTCCATCGCTCCGTTTGAAGTGGTTCTGACACCGGTGAAAAGCGCGGACGCCACCTTGCGTGAGGCTGCCGACAAGCTCTACGCCGAACTCAAGCAGGCCGGGGTGGACGTACTCTACGACGACCGCGACCTCAGCCCTGGCGTCAAGTTCAAGGACGCTGACCTGATCGGCGTTCCCTTCCGAGTCAATATCGGCAAGAAACTCGCCTCCGGCATGGTTGAACTCGTGAACCGGCGAACCAAGGAGTCCACCGACGTGCCTGTGGCCGGCGCGGCCGCGGCTATCCAATCCGCCATCGCCGCTGCCCGCCCTGACTAGGAGTCACCAATGCCGAACTGGTCCGAAGTTCGTGAACTCTATCCTTCGCTGAAGCGCTGGACGTTTTTCAACTCCGCTACCTTCGGCCAGATTTCCCGCCGCTCTCTAGAGGCCATGGAGGCGCACTTCAGGCGGCGCGAGGAAACGGCGGCATCGGATTTTCTCTCCTGGTTTGAAGATGCCGACCGCCTGCGCGGCAAGCTCGCCACGCTCATCCACTCCAGCCCGGATGACATCGCCTTCCTGCCCAATACCAGCACCGCGCTCGGCATCCTGCTGAACGGAATCGACTGGCGTCCGGGCGACGAAATCGTCACTCTCGAGGACGAGTTCCCCAATCAGATCTACGCGCCGCTCCACCAAGGGCCGGCGCTGAAGGAAGTGCCTGCAGCGGGCCTGCTGGACGCCATTACGCCCAACACGCGGGCCGTGGTTGTCAGTTCCGTCAACTACACCACCGGGTTCAGGGCGCCGCTGGAGGCCTGGGCCCCGGAACTTCGCCGGCGCGGCGTCCTGCTTTACGTGGACGCCACCCAGATGCTCGGCGCCCTCCGCTTTGACTTTGAAGCCATCCAGCCCGACATCCTCGCGGTGAACTGTTACAAGTGGATGCTCGCGCCCAACGGCATCGCGTTCATGGCCGTGCATCCCGGACTCCGCGGACGTTTGCGGCCCCTGAGCGTCGGCTGGCGCTCCCACTACGACTGGCGCAACGTCAACAACCTCTGGCACGGCAAGCCGGAACTGAAGACGACTGCTGAGAAGTACGAAGGCGGCATGCTGCCTTCGTCCTTGATGTACGCCCTGGAAGCATCCGTGGACCTGATGCTGGAGCTGACGCCGGAAGCCATCGAACAGCGCGTCCTCCAACTGGCATCGCAGACGAGGGCGCTCTTCCCCGGAGCTTTGCCTTTTGAGGACACCGCCATCGTCGCGGCGAAGGTGGATGACGCCCCCGCGCTCTCCGCCCGGCTCAGGCAGCAGGGCATCCTCACCGCGGCGCGCCACGGCATGTTGCGCGTCTCCACCCACTTCTACAACGACGAAAGCGACATCGCGCGCCTGGCCGAGGCGCTCTGACTACCGCGGCACGCGCACGCGTGGGCCAGCTTCCGCCAACGCCCTGTCGAACGTCACGAAACGCCCCCTTTGTTTCGCCGCCAACCCCAGCAGATACAGGTCTGTTAGTTGCCGGTGCCCGCGCAGACTAACCCCGGACAGTTGAATCGCTTCAGCCAGCCCGAGGTTTATCGGCCAGAGCTCATGCCCTGCACGCGCCATCGCATCCGCCAGTCGCTCCGCCGCGGCTGCTACGGTGATTGCTCCGACAGTCACAGCCGGATTCGATAGGATTCGGACGAACCCTAACTGCGTCAAATCACAGGTGGCCCAGCCGGAATGCCCCCCCGTTTGAACCAGTCCTGCGCGGCGGTGTGGTGCTGGTGCGGCGGCCAGAACAGCGCCATCAATACGCTCACATCCAGCAGGCCGCAGCCGGTTGCCGTTCATCCTCCAACGACTTGACCTGTTCGTTCGTTACGATGGGCGAATCGGCTGGCGGATCGAAAATCACCAACCCGTTCACCTGCTTGAGCGGGACCCTGGCTTGTGAGCCTCGCACCACGAGTTCGGAAATCGCCTTGCCCACGCTGATCCGGCGCATCTTCGCGTACGGCGTCACAATTGCGTAGGCGTCATCACTCATGTGTACTGTCGTCCTCAGGTCATTTTGATGCTATCGCGATGCAGATGATGCCATCACGTCTTCCCGCTACACTGCTAGTTGTGCAAGTTCTGCTAGTCACACTCACACTCGTCCGCGCCCTCGCCCTGGAAGGCGACACTTTCCACGTGCAGGGCATCGCCGTGGACGGTCCGTCTCTCTGGGTGACCAGCGTTGACCAGGCGGCACGAAAGGGCTGGCTCTTCGAGTACTCACTCGAAAGCGGCAAGCGCCTGCGCGAGGTGGAACTCCAGCAGGGGAGCATGTACCACCCAGGAGGATTCGACATCGACGACGATTCGCTGTGGATACCGGTGGCCGAGTACCGCAGGGAGAGCCGCTCTGTCATTCAGCGCCGCTCAAAGCAGACGCTGAAACTGATCTCGAGCTTTGAGGTATCAGACCACATCGGCTGCCTGACCATCGCCGGCGGCCGATTGGTGGGTGGCAACTGGGACGCCCGCAAGATCTACGAATGGTCGCTCGACGGCCGCCAGTTCCAGGTCCGCCCCAATCCACTGCCGGTGCGCTACCAGGACATCAA
>JACRKW010000062.1 GCA_016215215.1 Acidobacteriota bacterium
GGAAGATGATCACCCGCACTACGTTCTTGTCTGGAGAGCCCGCGTCCACTGGTGGCATCTCCTCAGCAATCGGTCAGCAGGTCCATCTGCTCCACCTGGTTCAGCAGCGTCTTGATGCGGGTGGCTGCCTGTTTCTGGCGAGAGCGGCGCCCGTCGGTCTCGTCTTTCAGCCGGGCGGCCTCATCCCGAGCCTGGGCCGCGGCATCCTCGGCGTCCTGCCGGGCGGAAACGGCTGTGCGGAGCTGGTCTTCCAGCTCCGCGTTGCGTTCCTTGAGACGGGAGATCACGGCATTGACGCTCTCCAGCCGGGCTTCCAGCCGGGAAAGGGCGTCGTCTTCATCTTCCCGAATGGGATGCATGGAGGACCTCCTGAGCGGTTCAGGACAGGGCGGCCTTGGCTTTGCCGACCAGCGAGGCGAAAGCCGCGGGTTCGTTGGCGGCCAGGTCGGCCAGCATCTTGCGGTTCAGCTCGATGCCCGCCTTCTTCAGCCCGCCGATGAACTTGGAGTAGCTGATGCCGTTGGCCCGGCAGCCGGCGTTCACGCGCAGGATGAACAGCGCGCGGTATTCGCGCTTCTTGCGGCGGCGGCCGACGTAGCCGTAGCGCAGCGCCTTCTCGACGGCTTCCTGCGCGGAACGGTACAGCTTGCTCTTGGTGAGGAAGAAGCCCTTTGCGAGCTTCAGTGTTTTCCGCCGGGAGTCCCGGCGGTTGGTGGATCGTTTGACTCTCGGCACGTTTCTTCTCCTGTCGGACTGCGGTCCGCCTCAAAAAGTGGCGGAGTTGAACAGGCTCCTCACGGGGCCTGACGGGCGGCGGCTCGGGCACGTGCCACGCGCTCGGCTCGCTCGCCCTACACCCTTAGTAGGGCAACATCTCGCGCAGTTTCGCCTGATCGGCCTCGTCGGCCACGACGGACTGCCCGAGCTTGCGCTTCCTGGAACGGCTCTTGGAAGTCAGAATGTGCCGGGCGAAGGCATGGTTGCGCACGATCTTGCCCGTTCCTGTCTTCTTGAACCGCTTGGACGCGCCTTTATGCGTCTTCAGCTTCAGCTTTGCCATTGTTTTGTCCTGATGGGAGCCCTCAACTGCATGTTGGGGGCCAACACACTTTATCAAGTATAACATGCGCCTACTGTTCGCGCGCCGATTCCTCCCATACCAGCACGCTGCGGGCGCCGAAGCGCTGGTAGCCGGAGTAGCGCTGCTCGGTTTCATAGCGGACCGACTGCTGCCCGAACTTCCGGCTGCCCGCGCTCACGATCCGCTCCGGCAGGTTTACGCCCTCCAGCCAGATGAAGCTGACCTGGGTGAGGGTTCCCTTGCGCGCGGTATCGAAGTCGTAGAGTTGTTCGGCTTCCAATTGAATGGGCAGGCTTGAACGCTGGTCGATCCAGTACTTGAGCCGCTGTGAGAGGCTCCACTCCGCGCGCCGCTTCGGCTTGCGCGTCCCGGGGCGAGGCTGGGTTTCCACGACCCATACCTTCATCCCGTTCACCGTTTCTTCACCGAGCAGCCGCATCGTGTGGTGTTCGAGCACGACCCGGGTGTCGATTTTGAAGCGGTTCTCCTCCTCCGCGTTGTGCTTCCGCCGGCGGTCTTCCAACGAGGTCTTCTGGCGGTAGCGCTCCACGGCCCGATAGCGTTTCTCCTCCAGGGCTTGTTCCTTTTCCGTCAGTTCCTCCCCCTGGATGGCCACCCGGCGGTGATAGGGTTCGCCCTCGAGCATCGACACTTCGTAGGTCACCCAGTCCCTCATCAACACGCGGCCGTCGGACAGTGTTTCGGTGTGGCGGATGTCTTCCCGGTAAACGAACATCGCCGCCTGCTGGCGGTTCTTGACCTCGGCTTCGCGCATGCGCGCCATGAGGTCCCCGGCCGTCGGCGCCGGCTGGGCGGCGAGCAAAGAGACGGCGATGGAAGCAAGCAGAGCGGTCACTGGGCGTCCGTGACCAGTGTAAACGCAGAGGCTCCGCCGATGGGAGACTTCAGAGAGCGCTGTCGCCCCGGCTCTCTCTCCACTCCTCGAACCAGGCCATCTGGATGGCTTCGAGTTTGGCCTCGTTCGACTTGTGCGGGTCGTCGTCGAACCCTTCCAGGGTGGTGACCATCTGGTGCAGGTCAGTGAAACGAACGCCGAGCGGATCGGTCTCCGGGTGGGACTCGGAAAGCGCGATGGCGATGTCTTCGAAGTCGCTCCAGGTCATGACGGTCCCCTCCCGCTTAGATCTTAGTCCCTTTGAGCGCCGTACGCACGGCTGAATTCATCATGCTCTCGGCCAGCTTGCGGGTGGCGTTGTCGAGCTGCTCGATGCGGCCGCGGATCAGGTTGTGGTCGTCGCCGTGGTAGACCATCTGCAATTGGTTGAGGGCGAGGTCCACGGCGGCGCGTTCGCTGTCGTCGAGATCGTGCCAGGCGGCGCTGGAGCGCGCCTTGTCCACGGCCGCCAGGATGGTATCGGCCTCGACGCGCGCCTCTCTCACCTGGCGCGCTTTGAAATCCTCCTCGGCCTTGTCGTAGGACTCCAGGATCATGGCCTCCACCTGCTCGTCGGTGAGGCCGTATGAGGGTTTCACCTCGACGCTCTGCTCCTTGCCGCCGCGCGTGTCGCGCGCCGTCACGTTGAGGATGCCGTTGGCGTCGATCATGAAGCGGACCTCGATGCGGGGCATGCCGGCGGGCATCGGCTCGATGCCCTTCAGGTCAAAGCGCGCCAGCGAGCGGCAGTCTTTCACCAGTTCGCGCTCACCTTGCAGCACGTGGATCAGGACGTTTTGCTGGCCGTCGACCGACGTCGTAAACACCTCGGTGGCCGAAGCCGGGATGGTGGAGTTGCGATGGATCAGCTTCGACACCACGCCGCCCATGGTTTCGATGCCGAGCGAGAGCGGGGTGACGTCCAGCAGCAGGTGGTCCTCCACCTGGCCGGAGAGGATGCCGGCCTGAACGGCGGCGCCGAGGGCGACGACCTCGTCGGGGTTCAACTCGGTGTGCGGCTTGGCGCGGAACAGCGCTTCCACGCTGCTGCGCACCAGCGGGATGCGAGTGGAGCCACCCACCAGCACCACTTCGTCGATCTGCTCTGGCTCCAGCCCGGCGTCGCGCAGGGCTTTGCGGCAAGGCCCGAGCGTGCGGCCGACGATGCCGCCGATGAGCTGCTCGAACAGTTCTCGCGTGATCTGGCGTTGATAGGCCCGGCCCTGCCAGGAGAACTCGATGGTGGTCGAGGGCAGGAAGGAGAGCCGCTCCTTGGCGTCGATGACGGCGCGGCGGATGGTTTGCACAGCCTCGCCGCTGGATGAGAGGTCCTGGCTCCAGTCGGTTCTGATGTCCTCCAGCGCGATGGCGAGCAGGAGATTGTCGATATCGTCGCCGCCCAGGTGCGTGTCGCCGTTGGTGGCCAGCACCTCGAAGATGCCCTCATGCAGCCGCAGGATGGAGATGTCGAAGGTGCCGCCGCCAAAGTCGTAGACCGCCACTACGCCCTGCTTGCGTTTGTCCAGCCCGTAGGCCAGGGCCGCGGCGGTGGGCTTGTTGACCAGCCGCAAAACCTCCAGCCCGCAGATGCGGCCGGCGTCCTTGGTAGCCTGACGCTGGGCGTCGTTGTAGTAGGCCGGAACGGTGATGACGGCCTGCGTCACCTCTTCGCCGAGGTAGGCCTCGGCGCGCGCCTTGAGTTCACGCAGCACCTGGGCGGAGATCTCGGGCGGCGTCAGTCTCCGCTCGCCCAACTGGAGGTGGATGACCTGTTCGCTGCACTCGGCGATCTGGAAGGGAAGCAGCCGCGCCTCCTCGCGCACGTCGTCCAGGCCGCGGCCCATCAGGCGTTTGACGGAGTAGCCGGTACGATCCGGACGGTCGATCAGTCCAGGCCGCGGCCCATCAGGCGTTTGACGGAGTAGACGGTACGATCCGGACGGTCGATCAGCAGACGGCGGGCGTCGTCGCCGACGGTGAAGCTGCCGTCGTCGTTGAGGCTCACCACGCTGGGGACCAGGTTGCCGCCACTCGCGCCCGGAACTACCTTTGGGCCGGTGGGGTCCATGAAGGCGATGAGCGAGTTGGTGGGGCCGAGGTCGAGGCCGACGATGCGCTGGCGGGCGGCGGATGAGAAGTCGATTTGAAAAGTGCTCATGGGATTGCGGCCGGCCGCTGGCGGCTCAGGCGTTGCGCGAAGACAGTTGCTTGTCCACCTCGCTGACGAGGTTGCTGATATAGCGCCGGCGGTGCAGGACGTTGCGGATCTGCTCCAGCACGGCGCGGCGCGAGGCCACGTCCTGCTGGCCGTCGTGGCGCTGGAAATGCTCTTCGAGAACCGAGTCGATGCGGGCCAGCATCAGCTTGAAATTGTGGCGCGACTCCTGCAATTGAGGGAGAACTTCGCTGTCGCCGGCCCGCAGCTCGTCCAGCGCCATGTTGAGTTCGAAGACCTCTTCGAGCAGTTCCGGCGGGACGTCCTTGCTGCGCTGCTCGCCGATTTCGAAGCCCGCCTCGCGCAGGACGTACTCGGCCCGGGCGATGGGGTCGCGCAGCACGCGGTAGGCGTCGTTGAGGATGGAGGAGGCCTCCAGCGAGTAACGTTTTTCCTGTTCGCTGCGGCGGGTGTAGCGGTCCGGATGGAGCATGCGGCTCATCGCGTAGAACTGCTTCTGCAGGATTGCGGGATCCACGGCCAGGCGTCGCGGCAGGCCGAGAAAGACGTAGTAGTCCGGGGTGGGCGCCTGCAGGCTGTTACAGTAACGGCAGAAGAGCGAGCCCGCGTCGGGGGTTCCGCACTGCCAGCAATCGTGATGCGAGGCCATCCGGAGTCAGGGCTCCTCAGGCCGAGAACGACGTGCCGCAGCCGCAGCTCTTGGTGGCGTGGGGATTGTCGAACGCAAAACCGGACTGCATCAGGGACTCCTTGTAGTCCAGCGTCATGCCGTCCAGAAACACCAGGCTCTTGGGGTCGACAAACACGTCCACCCCGTCGAAGTGGAAGATGTGATCGGTGGGCCGAGGCTTGGGCTCAAACCGGAACTGGTAGCTCAGACCCGAGCAGCCGCCGCCGAGCACGCCAAGACGCAACCCGCCGGCGACGCCCTGTTTGGCGAACGCGTCGCGGATCTTCTGAATGGCTTTCGGAGTGACTTGAATCTCGGGCATATTCCTGAGGCTGCTCCATTCGATTTCTATGGGCCCCGCCCGGTCCGGCGGACGGGGCCTACATTCAGCTTACGCCGATTGCGCGGATGCGGGAGCCGCGTCCAATGTCTTGGCCTTGTAATCGGTGATGGCCGCCTTGATGGCGTCCTCGGCCAGCACCGAACAGTGAATCTTCACGGGCGGCAGGCTGAGCTCGTTGACGATCTCAGTGTTCTTGATCTGCAGCGCCTCGTCCACGGTGCGGCCCTTGAGCATCTCGGTAGCGAGCGAAGAACTGGCAATGGCCGAGCCGCAGCCGAAGGTCTTGAAGCGGGCGTCCTCGATCACGCCGGTCTCCGGGTTCACCTTGATTTGCAGCTTCATGACGTCGCCGCACTCGGGCGCGCCCACCAGCCCGGTGCCGACGCTGGGGTCCTTCTTGTCCAGGCTCCCGACGTTCCGGGGGTGGTTGTAGTGGTCCAAAACCTTGTCGCTGTATGCCATTTCAGTCCTTGTCTTCCCCTCAGTGGATTTGATTCCCTACTTCTTCATCCGGTGACAGCAAAATCGTAGGCTAGTGCGCCGCCCACTCTACTTTGGTGAGGTCGACGCCTTCCTTCACCATCTCGTAGAGCGGCGAGAGCTCCCGGAGCTTCTTCACCACTTCGATGACCTTGCCGGCGGTGTAGTCGATCTCCTCGCCGGTGGTGAAGCGGCCGATGCCGAAACGAATTGACGAGTGCGCCAGGTCGTCGCCGGCGCCTAGCGCCTTGAGCACGTAGCTGGGTTCGAGCGTGGCCGAGGTGCAGGCCGAGCCGCTGGAAACGGCGATGTCGTTGATGCCCATCAGCAGACTTTCGCCCTCGACGTAAGCGAAGCTGATGTTGAGGTTGTGGGGCAAGCGGCGCTCCATGGTGCCGTTGACGTAGGTCTCGTCGAGCTCGGCCATGAGCTTGTCCTTGAGATGGTCGCGCATTCTGGCGTGCTCGGCCATCTCATGCGGCATCAGCTCCTGGCAGAGTTCGGCCGCCTTGCCCAGGCCGGCGATGCCGGGGACGTTCAGGGTGCCGGAACGCATGCCGCGCTCGTGGCCACCGCCGTCCATCTGCGCGGTCAACTGCACGCGCGGGCTCTTGCGCCGCACGTACAACATGCCGACGCCCTTGGGCCCGTACATCTTGTGAGCGGACGCCGACAGCAGGTCGATGTTGTCCTGGATGACGTTCACCGGGATCTTGCCCACGGCCTGGGTGGCGTCAGTGTGCAGCAGGACGCCCTTTTCGTGGCACAGCTTGCCGATGGCCGGGATGTCCTGGACAGTGCCGATCTCATTGTTGCCGTACATGATGCTCACCAGGATGGTCTTGTCCGTGATGGCGTCGCGCAACTGGTCGAGGTCCACCAGACCGTCGGTGCGGACGGGCAGGTAGGTGACCTGGCAGCCGTGCTTTTCCAGCCGCTTGCAGGTATCCAGCACCGCCTTGTGCTCTGTGGCGGCGGTGATGATGTGGTTGCCCTTCTGGGCGTACATCTCGGCCACGCCCTTGATGGCCAGGTTGTTGGATTCCGTGGCGCCGCTGGTGAAGACGATCTCCTTCGAGGTGGCGCCGATGAGGGACGCCAACTGCTTGCGGGCGCGCTCGACAGCCTCTTCAGCCACCCAGCCGAAGGAGTGGTTGCGGCTGGCGGCGTTGCCGAAGTGCTCGCCGAAGTACGGCATCATCGTCTCCAGCACGCGCGGATCCAGCGGCGTGGTGGCGTGATTGTCGAGGTAGATGGGGAATTTCAGCATTGCCGTTTGTCCTTATGAATCAACTTGCCAATATGGTCAGCGGAGGCCGCGGGGCGCACGTTTCGCCTTCCTCTGACAGTCCGGATATCGTGATGTTGTCGAGCAGGCTCAGGATGCCCTCGTGCACGCGGCGCAGAGGCTCACGGACCGTGCAGCGGCTGTTGAGGCCGCACTCGCCGTGCTCGGTGAAGCAGGTGGTGAGAATGATGGGCCCGTCCATGGCCCGGATGACTTCCAGCGCCGTGATGGAACCGGGATCGCGCGCCAGCCGGTAACCGCCGTTGGTGCCCTGTTCGGAGATCAGAAAGCCCTCGCGGGCCAGCTTCTGGAGTACTTTCGAGAGAATCGGAACCGGGATGCGGTAAGCGTCGGCGAGTTCCTTGGCGCTGGCCGTCGTCTGCCCTTCGAGCATGGCCAGGTGCTTCAGGCTGATCAGCCCGTAATCGGCTTTTTTGGTGAGTTTGAGCATCGCCGGTTGCATCTAGGACCAAAGCGGTCCCACATCCAAGCTACCACCCTCCATACTGTGCGTCAACGGTCTGAATCGAGATTCTTCGAGGGCGTTTGCTGCAGGGCCGCAAGTACCTGTGATTCAAGGATTTGTGAGTAGAGCCCCGAGTTGGCCGGAAACGAGATCATGATAGAATGTCAATCTGCCGGCAAGGCGCCGGCGGGCCGATGATCAGGCTTTTTCGCATTTCGATACCCGTTTCCGTGATCGGATTGCTGATGACGGAGACGCTGCTCGCCTACGGGTGCTACATTCTCGCGTTTCGTGCGCTGAGCGACGATTTGCTGGACATGTACCTGCTGTATGAGGGCGGGCTGGAGCGGATCGGCGTGGCGGTGGGAAGCATCCTGCTGGGGATCTATTTCAACGACCTGTACTCGGAGCTGCGAGTGTACTCGCGGCTGAGGCTGGTGCAGCAGTTCTGCCTGGTGATCGGCATGGCCTTTCTGGCGCAGGCGCTGTTGAGCTACGTCAGCCGGGACCTAATCATCTCGCGCTGGCAGATGATCCTGGGAAGCGGGCTGGCGCTGGTGCTGCTGCCGGCCTGGCGGCTGTTATGGGACCGGCTGGTGATCCGGGTGATGAACCGCCAACGGGTGCTGTTTGTGGGCAGCAGCGGCGTGGTGCGGGCGGTGGCTGAGACGCTGGTGGAGAAGCCGCAGTTCGCCATGGTGAGCGTGGGGTACTTAAACAAGCAGGAGTTGGATGAGCCGGTGGAGGGGATGGGCGGCTGGCTGGGTCCGGTGGACTCGCTGAGGGAAGTCTACAACCGGCTGAAGCCGGACTTGATCGCGGTGGGGTTCAGTGAGAGGCGCGGGCAGGTTCCGTCGGCGGAACTGCTGGAGCTGAAGCTGGCCGGCGCGCGCGTGCAGGACGCAGCCAGCCTGTATGAGATGGTGATGTGGCGAGTCCCGGTGGAGACGCTGCGTTCTTCCGAGTTTCTGTTGCTGGGCGACCTTGGTCCCAGCCGGCGGAGCCTGGCGCTGCAGAAGATGCTGTCCTACCTGATCGCAGTGACCGGGGCGGCAATCACGCTGCCGCTGATGCTGCTGGTATGGATGGCCGTGCGGCTGAGCTCTCCGGGGCCGGCTCTCTACCGCCAGAAGCGGGTGGGGCTGCAGGGCAAGGTCTTCGAGGTGTTCAAGTTCCGCTCGATGTACATCGACGCCGAGGCGCGCACGGGGGCGGTGTGGGCGCGCAAGGACGATCCGCGCGTCACCCGTTTGGGTTACTGGCTGAGGAAGCTGCGGCTGGACGAGCTGCCGCAGTTCTTCAACGTCCTGCGCGGCGACATGGCGATTGTCGGGCCGCGGCCGGAGCGGCCGGAATTCGTGAAGGTGCTTTCGGAACAGATCCCTTTTTACGGCCAGCGGCACGCCATCCTGCCGGGCATCACGGGGTGGGCGCAGATCAACCACAAGTACGGCGACAGTATCGAGGACACGATCACGAAGCTGGAGTTCGACCTGTACTACCTGAAGCACATGAGCCTGTCGCTGGACATGTACATCATCTTCCACACGTTGAAGGTGATGCTGTTGAGCAGGGGGTCGCAGTAGTAGAATAGGGTGTGAAGCCGAAAGGCGCTCCCGAGCGGGAGTAACTCAAGGGTAGAGTCACAGCCTTCCAAGCTGTTGGTTGCGGGTTCGAGTCCCGTCTCCCGCTCCATTTCACACACAGACTCCGACTATCCCCGCAACAGCCCGGTTCAACCCATGGGCCCAAACCGGCAAGGCAAAGCAGTGTGTATAATCCTGTCAGGCCGATGAGAGACTCTCTTGCCCGAGGTGCGGCCGCGTGCGCCGTGATGGCGTTGCTCATACTGGGTGGATGTGCGCGGGTGCCTCGCGCTACGACGAGGATTGGGACTAGCCTCTGGCCTGGGTACGAGCCGCTCTTTCTGGCGCGACATGCAGGAAAACTGGACGAGCGCGCCTACCGGCTGGTGGAGTACTCGACGGAGTCAGAAAACGCCAACGCGTTCCTGAACGGCTCGGTGGAGGTGACGTGCCTGACGTTGAACACCGCTTTCCGCCTGATGGAGAATGGCGTGGCTCTGACCGTAGTGCTGGTGATGGATGAATCCACGGGCGGAGACGCCGTGGTGGCGCGCAAGGGTATTACGTCGGTTTCGGGCCTGCGAGGAATGCGCATCGGGCTGGAGACGGAGGCGGTGCAACCGTACACGCTGTTGCGCGCGCTGAACGGCGTCGGGCTAGGCCTGGACGACGTGCGGCTGGTGAGTATCCCCACGTCGCAGCACGCAAGCGCCCTGGCGGCCGGGGAGGTGGATGCGGTTGCCACCAACGAGCCTGTCAAGACTAATCTGACCAGCCAGGGGTACGTGGAGCTGTTCAGCAGCAAACACATCCCGGGTGAAATCCTGGACGTGATGGTGGCGCGGCAGGAGTATGCTGGGCGCAATGCGGAGTGGATCGGAGAACTGCGCGCGGCCTGGTATGCGGGACTGGAGTTCCTGGACCGCAAGCCCAAAGTGGCAGCGGCGTTGATCGCCGCGCGCGAAAACCTGAGCGTGGGGGACGTGGGCTCGGTGCTGGACGGAGTCCGGCTTCCCGACAGAGCTGGACAGCGCCGCTGGCTGAACGACGACTCGCCAGAGTTGCTGAGGAAGGCGGGTGGCGCCGGAGCCATGACGCGGAGCAGCGAGTCTGACCGGCCGGCCACAGCTGGCTTCTACTCACTCCGAGTTCTGGTCCCGGCGCTGCTGCTGCTCTTCACAGCCGGCGCTACTCTCATCACATACATGATGGAGACAGTGATGGAAGCGCCGCTGCTGGAGGAGCGCTTCCGTGAGGAGAGACTGGCAGAGGCCACCCAACTGCAGAGCATTGTCAAGGAGCTCTGCGACCGCAACGACATGGAGATGCTGAAGGGCGTGATAGCTCAGCAGATTGGCGGTGTCACAACCACCGGGGCGTACTTTATCGACGAAAGCGGCGTGATCATCGCCGCCGGACTCCGGGAGGAGAACGGAGAGCGTTTTGCGGACGTGCTCCGGCTCCAGTTCAGTGAGCATCGGGAGAGACTGAGCGCAGTTGTGGATCTGGTCCGCCGGAGCAGGGAGGCGGCGGCCATCTACCTGCCCAATGGGACTGACTTGGTGGTCTGCCTGCCTTCAATTCTGCCGTCCAAAGCGGGCGACCGGGCGCCGCGCCGGGGAGGCATTCTGCTACTGCGGTACGACCTGTCCTACCGGAAGGCTGTGCTTGCCAGGGCGACGGCCTTTCAGATGTTGGTCTTCGCGGCCTGCCTGGCCCTGGCGAGCCTGGTGTTGGGCGCGGTTCTGCACTCGTTGATCGTCAACCGTCTTTACCGGTTGCAGCGCGCCATGGGGCGATTCGCTGAAGATCATCAGCCCAGGCCGGTTCTTACCCGCGGACGCGACGAGATTGCGGTTCTCTACGGGGAGTTCAACCGGCTGACCGAGGCGGTGGCCTCCACCATAGCCGAACGGCGCGAAGCCGAGCGCCAACTGATTGAAGCCGGTGAGCGCGTGCGCGATCTATACAACAACGCGCCTTGTGGGTACCACTCGCTGGACGAAGCGGGTGTGGTGGTGCACATCAACGATACGGAACTGGCCTGGCTGGGCTACGAGCGCGAGGAGGTGGAAGGCAGGATGCACTTCTCGGAACTGCTGGCGGAAGACTCGGCCGCGAATTTCGAGCAGGTCTTCGCCGAGTTCAAGCAGCGCCACACGGCGAGCGGCGTGGAGTTCAACCTGAAGAGAAAAGACGGCAGTACCATGGCGGTGCTGGTGAGTGCCAAGGCCATCACCGATGCCCAAGGCAACTACCTGACGTGCCGCGCCACGGTCCACGACATCAGCGAGCGGCGCATGTTGGAGGCGCAGTTGCGCCACTCGCAGAAGATGGAAGCGATTGGAAGGCTGGCCGGGGGCGTGGCACACGATTTCAACAACCTGCTGACGGTGATCAACGGGTACAGCTCGTTGATCGTAAGCAGCCTTGCGGAAACCGATCCGCTACGGCGGCAGGTGCAGGAGATCGCCAAAGCGGGCGAGCGTGCCAAGAGCCTGACGCAACAGTTGCTCGCCTTCGGCCGCAAGCAGGATGCATCGCCGAAACCGTTGAACCTGAATCGCCTGGTGCGCGAAAGCCTGGAGATGCTCGAACGCCTGGCGGGAGTGAATATCCACTTTGACTTCCGGGAAGAGCCGGAGTTGGGGTTGGTGAACGCCGATCCCGGGTTGATGCATCAAGTTTTGTTGAACCTGGTGGTGAATGCGCGGGACGCCATGCCCGGCGGAGGGACGCTCACGATCGAAACGGCCAACGGGGTGGCGGACCCGAACTATGTGCCGCCTCCTGGACAATACGTCGTTCTGATCGTTCGTGACACGGGTATGGGGATGAGTGAGGAGATCCAGCAGAGGGTCTTCGAGCCGTTCTTCACCACCAAGGAGCAGGGCCGGGGAACCGGATTGGGCCTGGCCACGGTGTATGGAATCGTAAAGCAGAGCGGAGGGCACATCAGCCTGCAAAGCGCCGAGGGCGCCGGAACCACCTTCCGCATCTGGCTGCCTCGCATAGGCAACGGGATCACTGAACCAGAGGCGCCGGTCCCACCCGGCCGGCAGGCTGGCGGCGATGCGACCATCCTTGTGGCGGAAGACGAAGAAATGGTGAGAGCCCTGGTCTGCACCGTTCTCAGGCGTAGCGGTTACAGGGTTCTGGAGGCCTCCGACGCTGTCCAGGCGCTGAGCCTGCTGGAATCGGAGGCCGGGCCGGTGGACCTCTTGTTGACGGACGTGATCATGCCCGGAATGACGGGGAAAGAGCTGGCGACTCATGTCAGGCTACTGCGGCCTGCGACGCGGGTATTGCTGATGTCAGGCCACACCGCCGGAGTCATCCAACGCCCGGAAGTCGAGGAACTTGGGCACGATTTCGTCGCCAAGCCGTTCACGCCGGACTCGCTTGCCAAAAAGGTCCGCGAGGTTCTGGGGCGTTAGTGGGCCGGGCCCTTGAGAAAGAGCAGGTCGGCGCCCGCGGTGACCATCTGGAAGCCCTGGGCGCTGTAACGCTCGCTCAGTGAAGTCACGCCTGAGCAGCGCAGGCACCACACGGCGCACGGCTCAAAGGACTCACCAGCAGGCCAGGGTTGGCCGGAATCGGGCATGAAGCGCACCTCGCGTTCGCCGGAGGCGACGCCGAGCAAGGCCATGGACGGGTAGAAGAAGTGCGTCTGCCAAGCGCTGAGACCGATGCGGCGGCATTGGCTCAGAACGATTCTGGAGACCACGTCCCGATGCTGGGAGCCGTCGCCGCCTCCGTCGTTGAACAGCGTTTGGACGCGCGATTTTTCGAGCACGCTACGATCTCCGAGCAGGGGGCGGATGTCATTCCACAGCGCGGCATGGATTGCTGCCGGGGCCAGCAGGAGCAACGCAATTGAGGGCATCCAGGGCCAGCGCAACCTGGCGGCCGCAACCCCCGCCGGCACGGCCGCCAGAACAAAGAACGGCAGATGCAGGCGGGTGTGCCAGGGTTGCCAGCGCAGATAGCCGCTAAAGAGTATGAAACCCAGGCCGAGGGCCAGCCAGAGCGGCGCCAGAGTTGCGCCGCCGCAGCGCTTCCAGAACACCAGAGTGAGCCCGGCCAGGGTGAGATAGAGAAGCAGGTGGACGAAGTTGGTTCTGGATGCCTCATGCCATCCGCCACCTTGAATGGTGAATCGCGAGCCGGGCCAGATGGCAAAGTGTGCATCGGGATCTTCACCTATCCACTTGATCAAGCCGCGCGCCTCGGACTCCGCCCAGCGGTTCATCGCCGGCCAGGGTCCCCCGAATTGCGTTCCCAAGTTCCGCACCAGGTTGGCGGCCGCTATGGTGGAGCTGAAACTGCCCTGCGCGACGCTGAACGGCAACTCGCCGCTGCCCACCGGCGGGCTCAGGGGATTGCCATAGCGTGCCTGATTGCGCAGATGGAAGGGCGCGATAAGTATGAGAGCCAGCAGCGCCCCTGCCCAGGCATGACGGGGAAGAGTCCGAAGCCGGGCGCCACCACAGAGGACGGCCAGCGAGGCGGCCAGGGCGGGCAGCAGCAGCCAAGAGGTGCTCTTGGTGAGCACGGCGAGAGCGGCGCTGAAGCAGAGCCCGGCGGCATTCCAGCGGGAGGCCTCCCGGCGGTAGGCCAAGCCGAAAACGGTGAACGTGGCCAGCCACAGGCAGAGGCTGTAGTCGTTCTTCGAGCCGGAGGCCTCCAGCACTCCTTCCGGAACGGATGCAGCAAAGAGCGCGGCCAGCAGTTGAGCCATCTGATCGCCGCCCAGCAGGCCAGCGGCCAGCGAAACGGCGAGCACGCAACCGAGCCAGGCGACCCATTGCGTGCAGTTGGCCAGCACGTCGCCCTGCTCCAGCGCCAGGAAATGCAACTGGAAGAATTCGTTGGCCGGAGGCAGAAACGTCATGTTCGAATACGGGGTCACAAATGGAGCCACGGAGCGGTTTTGCAGCCACATCATGGCGCGCGGCAGATGGTAGGCTGCCGCGTCGTAGGTGTTCGGAGGCGAAAGAACGGCCCCCAGCGCGATGAGGGCGCCGACGCAGGATATGGCTGCGAAGAGCATCCGGCCGCCGCCGCTCAGAGTGCCTGCCGGTTTATTGAACTTGGAAGAGAGCCGGGTTCCCGGGGATGATTTCAGCATCCATGTCAGGGTCGCGCAGGCCAGCAGCCAAGCGGCGGCCAGCGCCGGACGGGTCACCAACCGGAGGAGATTCAGCACTTCCGTGACGGCTACGGCGTAGCAGGCCCAAAGGAGGAGAGTCCAAAGAATGGACATCCGGATGAGGCCGCTTCGGCGGCGGATCACTTCAAAGCCGAGAAACGCGGCAGCGATCGGAAGAAACACAAGTGACATATCACGGAGTGCGCCCGCGCACTCTGCGAGTATATCGAGTCTTTTAGTCACGAAACAGTAAATTCTGGCGAGTTGGGAAAGCGCGATCCGCAGGTTGGAGCCTCAGCGGGAGTACCGCCGGCTGCAGTCCCGGGCCTCACGACCGGGCTGAGGGGGAACCGCCTGTTTCCAACGCCGGCCACCGTAGTAAAGCGCACGCTTCCTGGCTCAGGGGCACATGCGCCCCACTGGAACCGCTGGATTCACTAAAATGGGTGTACCATGTTGCCTCAACGGGCTCTAATCGCCTTCGCGGCGCTGATCCTCCCGACGTACTTGCCCGGACAGGAAGCAGCGCTTCCGCAGTTTTCTTCCGGCGATTTGATGGTCCTTCGCGAGTACTTCGGCGGGCTGCCCCGGGAGACACTGGCAGGCATCCAGCGGCTGGAAGCGCAGCTGCCTCCTGGATCGGGACAGCAGATCGCCACGGGCGCAAGGTTAACAGCGACGCAACAGAGAAGGTACCTGGTTCTGCCGTCCGCACTGGAGAAGCACCTGAGCCGACTGCCGGCCGGATACCGCAGGGCACTGATCGGAAGCCGGGTGGTGATTCTCGACACCAGGAACGTAGTACGGGACATCTACTTCGTTCCGTTGCCGCGGCCCCCGGCCCCGCAAGTCAGGAAGACACCGGCGACAGATTGACGCAACGCGGCGCCGGGCTGGTTCGTAATCCGAGTGTGATGAGAATCTCACGTCTGGCCAGCATCGTCTGGCTTGCCGTCCCCGCCTGCCTGGGGCAACCGCCGCTCGAGGAGATCCTCGCCAAGCTGGCTGACAGCCAGGAGCGGGCGGTGGAGGCGCGCAAGTCCATCGTGTACCGCCAGGACACATGGGTACGCCTGCTGCGAACCAACGGTAAGCTGTCGAGGGAGGAGAAGCGGCAGTACACGGTTGCGCCGACACCGGAAGGCTTCGACAAGAAACTGGAGCGCTTCGAGGGCCGCTACGAACAGGGCGGCCAAATGCATAGCTACGGGCAGCCAGACCACAAGTACAAAGGGATGGACATCGACGGCGACCTGATCAGAGACCTGACCAACGATCTGGTGAACGATACCAAGACGCGCGACGGGTTTTCGAAGGACCTGTTCCCTCTGACTAGCAGCGAACAGCGGCATTACGTTTTCAAGCTGGAGGGAACCCGCCGGGTGGCCGGCGTGGAGGCGCTGAGGGTGACCTTTGAGCCAAAGAAAGACCAGGACGGGGACGACGATCGCGCCTGGGCCGGCGAGGTGTTGATCCATCCCGAGGAATTTCAGCCGTTGCTGGTTACCACGCGCCTTGCGTTCAAGATCCCCATGGCCGTCAAGGTGATGCTGGGCATCGATATCAAGCAACTGGGCTTCAGCGTCACCTATCGCAAGACGGCCGATGGGTTGTGGTTCCCCTCCACGTATGGCACTGAGTTCGGACTGAAGATCTTCTTCGGATATAAGCGCAACATCACCATGAACGTGACCAACACGGAGTTCCGCCGGACCGAAGCGGTGAGCCACATCACCTTCGAGACCCTTGAGGAAAAACAAAACTAAGCCTTGCGGCTTTCACCTATCTCATGATAGTCTACGACCCATTGGGTGAGACTATCTGAAGATGGGTGTTGGGATCAGTGCCTTCTTTCCGGCGTACAACGACGCACCGTCGTTGCCCTCCTTGATTGCAAGGACGTTCGACGTACTCGGAAGCTGTACGGACGACTTTGAGGTGATCGTAGTCGACGACGGCAGCCGGGACGACACCGGCCAAGTGCTTGAAAACTTGGCGAAAAGGCACGGTCCACGGCTGCGGGTGGTCACGCATTCGACCAACCGCGGCTACGGAGGAGCTCTTCAGACCGGCTTCCGGCACGCAACCCGGGAGCTTGTGTTCTACACCGACGGGGATGGGCAGTACGATGTTGGGGAACTGCCCCTTCTGTTGCGTGAACTGAAGCCCGGGGTCGGGTTGGTGAACGGCTATAAGCTGCGCCGGCGCGACCCCTGGCACAGGATTGTCATTGGGAAGGCCTACAACCGATTCGCGCGCGTTCTGTTCGGCATACGCATTCGGGACATCGATTGCGATTTCCGTCTGGTGCGCAGGAGCCTGGTAGAAACTCTCGAACTGGAATCGACCTCCGGGACCATCTGCGTGGAGTTGGTGAGGAAGATCGAGCTTTCGGGGTGTGGGGTCGCCGAGGTGGGAGTGAACCACTACCCGAGGCTGCATGGCAAGTCGCAATTCTTCCGTTGGCGATCGCTGGCGAGGACACAGAGGCAGATCCTGGTGTTACACTGGCGCCTTGTGGTCATGCCCATGGCAACACGGGCATCGCGACGGGCCCTATGCGCATTCCGGTTGTCGACCTGAGCGCGAGTATCGCGGAGTTGAGCGCCGGCTGGGGGGCGCGGCTGGAGCGGATCCTCGCCGACCCGCACTTGATCCTTGGCCCGGAAGGCGCCGCCTTCGAAGTGGAGTTCGCGGTTGCCACAGGTGCGCCGCAGGTGGTGGCATGCGGCAACGGGACGGCAGCGATCGAGCTGTGCCTGCGGGAGCGCGGGCTGACACGGAGATCGGATGAGGTGCTGACCACTCCACTGACGGCGCCTTTTACCGGCGTCGGCATCATCTCCGGGGGCGCCTCGATCCGCTTCGCCGACATCGATCCGGCCACGCTCCTGCTGGACCCGGACGACGCTGGTAACCGGACCACGCGGCGTACCAAGGCTCTGGTTCCTGTGCATCTCTACGGCCATGTGTGCGCACTCGACCGTCTGAGGGCGGTGGCCAAGGAGCGAGGCGCGGTGCTGATTCAGGATGCGGCGCAGGCGCACGGAGCGCGGTTCCACGGCCAGCCGCTGACCGACGCCGGGCAATTTGTGACATATAGTTTCTACCCGACCAAGAACCTGGGCTGCCTGGGCGATGGCGGGGCGGTCGCCATGGCATCCGGCACGGCGGCGGCGAGGCTGGCGAGCCTGCGCGACGGAGGGCGCGGGCCGCGGACGGCGGACATGATCTCGCGGCTCAAGGGGATCAATTCGCGTCTGGACGAAGTGCAGGCGGCCTACCTGCGTCTGGCGCTGCCTCGGCTGGGCGAGTGGAACACCAGGCGTGAAGAGATCGCAGGGGCGTACGATGAGCGGCTGACCGGATGTCCGGGAGTGACGCTGATTCCGCGACCGCCAGGGTCAGTCAACCACCTATATGTAGTCCGTGTGAAGAGCCGTCAGCGCCTGAGGGAGTGTCTGGCGTCGCGGGGAATCAGCACCGGGGTGCATTACCCTGTGCCGCTTCACCTGCATCCGGCCTTCAACTCCTGCGGACTGAAGCGCGGAGATCTGCCGCATGCGGAGAGCGCGGTGCACGAGGTGCTTTCCTTGCCGATGTGGCCGCAGATGGCCCTGGCGCTGGTGGACGAAGTAGCCGAGGCGGTCCGCCGATTTTACTGCTGAAGCTCGAGACGACCTGCCTCATCGATGCAAACGGCTGGGGTTCCGGGAGCGACTGCCCAATGGACGGTACGGGCATTGTCTCCTGAAACGACACGCACCGTCGATTCGGCCACCATGCGGGTGTAGGGCCAGCAGGTGAGGGCGAAGGGGCCGCGATGCAGCCGCGCGTATCTGGCGAGCGCTTCGGTGGGCTGGGCGCGACGCAGATACTGTGGATGTTTCCAGATCCAGACGTAGGCGGAGTTGTGCAGAATGCAGATCGCGGCCAGGAGGGCGGCGGCGCGCCGCCAGCGCGATGCGAACAGGCTCCAGGCGCATCCTACCAGCAAGGCCGCTCCCAGGCCGGCCAGATAGGTGTGCCGGCTGGGTGCGCGGTTCATGTAATTGAGGAATGAGTAAGGGAGCAGGGCTGCGGCCATCCAAACGAGGCTGCCAAGGGCAATCCGGCAGGGACACCGGCGGCGGTGGATCCAGAGCAGGACCAGAGCCAGTGCTCCCCACACCCAGAGCAGGCGGGCGAAGGTCACCGGAAGAGTGATCCAGAACGGCGAGGCGAGGTTGAAGGTGCCATCGCGCAGGTGCAGGTGACTGGAACCGGCCGCGAAGATGCGCCAAGCGTAGGCGGCGGTTAGTAGCGTGTGGGGGAGCAGCCTGGCGGCGTCCCGGGGCCAGCGCTCGGAATCCAGCCAGAGGGCGAGAGCCAGAAACGGCAGAACGACCACGGCGGATTCCTTCGACAGTAAGGCCAACGCATACGCGGCGAATGCGAACCAGTGGCGATGGTGTACGGTGAACAGGAACGCGGCGGCCATGAAGAGGAAGACGAGCAGTTCCGGCATGGCGGAATACCAAAGCACCGCCTCCTGGTGGATCTCGTGGACGGCGAAGAAGGCCGCGGCGGGGATGGATACTTTCCAGCCGATGCGGGGCCAGGAGCCGAGCAGCGCCACCATCCAGGTATTGAGGATGTGCACCACCTGGCTAGCGGCCTGATAGGGCCAGGCGTGGAGCCCTGCGGCAAGCTGAATCCAGTAAGTGAGAATGACGCTGGTGGAACGGCTGCGGTAGAGAACGTCGGCGAATAGATCCGGCCAGCCGGAGAGGGGCCCCCACTTTCGAGAGTAGTCGAGCAGCAGATAGTCGTCGGAGATGAAGGGGAGCTGAAAGACGCGGAGATAGGGCAGCACCGCGAGCAGGGCCAGGAGCAGGGCCGTCCATGCGGCGCGCCGGCGCGTCACGCCTTCTCCGCGATGAGCAGGAAGGACTGGCCCACGGGCAGCCGGAGTCCGGCTCCGATCAACGCCGATTCCAAGACGAGGGGCGTATGGAGCAGGTGCTCCAGCCACGCGGGGCCCATTTTGACAGAGCTGGACACGGGAGTCCGAAGGAGCGGTTCGCAGAGCCTGAACTTCGCTAAGGCCACCGGCAGAAGAAGGGTGTTGGCGTAGGTGGAGCGCAGCGGCCGGAATCCGGCGGCGACAGCGGTGCGGATCAGGGCGGCTCCGCGGAAGCGTTGACGCTCGCCAACGTAGGCGGAGTGACGGCTGCGGAGAGAGTGGAATGCGGCTACGCGCAAGGCGAGGAGGCCACCTGGGGCGAGAACACGGGCAAATTCGTTCAATGCAGAGGATTCCTGTCCCGGAGCCAGGTGGACGAGCATGTCGAGCGAAACGGCGGCGCCGAAGGCGCCATCGGCGAATGGCAGTCGGAGCACGTCGCACTCGACGGCGTCAGGCCGGCCGGCGCGTCGCGCTATGAGAAGTCCGGTGTGGGCAATATCGGCGCCGGTGACGGACCAACCGTAGCGGCGCTCCAGCGTGCGGGCCATGGCTCCTGTGCCGCAACCGGCGTCCAGGGCGCGGGTGATATGGCGCCGGCGGCCCTGCGGATCCAGCAGAGCGAACAGGATGCGGCGCATCCCACGGAACCACCACATGCGATCTTCGGCCAAGGCGAGGTTGTCGTATTCAGCCGGGTTCATCACGCGGCCAACTTCTTCTCGAACCAATTCAACGTGGCGCGGATGCCCACGGCGAATTCGATAGTGGGGGCCCAGCCGAGCTGCGCCCGGATGCGGGTGATGTCGGCCTGATAACTTCCGATGTCGAAAGCCAGGTGTTCAGCCGGGAATTCTCGGCAGGTGATGCTACCGGCGGATCCCGCTGCGAGTGAAGCGAGGCGGGCGATTTCCAGGAGCGTGAGCGCCTCGGGGCCGCCGACGTTGAACACCCGATCGGGAGGCGATTCAGCCAGGGCTGCCCGAATGAAGGCGTCTGTCACGTCGTCGACGTGGACGGGGTCCCGCAATTGGGAACCATCCCCGAAGACCTCGATGCGCTCCCCGTTGAGCGCCCGCCGGAGGAACGCCGAAAGGAAACCCTGGCCCGGCAATTGCAGGGCCAATCGGGGGCCGTAGGTGTTAGTGAGCCGGAGCACTACCGCGTCGAGCACCCCTATGCGGCTGAGCATGAGATGGTAGTTCTCGGCGGCGCGCTTGTGGACGCCGTTGTAGTCGGTGGGCCGGATGGGGTGGTCTTCATTGACGGGCAAGGCATGTGCACGCCCATACACCTGGCGAGTACCGGCATAGACGACGCGCACCCCTGGACGGACTCGCGCAAGCACCTGGAGGAAACGGAGCTGGGAGATGGTGTTCAGTTCGAGGTCGCGCATGGGCTCACGCTGGCTGCGCGAGTGGCTGATCTCGCCAGCAAGGTTGAAGACCAAGTCAGCGGTGGCGAGTTCAGAGGCAAACGTCTCTGCGTCCGCGATGTCTCTTCCGACAATGCGACAATGCCCCAAGTGCGGTTCCAGGTTGGCCGGATTGCCGCCACAGCCCTCCACGCATGGATCGACGATGGTGACCTCCGCGCCCAAACGCAAGAGACCCAGTGCCAGATTGCTGCCGATGAAACCGAGGCCGCCTGTCACCCATGCGCGGCGGCCGGTCAATGACCGATTGACCAAGTTACAGGCTCCCGTTCTCCGGATCACCCATCCGGACTCTGTTGAAAGATACTATCGAAAGATGGGGACCCGCGCAAGTACCAAGCTAGTGTTTTAATCGACGCAGAGGTAAGAGATGAACCGGAGAGACTTCTTGTCGGCGTCAGCGGCCGTGTCTTGGCAGGCCGCCGCGCAATCGTATGCGACCTCGACGGCGCCGGGTACCGTGCCGGAGTGGGAGGCGGATTTGTTCGGCCTGGAGAAGCATTCGAAGACGCCGGTGGCGGCGGCGCGCATCGAACTGCTGAAGACTGGCCGATCCTACTTCGTCCGCGCCACATCCAAGGATGGCGTACAAGGGATTGCTCGCGTGAAGCAGATTGAGGACTACCTGCCGATGCTGACGCGCGTGGCGATGCCGTTTTTCGCCGGCAAGGACGTCAGACGGTTGGAGACGCTGATCGACGAGTTCTACATCCGCAACTACAAGCTGGCCGGACAGGCCCTGTGGGCGCCGGCGGCCTACGTGGAGCAGGCGCTGTTCGACATGTACGGCAAGACGGTGGGCAAGAGCGTGGGGGCATTGTTGGGCGGGGTGAAGCGCAAGCGGATTCCGGTGTATCTCTCCGGTTCCGGCCGTGAGACGACGGCGGAGGAGGAGGTGGCGGTCTACCAGAGGGGCCTGACGGAGACGGGGACGCGCGCGGTGAAGTTCAAGATCGGCGGGCGCATGTCGCGCAACGCCGACGCCTATCCGGGGCGCACGGAGAAGATGCTGGAACTGGCCCGCAAGACCTACGGCGGCAAGGTGGTGATCTACGCCGACGCCAACGGCAGCTACAACGCGGCCAAGGCGATTGATGTGGGAAAGATGCTGGCCGGACTGAAGTGTGGCTTCTTTGAGG
>JACRKW010000203.1 GCA_016215215.1 Acidobacteriota bacterium
CACCACCTCGGCGTGCTTGCCGCTGGCGGCGATAAGCGCATCGAGCACCTCGGCCTGAGTCAGCGGGCGCGCATTGGCGATGTTGATGGCGTGGCCCACGGCGTTGGGCGCTTAGGCGTCGCGCATGCAGGCCCACACCAGGTCGTTGACGAAAGAAAACTGCATCAGACGTCGGCCGTCGCCCGGCAGAATGACGGGCCTCTTATCTCGCAGCCTGTCCCAGAAGTACTGCTCGCGATAGAAGGGATTGCCTGGACCATAGACAAATGGCGGCCGGATGGTCACCGCCGGAGTGCCGTGCCGCTGGTGCAGCCGGAACAGCGCCCGTTCGCTCTGCGCCTTGTTGCGCACATAACGGTCAGGATGATCGTCGGAGGCCAAAGCGTCGCCTTCGTGATGGTTCAAACCATCGCCGTAAGCAGCCACGCTGGACATGAAGATGTAGCGGCCCACGTTTCCGGTGAGCATCCTGGCTGTGGACTCAACCACAGTCGCGGGCGTCCCCCGGTCCCAGTCGTAGACCATGTCGTAGACCGCGTCGAAGCTCTTGCCGGCGAGCACACTCTTCATCTGCACGGTATCGTTGCGGTCGGCCTGAAGATTGTGGACCTTCTTGCCCAGGTCATGCTCAGGCTTCCTGTGCAGAATGGAGACCTCATGGCCCGCCTTGCACAGAGCCGCCACCAGCCGTCTGCCGATGAATTGTGTGCCGCCGATTACTAAAACTCTCATCGTGTCGCGCCGCGTCTCCCGGTTAGTCGTAGTATTCAAGCCCGAGGTGCGTGATGAGATCGGCGCCCCGCATCCAGCGCAGCGTATTCTTCAACTTCATCAGCTGGATGAAGATATCGTGCTCGGGATAGAGGCCCGGAGCGTGCATCGGCGCCTTGAAGTAGAACGACAGCCATTCCTGGATGCCGCGCATTCCGGCGCGATGCGCCAGGTCGAGGAACAGAACCAGGTCCAGCACCAGCGGCGCGGCCAGGATCGAATCGCGGCAGAGGAAGTCCACCTTGATCTGCATCGGGTAGCCGAGCCAGCCGAAAATGTCGATGTTGTCCCAGCCCTCCTTGGCATCGCCGCGCGGCGGGTAGTAGTTGATGCGCACAGCGTGGTAGAGGTCCTTGTACAGGTCCGGATAGAGGTGCGGCTGCAGGATGCTGTCCAGCACGCTGAGCTTGGTCTCTTCCTTTGACTTGAAGCTGCCCGGATCTTCCAGCACTTCGCCGTCGCGGTTGCCCAGGATATTGGTGGAAAACCAGCCGCTCATGCCCAGCATGCGCGCCTTAAAGCCCGGCGCCAGCAGCGTCTTCATGAACGTCTGGCCGGTCTTGAAATCCTTGCCGCAGACCGGCAGGCCGCGCTCGCGCGCCAGGTCCAACAGAGCGGGGATGTCGTGCGTCAGGTTGGGAGCACCGTTGGCGAACGGCACGCCGCTCATCAGCGCGGCGTAGGCGTATATCTGCGACGGCGCGATCTCCGGATCGTTCCTCCGCATCCCTTCCTCGAAACTCGCCAGCGTCTCGTGCACGGCCGAGGGACGGTGGAACACCTCGGTGGAACCGCACCAGATCATCACCGTCCGGCTGATGTTGTTGGCCTTCTGGAAGTTCTTGATGTCCTCCATCAGCGCCAGCGCCTTGTCGTACTTGGTGCCCTTTGTCTTGACGTTGGGTCCGTTGATGCGCTTGACGTACTCCTGGTCGAACACCGCCTTCATCGGCTTGATGGACTCCAGCGGGCTTCGCACCTGCTCCAGCAGCGAAGAATCCAGCACCTTCGCATTCGTGGCAGCCTCGTAAGCCGTGTCTTCGTAGATGTCCCAGCCGCCAAAAACCAGGTCGTCCAGTTTCGCCAGCGGAACGAAGTCGCGAATGTAAGGGCTGTTGTTGTCGGTGCGCTTGCCCAGGCGGATGGTGGCCAACTGGGTAAGCGAGCCCACGGGTTGCCCAAGCCCGCGCTTAACGGCTTCCACGCCTGCTATGAAGGTGGTCGAGACTGCGCCGATCCCCGGAATCAGGATGCCGAGCTTTCCCTCGGCGGGCGCAATCTGGACAGGTTCTCTTGTTGACAACTTCGTTCGCTCCTTGGCGGTCAGGGTGATGAGGAGGAAAAGGACTCCACTTGTTATACTAACAGTCTTCACGCTGCTCCCGCGCCTGCCCGGCATCGCATGGACTCCGCCTCACGCTACTTCGCGGTCCTCGCCGCCGTCTCCCTCGAGCTCGGTGCATCGGCTCAGCTTCTCTCCCTCTTCGGCGCACTGCGCCCCGCCCCATTCCTCGTTACGCAGGCTCTGTTTGCCGCCGGAGCCTTCTTGTGGCTGCGCCGCCGGAAGAGCAGCCCAGGCAACTCCCCCACTCCCCCGGAAGCCTGGACCTGGCCGGCCTGGTGCTGCCTGGCCGTGCTCGCCGGCACGCTAATCCTCTCCGGAGCGCGTTATGCCCCCGTTCCGAGCCACATCGGCGATGAGCGCCACTACCACGCTTCTCGCTGTCTTTACTGGATTCAGAACCAGTCCGTCTTCCCCTACGAAACCCATAACGACCGCCAGACCGTGTTGGGCTACCAGGCGGAGTTGTTCTTCCTGGCTCCGGTCTTGCTGACCCGCAACGAGACCGCCGGCCGGATGGTCTTCTGGCTCGGGTTCCCGGCCGCGGCAATTGCGGTTTTCCTGCTCGCGCGTTCGCTGGGCTCCAGGCGCGAGTTGGCCCTGGCCGCCGCGGCCCTCTATGCAGCCACGCCGCAGGCGCTGATTGCAAGCAACTACCTCAAGCCTGAACACTGGCTCACCGCCTACTGCTGTGGGGCGGTGTTCTGGATGGTCCGCGGGCGCGCCACCGGCTGGCTCATGGCCGGCGTGTTCACAGCGCTCGCCTTGCACACCAAGACTTTCGCGCTCGCCCTGGCCCCACCGGCCGTGCTGATCGCGCTGCTCGGCCCGGAGAGGCTGAAATCGCTCTCCCGCTACGGCGCCGGTCTGCTGGCCGGAGCGCTGCTGTCGGGCGCCCTGTCTCTGGCGGCATTCAATCTCAAGCTGCATGGCTCCGCTTTCGGCCCTCCCGCCATGGCCGAGGTTCATACCGTTAAGCCCGAGCCACAGGTTCAGTGGACGCAGGGCCTCCGCGCCGTTTTCGCGCTGATTGACCCGCCGCTGATGCCCTGGCCGGCCATGCGGGAGGCGATCGAACGCGGTGGTTCGGTCCTCCTCTCCGTTCTGCACGCCACCCCCATGCTGCCGGGCGAAAGCGAGCAGCATGGCTGGCCGGGTATCTACCGGTTCCGCGTCACCAGCCCACCGTCGCGCTACTCTCTTGCGGGAACGCTGGCCTTGGCAGTGCTCGTGGCGGGCCTGTTCCTTTGGAAACGACCGGGCTTCAGGCCGGCCTCCCTGTGCTGGCTGCTGGGAACAGTGCTGTTTGCCGCCATTGTTCTGAGCGTGCGATGGATGCAGGATTCCGGCGTACCTGTTCGCTTCCTGCTCACACCCGTGGCGCTGTTGCTGGCTGCCGGAGCAGGCTTCTCTGCCGGCCGTCGTTCCCGCCGCCGGCTGGCAGGAACACTCGTCTTCGCCGTCCTGACATCCGCCTACTGGCCAGTGCGCGCATTCTCGGGAGACTTGGTCCACAAGTGGCGAAGCACAATGCCGGACCTGGTCCGCGATGCCCCCTTTTCCGAAGTCCTCTCCGTCCTGCCGAAGGGCGCGCGCATCCTGTTCTTCGGACACCAGAATGCCCTCGATTACCCGCTGTTTCTCTCTCGCCGCGGCTATCCTAACCGCGTCTTTTCCGGCGGAAAAGACGAATTCACGCCACAACGCCTCAGCGGGCTGATCGCCCGTCACCGGCCCGGCTTCGTACTGTTTCAGAACAGCAGTGAGCTCTCCTTCCACTGGGCGCCCTCGCGTCGCGTGGATTCGGCGATTGACTGGCTTCGCGCACAGCCGGATTGGTTCGAGGTTCCACTTCTCGACTCTGACCAGCGCCTCTTCCGCGCTCGATCGGCTTCGATTCTGGACCCCGATGCTAAATCTCAATCCACCAGCGCGCCGCCCATCCTGACAATCAACTCGGACCTCCGGACCACAGTCTCGCCGGGCAGCTACTTTGGCGTCCCCTGGCCAGCCGAACTTGTTTCACCCGTTCCCATCGTGTGGATCGGCTCCGGAGAACCGCAGGGCATCAGCGCTTCCTTCCACTCCAGCCAGCCTGTCGATGCACGGCTCCTGGTCATAGCCGAGCCCGGCCCCAGCCGCCGGAACCCAAGCCGGACCCTCATCCTCCGGTTCAACGGCCGGTCCGAGATCCATCGTTCTGTCCTGACGTCGGCCGGCGAGGCCAGCTTCTTCATCCAACTTCAACCAGGCAGGAATCGCTTCTGGCTCTCCGTGGAGGAATCGCAAGACGTGTTCTCCCAGCCAAACGGCGATGGACGCAACTTGATGGCCAGGATCCTGTCGATGAGGCTCACCAGGTGAACTGGCTGCTCCTACTCTGCTCCATGTCACTGGCCGCCGCGCTGGCTGGCGAGGTGGCGCGCAGGACCGGCCGAGGCGCCGCCGAGAGGTTCTGGATCTTTAGCGCGGCCCTGGCGGCGCAACCTCCCCTGCTGGCACAGTTGCTCTCGCCCTTCCACCTGCTGGCATCCGGCCCGTGGCTGTTCCTGCAAGCCTGCCTGACTCTGCCGCTGCTGTTCTTCTTCCGGCCGCACATGTCCCGGCCCCGGCTACCACGCTTGAACCTGCCCGAGGCCGCTGCCGCCCTTCTCATCGCCGCCGCCACTCTGGCCAACTTGCCCCTGGTCGCCAAAGCACCCATCATCTCCTGGGACGAGAAGAACTACCATGCCCCCCGCGCAGCCCACTGGATGCAGGCACGCAGCATCCAGTACTTCGAAACCACCAATGAACGGGAGAACTCCTACTCCGCCCACGCCGAGCTCACCTGGTTCTTCTGGCCCCTCCTGTTCACGCGCGATGCCGCTGCGGGACGCGTTCTCTTTTCTCTCGGCCTGCCCCTGGCCGCCGCCGGGGTCTGGCTGCTGGCACGCCGCCTCGGCTCGCCACCCGCCGCGGCCGCCTGGGGGGCCGCGCTCTACGCCGTGACTCCACTCTCCCTGTTCCTGGCACGAATGCTCAAGCCGGACCACTGGAGCGCCTTCTTCCTCTGCGGTTGCGCCTGGTGGCTGGCTCACGCATTCGATCACGAAAACGACCACGATAAACCGCGCGCCCTCTTCTGGTCGGGCGTGTGCTTGGCGATTGCCTGCGCGAGCCGCTCTCACCTCTTCGTCGCGCTACCCGTGGCCGTTCTAGTGGTGCTCCTCGCCTTCCGCCCGCAGGCCAGAGCTTTTGTTGCCGGCCTGGCGCTGGCCTCGGTGTGCTCCGGCCTCGCTTTCCAGCTCGCCGCCAATTGGACCACCTACGGAACTCCCGCGGGCTCTCCGGCCATGGCCGCCTACTACTCCAACCCGCTCCAAGCCTCGCATCTGGCGGTGGTCGCCGCCCGCGCGCCGCTGATCTTCCTTGATCCTCCGTACCTCCCCTGGCAGCCGCTTCGGGCAGCGCTGAACTCAGCCGCCGCGGCTTGGCTCAAGCTTACAGGTGGCGCCAGGGTATTGGCCGGTGAGGACCCAGCCCGCGTCTGGCCCGGCGCTTACTCGTTCCAACTCGGCTCTCAGGCCGCGCTGTACTCTACCGCCGGTTTCCTCGCCCTGGCCGGACTGCTGGCCGGCCTCCGGCGTCCGCGCAGGGACGCGCGCACCGCCGTGTGGCTGATCGGGACCTCCCTGCTGCTGTTCACGCTGCTCCTCATCCGCTGGCAATCCGCCGATCGCATCCCCCACCGTTTCCTCCTGCCGGCCGTCGCTCTATTGCTCGCCTCCATCCTGCCCCGCTGCCCGCGCCTGCCCTTCTGCCTGGGCCTGTTTCTCGCTCTGCTCACCGGCTGGCGCCCGCTCGGTGAAACCTGGCGCCTCTCCCGTATGTGGCTCACCACGCCGTCTGCCACCTTGGCGGACATCGAGTACGAACCCTTCGCGGAAGTCTCGGCGCTCGTCCCCTCCGGCTCGCGCATTCTCCTGTTGGGTATGCCCAGCACGCGCGACTATCCTCTCTTCCATCCGCGCGCGGGCTTCACACGCGAGGTCTATCACTGGGGCTGGCACAACTGGGAGGACGGCCGCTTCCGCAGCCTGCTGGCGCGGCACCGCATCACGCACGTGGTCGTGGAGGACGACCACTTCCCCACGCCGGACTGGCTCCAGCCGCTCGACGCCGGCCCCATCCGGATCGCCCTGGACACCGCGCCCGAATTGGAGCGCGTCGCCCTTCTGTCGCCGCGCCAGCGTCTATATTCCATCGGACCCGCCGGCCTCCCCCCGGCCACTCTGCGCGCCCTTCCCGAAGCGCTTCCGCTCGTCACGGCCGAGACCCCTTTGGCCTTCCCTGCCGCTGGACTGCTCACCCCTTGGCCGGTCGAAAGCGCCGGCGGTGCATCCTGGGCCTGGCTCGGCAGCGGCGAGGAGCAAGGCCTACGGCTCGCCGTATTCTCCCCAGCACCCGGACAGGCTACCCTTAGCCTGGATGCTGAGCCCGGATTCTGCCGCCGCTCTCCCCTCAGGACCATCCATTGGCGCGTCAACGGCGGCTCGACTCTCTCCACGCCGGTGGAAGCCCGCACCCGGCTCCGCCTTCCGCTCGGCCTTGCCGCCGGGCGGAATGTCGTCGAGGTCTGGGTTGCCGAACCGCCCGAGTTCCCTGCCCCGAACGGTGACACGCGCGCCTTGCTGCTCCGTCTCCACGGCGGCGGAGTCCAGCCCGGGGTAAACTGAATCGCATGACCGGGCGTGCCAACAACACCGCCGCCATCCCCACGGTCCTCGCCGACGATGAGGCTCCGGCGCTGGACGAACTGGCATTCCTGTTGCGCGAATTCCCTGAGATCGAGATCGTGGGCACCGCCCATAACGGCGTACAGGCCGTGGAACGCATCGAGGAACTCGAGCCCGACCTGGTCTTTCTAGACGTCCAGATGCCGGGGCTCGACGGCCTCGGCGTGATCCACAAGCTCAAGGCCGATAAGACCCCGCTGCCCGCTTTCGTGCTCTGCACAGCCTACGATCAGTACGCCCTGGAAGCATTCCGCGTGGAGGCGCTCGATTACCTGCTCAAGCCCGTGGAGCGCGACCGCCTGGCGCTCACCGTCGAGCGTGTCCGCCGCAACATGCTCGAACCGCCCCAGGCCGACCCCTCCACCGCCCCCCCTCAGACCGCCCAGTCCCTGCCCCGCTCGAAGATGCTCATCAAGGCCGCCGGGCGCAACCTGATCGTCGACGCATCCGACGTCATCTACGCGACCATTCAGGACGGCCTCATCACCGTGGTGACAACCCACCTGGAAGGCCAGACCAACTACAAGACGCTTGAGGAACTCCAGTCCAGCCTCGACCCGGCCGCCTTCTGGCGCGCCCACCGCAGCTACCTGGTCAATATCAACCGCATCCGCGAGGTGATCCCCTGGTTCAAGTCCAGCTACCAGCTCCGTATGGACGACAAGAAGGGCACCGAGATCCCGGTCAGCCGGGTGCAGACCAAGCGGCTCAGGGATCTGTTCAAACTCTAAGTGCCGGTGAACCGCCGCCACAACGGGCGCATGAGCCGCTGCAACTCCCTGTGCTGGCGTTGAATGAGAGAAAGGCGCGCGGCCCGGTCGGCTTCGCACTCCGCCAGCCGCCGTTGAATTTCCACATGCTGCTCCACCGCATCCAGCAACGCCAGCGCGTGGCGGCCCGAACTCGTCGATAGCAACGATGCGGCCCGTTGCTCTGGCGCCGTCTTCACCAGCGGGGCGGCCGACGCCGCCACGAACATGTCGTGCTGCGGGAACAGAGGCGTTTCAAACGCACACTCCGCCAGCCCCAGACAGCTCAATAGCGCGCCGGCGGACTTCCGGCTGAAGAGATACAGATGCGACTCCGGCAGCAACATGCGCAGGAACGGATCGGAGTTCTTCTCCATGGCCGCGTGTCCCTTGCCTGGATCGAAACAGGGCGTCTGCAGGAGCAGCAGTCCGCCCGGCCGCAACAGCCGTACACAGTGCGCCAGCGTCTCCACCGGGCGGGGCAAATGCTCCAGCACGTCCATCATTACCACCGCGTCCAGACTCCCGGCGGGCAACTCCTGGCTCTCCAGCGTCCCGGCGAGCACCGGAATGCCGAACATCCCCCGCGACAGCGCGGCCACTGCGGTGTCCACCTCCAGGCCCGTGGCGTCGTACCCGGCCAAACGCAACAACGAAACGAACCCGCCGTGGCCGCTGCCAAGTTCCAGCACACGTGCCGGCGGGAGCAAATACTCGAGCAACGCCTTCAGCCAGTATGTGCACCGCTCCGGCAGGTCCAACCGCGCGCGCTCCCTCAGGTCGGGGTGCCCGAGTTCCTCCGTCTGGTGCCCAAACCAATAGTCGGCGCCATAGAGCGTCACGTTCTCTTGCGCGGCGCCCGAAACCAGCGTGCCGCAAGAACATGCCCGGTAGGCTCCGCCCCACGGCTGCAACTCCGCGCCGCCGCACCAACACGCTCGGCGGCTCACAGGTTGATCCCCGCCCGCCACATCATGTAGCCCACGGCCTGCCTCAGGTAAAGCCACCTCTCCCGCCACGTGCCTTTCGGAACATGAGGCCGAGGTGAGCCGTATGCCTTCACTCCCTCGTCCTCCAGGATCCGTTTGGCCCGGAAGATGTGATACCCGTCGCTCACCACCACGGCCGACTTCAGGCCCATGCGGTTCATGATCTGGCCGGCGGCGATCAGGCTGCGCACGGTGGAGTCGCCCTCGGCCTCCATCACGATCCGCTCGGCCGGCACCCCACGTTCGACCAGGTAGTCGCGCCCCACCTGGCCCTCGGTGTACTGCCGGTCGCCGCCCGCACCGCCGGTGGTCAGAACGTAGGTCGCCACCTCCCGCCGGTAAAGATCCAGGGCATGATCCAGCCGCGCCCGCAGGACAGGGGATGGCCGCCCGTTGTATTCCGCCGCACCCAGCACCACGATGACGTCCGCCTTCCGAGCCTCGTCGATCGTCGAATACAGTTCGATCGTCCGGGCTGTCAACAGCAGGTATGCCGACGCCGCAAGCCCAGCCAGCAGAAGCGTGATGGAAAGCAGCCGCTTCATCGTGCGATATCGATTATTCTAACGTCATGAGCCGGGCGGAGATCATCACCAGCGGCCGCAATCCCCTGCTGAAGGAAACCAGGCGCGCGCTGTCGCGCGGCACCCTGACCGCCGACGGCCTGTGCGTCGCCGAGACCTTCCACCTGCTCGAGGAGGCGCTTCGCTCCGGATTGGAGACCCCCGTTGTCGTCGCCGCCTCCGGCGTCCGCGCCGTGGTGGAACGCCATGTCGGCCGTCTGAAGGGCGTGCGCCTGGTCACCGTCCCCGACGAGTTGTTCCAGGAGATCTCCACCACCGAGGCCGCCCAGGGCGTCCTGGCGCTGGTCCGGCCGCCGCGCTGGACCATCGACCATGTCTTCCGTGGCCGCCCTCTGGTCATCGTGCTTGATGGCTTGCAGGATCCGGGCAACGCCGGCGCCATCGTCCGCTCCGCTGAAGCCTTTGGCGCCACCGGCATCATCTGGCTCAAAGGCTCCGCCAGCCCATGGAACTCCAAGACTCTGCGCGCCAGCGCCGGCTCACTCTTCCGCGTGCCCTTCGTGGAAGGCATGGACGCCGCCATGGCCCGCGCCGCCCTCGGCCAGCGGCGCGCCACCACCTTCATCACCGTGCCGCGCGGCGGAATGGCTGCCCACCAGGCAGACCTCGCGCGCCCCTGCGCTTTTGTCATTGGCGGCGAAGGCCACGGCGTCAGCCAGGAGATGCGCGGCGCC
>JACRKW010000204.1 GCA_016215215.1 Acidobacteriota bacterium
CCACCCGCACATCGGCGATGGCGCCGCGTTCCACGCGGGCGGCAGCGGCCAGGCTGACTTTCGTGATGGCCTGTGCCGAACGTGCCGCCACCTTTCGCCAGTAATGCCTCCAACCGCCTTTGGTGCGCGGCAAGTGGATCCTGGATATGACTTCGCCCCCGATCAGCGCCATCTCTTTGTAGCCCAGGTGAAAGAGATGGTACGGCAAGCGCCGGCTGCCGCGCGCCGAAAGCAATTCCAGTTCAGCATCGTAGACCAGCAGCGCAGGCGGCGCATCCGCGGCGGGCGATGCGTTGGCAATGTTGCCGCCGATTGTTGCCCGATTCTGGATGGCGACTCCGCCGATCTGCGCCGAGGCCCGCACCAAAAGGGGGAATTCGCTCTGCAGAACGGAAGACCGGCGAATCTCCGCGAATGAAGTCAGCGCGCCGATGGAAATCTCTTCCGTGCCTTCCTCCACACCGCGCAGCGAAGGGATTTTCCACAGACCAACAAACCTCCGCCCCGTCAGTCTGCCCGATTCGAGCAGCACCATCAGGTCGGTGCCGCCGGCAATCGGTTGCCACCCCCGCTCAACCAGCAGTAGGGCACTTTCCAGGTCGCGCGGCGCTTGGAGTTCGAACTCCGGCACGTTCCCCCTCATGCCTTCTCTCTCCCGGCGTTTTCCATCACGGCCGCCACGATTCCGCCGTACCCCGTGCAGCGGCACAGGTTACCCGACAGCCCTTCGCGGACAGCGGCTTCATCCAGGCCGGCGCTCTGCACGCATAGCGCCTTGGCGGCCATGATCATCCCCGGCGTACAAAACCCGCACTGGGTGCCACCGTGCTCGACGAACGAGCGCTGCAAGTCGGCCAATCCCCCCGCGCCAGCCAGTCCCTCGATGGTCATGATGCAGCCGCCGTCCGCTTCCAAGACCGGAACCAGGCACGATGTCACCAGCCTTCCATTGAAAATCACGGCGCACGCGCCGCATTCCCCTTCCCCGCAGCCCTCCTTGGTCCCGGTCAGACCCAACTCCCGCCGGAGCACGTCCAAAAGGCGCTCCATCGGCCACACGTTCACCTGTCGTGTTTCGCCGTTCACGCGGAGTGTGATTGGCGTCTTCTCAGGCATCCAGCACCTCCAGCAGGCGCTCCGGCGTGAGCGGAATCCTGTTCACGCTCACGCCCAGCGCCTCTTCGACGGCGTTCAGCACTGCAGGAGCAGGTCCGTCCATCGGCAGTTCCCCAATCCCCTTCGCGCCTCCGGGAC
Organism: Acidobacteriota bacterium; assembly: GCA_016215215.1. Classification (GTDB taxonomy): domain Bacteria; phylum Acidobacteriota; class Terriglobia; order Bryobacterales; family Bryobacteraceae; genus Paludibaculum. The sequence goes on from JACRKW010000204.1 coordinate 1,255, forward strand.
CTGCGGCGTAGGGAGTCTCGAGGAACACCACGCGAATCGGAGGCAGGTCAGCTGAAGTTGGCATGATGTAGTTGGTCATCTGCGCGTTGGCCACGCGCCCAGCGTCGTAGACGACGTCTTCGTAGAGCGCCCACCCGATGCCTTGGGCTACGCCCCCCTGAATCTGGCCCTCAGCCAGCACGGGATTCAACACGCGGCCGATCTCCTGCACGGCAACGAAATCTGTGACTCGCGTCTCGAAGGTGACCGGATCGACGGCGGCCTCAGCCACATAAACGGCCCAGGCAAAGGCTCCGTAGGCGTCGCCACTATAAGTCTCGTCGTCCCACCATAGTCCCTCCGGCGCCTCGTAGCGGCTCCAACTCTTCAGTTCACCGTGCCGCCGCAGGTACTCGCGGCAGGCCTCGCTGAAATCGCGCCCCGCCAGCAAGCCCGACTGCTCCAGCGTCTTCAGCAGACCCAGCGCCGCCGACTCCACCAACTTGCCCACCACCATCGTCGTGCGCGACGCCACCGTTGGGCCGCTGTTCGGAACGCGCGCCGTATCCGGCTGCACCACTTCGACCTGCTCGGAGGAGATGCCGCGCGCCGCGGCGGCGATCTGGCAGAGCACAGTGTTTGCGCCTTGTCCGATCTCTGCGCTCGACACCAGCAACAGCGCCTTGCCTTCGACTGTCGCTTCCACGGCGACCACCGACTGCAGGTAGCGCTCGCCCGATCCCGTAAAGCCCGCCCCGTGCATGAAAGCCGCCAACCCGATCCCGCGCCGCGGCGACGCGATTGCGCCGGCCGTGGCGACGGCGGCTCGCTTCTCTTTGTACCGCGACTCGCCGAGCGCGCGGTCGAGCAAACCCGGTAAATCCACCGGTTCACGAAGCACCTGTCCGGTCGCCGTCGTGTCGCCTTGGCGCAGGAAGTTTCGACGGCGGAACTCGGCTGGATCCAACCCAACTGTGCGGGCTATTCGATCCATGTGGCGCTCCAATGCGAAGATGCTTTGCGGAGCGCCGAAGCCGCGAAAGGCCCCGTGCGGCGGGTGATTGGTTGCCACCGCGCGGCTGCGAATTGTCACGTTGTCACAGCGGTAGGGGCCCGCCGCGTGGATGGTCCCCCTGGAAAGAACCACCGGCGAAAGCGTGCAGTAAGCGCCGCCATCGAGCGTGAAATCCACATCCATCGCCAATAGGCGGCCGTCGGCTGATACCGCTGTCCTATGGCGCGTTCTCGATGGATGGCGCTTGGTGGTGGCTGAGATGTCCTCAGCACGGTCGTAGATCATCTTCACAGGCCGCCCGGACTTCCAGGCCAGCAGCGCAGTGTGCGCCGCGATCATCGAAGGGTAATCTTCCTTGCCGCCGAAACCGCCTCCCGTCTCACACTGCACTACGCGCACCTTCTCTTCCGGCAGCCCGAAGACGCTCATCAGCGCTTTGTGCACGTAGTAGGGACACTGCATAGAGCCCCAGACGGTCACTCCGCTCTCAGGCGAAGCAGTGGCCAGCATTCCCTGCGGCTCAATGTACAACTGCTCCTGCGCGCCGGTCTCGTAGTCGCCGTCGATCACCCAATGAGCCTGCCTAAAGCCCGCCTCCACGTCCCCCTTAACCACCGTGAACCGCTTCAGAACGTTGTCGCGGTCGCGGCCCCAGATGATCTCGTGTCCCGCCAGCGCATCTTCCATGGAAAGGACAGACGGTTGAGGTGCGTAGTCGATGGTCACGCTCCGCCGCGCCTCCTCGGCCATGTAGCGGTCTGGATGGGCGATCAGCAGGACCGGCTCCTCAGCGTGATTCACGGCGCTGGCCGCCAGGCAGGGCTGGTCGTCAAGAATCAGGCTGATGGCGTTGCGGCCCGGGATGTCGGCGGCTGTGACGATGACACAGTCGTCCCAGGGGAAAGCCGGATCGAAGCGGATCTTCTCAAGGCGCCCCCTCGCCACCGTGCTCCGCACCGTCACACCGTAGAGCACGCCCTCCATGTGGAGATCGTCCACATAGAGGGAGCGTCCGGTGACCTTGGCGGCGCCTTCTTTTCGCGGAACGGCCTCGCCGATCCAACCTTCTGCCATGGCTCCGTTGTATCAGAAACGCACCCCGAACCACCCCACGGCCCACGACTGCTACCGTTGCGCCCAATACCTGTCCCGCGCCCGGACGGCCAGGCCTTTCTGCCTGGTGGTCAGGCGGATCTTGCGAAACTCGGAGTATTCTACCGGCACGTCGGAGACATAGCCTAAACTGTATTGGCTGCGCAGTTCCGCTTGAATCTGCTCGTACACTTGATCGATCGACTTCTTCTTCGTGACCTCGAAGAAGTCTCCGCCGGTTTCGCGCGCCAATCGTTCCAGTACGCCACGCCCATCGGCGCCACCGTTGAAGAATCCTGTATCGCTGAAGAGGATGGCGTACACGAGTGTATCGGCCCGGAGCGCCGCGTCGATCGCCTGCGCCAGCGTGGCGTCGCTGCCCACGTCCACTCCATCGGTCAGCAGAATGAGCGCCTTGCGGTCCTTCTGGCCGGCCATGATCTCGCGCGAAGCCTTCACCACAGCGTCGTAGAGCCGGGTGCCGCTCCAGCTCTGCATCTGCAACTCCCGGCGGCTGGGCGTATCCACGTGCGAAAGCGCTTCGTCCAGTTGCTTCCTTGAGGAGGTAAGCTTCTGCGCCAGAAAGACGCCCGTCTCGAACTGCATGACGAAGACCTTGTCCTTGGATTCGCGCAACACTTGATCGAAGAAACGGAAACTCGCCGCGCGCTCCGCCTCCATCACGCGCCCCTGGCTCAGACTGGTATCCACCAGCAGGCCCAGGGTAAGCGGCAGGTCCGTCTCCCTGGAGAAATACCGGATCACTTGCGGCCGGCCGTTCTCCAGAAGGACGAAGTCCTCTTTCGTCAACTCGCGCACGAGTTCCCCTTTGCGCGTGACGTTGGCCAACACATTCACTACCTTCACGCCGGTGGTGAAAATCACGTCCTGCCAGCCGCCTGCCAGAAGCAGGTTGCGGCGGCTTACGCCGGTTCGATCCGAGGCTGCTGCGGGCCTGGCCGCCAGCCGCTCCCACAGGGCTGCCAGCGCCAAGCCAGCCAGAAGCAGCGTGACCCACATGATCGGACTCCGATAGCGGTCCTCGTATTGCACGGCGTAGTAGATGAGCGGGAAGAGTGCCAACCAGCCGCCGAGGCAAAGGAACTGCGCGCGCATCCGCCTGCGCCAAAGAAGAATGAGACCGGCGACGCTGAGCAGCGTGGTGGAGTAGATGCAGATTCTCTCCATTCTCCTGCCGCGGACCGTCACCTCTTCCAGCACGCCAGCCCGCTCGCGCGGAAACCAGAATGCTATCACCCGCGTCGCGGTGAGACCCGCAAAC
>JACRKW010000225.1 GCA_016215215.1 Acidobacteriota bacterium
CATTACCAGGCGCGTCGCCCATCGGCCGCGAAGGACGACCGTCAAGCTTAAACATAAGTTAACCGTTCCAGGTCGGCAAGTCGTGACCGATTCGTGACCGGATCGGGGTCCAGCGGAAGTCACGGAGTACAATTGGAGGTCACAAATCTGACTGCCACCGAAACATGTTGACTTTCGCCAGCGTATAGGATGTATACGTGTAGCTGCTTCAGCCCACAGGCGTCTTGCGTGAGCTGCGCGGTCTTTATCACATGAGGTTGCCCTACCCGGCGTTTTGACCAAGAACTTGGAGGTTTCGAGAGTATTGTCCGATCCGCAGACACCGGAAGTTTGCTATCACTTCGCCGACGTCTCCATCGATGTCGCGCGACAGATGGTGCACGTCGGTGGGAAACCGGTAGATCTGGAGCCCAAGGTGTTCCGGCTGCTGGTGTTCCTGATCGAAAACCGTCACCGCGTCATCAGCAAGGATGAACTGGTGGATTCGGTCTGGAAGGGCGTGGCCGTGACCGACAACGCGCTCACCCGCTCGGTGGTGAAGCTGAGGAGAGCGCTGGGCGACGACGCCCGCCAGTCCCGATACATCCAGACGATTCCGACGGTAGGCTATCGATTCGTTGCCGAGTTGCTCGCCTGTGAGCCGGCTCTTCCGGCTCCGGCCAATTCGCAGGCCCCTCTCCCCAGGGTTCGGGCCGGGACGCGCCGGGTGATCTGGGCGATCGCCGCCGCTTCCCTCGTGGCGCTTGTAGCTGCGGCGCTGCTCTTGCCTCGGTGGACGGACGGCTCTCCCCCCGCGCGGGATCGCGTCCTGCTCCAGCCGCGCCAGTTGACAACCGGCACTGGACTTGACGCACAACCGTCGCTGTCGCCTGCTGGTGCCGAGGTGGTCTACGTTTCCGACCGTACTGGACAACTGGAGCTGTTCGTGCGGCAGCTGCTGACGGGCAGCGAAGACATTCAAGTCACGCACCAGAGTGGGGGAAGCGTGAATCCGGCCTGGTCCGGAGACGGCAAGTTCATCGCGTACCACAGCCTGGCGAGAGGCGGAATCTGGGTGGTCCCCTATCTCGGCGGGGAGGCGCGGCAGATCGCCACTTTCGGATCCGCCCCGGTGTGGTCGCCCGACGGCAAGTGGATCGCTTTCCGCTCTGCCTCATCTGTGTCAATGGCGACTGGCGATATCTTGCCTTCAGCCGAGTCCACCATTTGGATCGTGCCGGCCAGCGGCGGTGCGCCCAGGCGGATTACCACGACGGGGGCAGTCCCGGGAAAGCACACAACGCCGGCCTGGTCGCCCGACGGAAGGTCGGTCGCCTTTGCCTCCTATCTCCCCAGTTCCGCCACTACTGCGCTCTGGGCGGTAGACGTGAGGAGCGGAGTCTGCAGGCGGTTGGCGGACGAGTCCCTGGACTGCATGTGGCCGCGGTTTCTCCCGAAAGGTGACGTCATCGCTGGGTGCGAGGAACAAGGGCAGTTCACCATTCGAAGATTCAAAGGACTCAAGGGCCCCGGGGAGACGCTGATGATGCTCGGATTAGCCAGCCCCAACGGGATCACATTGGCCGCCGACGGCAAGTCGATTGCCTGGTCCACAGCGGCAGTGGCCGGCCAGCTTTGGTCGGTGTCGATTGACCCCCGCACGGGTCTTCCACGCGGTGCGGCCGAACGCCTGACCCAGAACAGCGAGTTGCGGAATACCACCCCGGCCATTTCGCCCGATGGCCAGCAGGTCGCCTATTGGGCCCGGCATCGCGGCGTGCTGAACAATCTGGTGCTGCTCTCGCTCGGAACGGGGCAGGTGCGGGTGCTGGCAAGCGATCCCGCCGACTTCTACTTCTCCAACTGGCTCGCATCGGGCACCGATCTCGCCTTTCCGTCCTATACCGGCGGCAAGGGCTTTATGGTCTCCATGTCGATCTCTGGCGGAGCCGGAAAGAAGCTCAGCTCTCTGCCTTCCGGAGCGGAGTTGCCGAGATTGTCGCCCGATGGCCGCCAAGTGGCGTTTCAACGCCAATCCGACGGAGTCATGAACGTGTGGAAGATGGACGTGTCCACCGGCAAGGAGACGCAGTTGACCTTTGACCGGGAGGGAATCGGCCTTGGAACCTGGTCGCAGGACGGGACGCTGCTTTCGGTGCAGCTCAGCCGCGATCGTTCGACCCAGGTAGGCGTGATTTCCGCCGATGGGGGAAAGGTCGAGCAGGTCACCAGGCAGGAAGGCTACGCCTGGCCGTTTTCCTTCCTGCCTGACAACGATCGGGTCACCTATACAGCGATGCGTCGAGGGGCCTGGAACGTCTATTGGACTTCCCGCACCACGGGACGCACGGAACAAATCACCAGCTTTTCATCGCTTGCCTCCCTCGTGTTTTACCCGTCGTGGTCGCCGCGCGGTGACCGGGTCGTGTTTGAACACGGGGTAAACCAAAGCAATATCTTCTTCGCGCGGATACCGTAACGCCACATACCACCGTTCCGTCACTGCAGCGTCAGCACTTGGTCACGACTCCCCCAACCCTGCCAAACTAGAATTGGTTTCGCCCCTGGGCACGATCAGTCATGCGTTGCCGGTGCCGAATTCTCCTCAGGATGGTATTCGATGTTCGAACTGATCTTCGTCTTGACTTGCCTTGTGCTGGTGATTGGCATCGCGGCCTGTTTGCTATCCCTGTTTCGCGGCCGGATGGACCAGGCCAGGCGGCGACTGCGGCTCCCGGCCGCCGTTGCAGGCGCCTACCTGCTGATCCTCGTGCTGTCATCCCTCGTGATCCCGCGGCAGGTGTTTGCGATCGGTGAGGCGCGCTGTCTGGACGATTGGTGCATCACCGTCACGTCCGCCAAGTGGAATGAGACAGGCTCAGGCCGCCGGGTGGTGGTGGGCATCAGCCTGTCGAATCGGGGGCGTGGCAGGCCGATGGGGGAGAGAGGGACGGTCGGGTATCTCATCGAGGCCTCGAATCGCCGCCACTACCCCGTCCCGTTGCCGACCGACATTCCCTATGCCACCAA
>JACRKW010000226.1 GCA_016215215.1 Acidobacteriota bacterium
ACCGCTGCGGCCCATTCCCGACAGCCAACTTAGACAAGGGAAAGGGGGCGCATGCACAGGTGCTCCTGCAACGAGAAGCGTTCGACAGAAGCGGACAGTTCTATCGAGGCGCAAGAGCGGACACTTCTATCGAGGCTTGACAAAACGTGACTTTTTTGTTGACTTTTACGTCAAGTGTCGGGTAACCTCGACCAAGGCGCGCTCGCAGGAGCATCTCCTGGAGGAGGACCAAACCATGCAGAAACTGCTAGTCCCTGTTCTGATGCTGCTGTTGGGCAGTCAACTGCCGGCCGCCATCATCGGCGCCGGTACCCCGATCCCGGCGAGCGAGGTGCTTTCCTTCGGTGGGTTGGAGTGGGTCTACGCCGGACCCATCGCCCCAAGCGAATTCGGCGCTGGGATGATTGAAGCTCCTTCCTTCCGCGCGGGCGAGGGCTGGCGATTCGCCACCGCCGCCGAATGGGCCGCCAGACCGGCCTGGACGGATTTCATTAAGGCGCCCTATACAATTGTTGATGTGCCGGCCATCGCAGGCTGGTCCGACCACACCAAGTATCGCTTTACCTCCGAGTACTGGAGCACCTTCACTCACGTCGACCTAAATGACGCCGCCGCCGGCAGGCTTACCAACGGCCTGGACCAGGGCTGCCTCACCTGCTTGTCCGAAACCTGGTACGTCCGCGACCCCGGCGGCCGGGTTCCCGAACCCTCCACCGTGGGTTTGCTGGGCCTCGGGTTGGCCGGTTTCAGCCTCCGGTTATTCCGCAGGCGAGGGTAAGAAAGACCAGCCCGCGCCTGCTATTCTCAAGAGAGTTGCGCTCGTGCGGGCGTGGCGAAACTGGCAGACGCGCCAGACTTAGGATCTGGTTCCCTTACCGGAGTGGAGGTTCAAGTCCTCTCGCCCGCACCACCGCGCCCTCAAGGCAGCTCCGCCAGCACCCGCTCGATGTCATCCGGCGAGATGTAGAAGTGCGGCGACATCCGCACCCAGCCCTGGCGGGGAGCGGTCATGATCCCCTTGGCTTTCAACGCGGCGTGAATCATGCGAGAGTCATGCCCGTCCTTCCGCACCGAAACGATCCCTGCGCCCGTGGCTGCAGTGCGCCCGCTCAGCACCTCATAGCCCTTGGCCAGGGCGCCTTCGGCGAGCTGGTCGCCCAGCCGCCGCACCTGCGTGGCGATTCGATCGACACCCACCTCCAGGATCAGTTCCAGGGCCTTCCAAAGCCCGAAGCACCCCACCGTGTTCAGCGTCCCGCACTCGTAGCGCCCGGCATCCTTTCTCACCGCCATGTCGCGTGAGGCGTAGTCGTTGAAACCGGCCACCGTGGTCCAGCCGAACTCCACCGGTTCGATGCGGTCCTGCCACTCCTGGGAGACGAAGAGAACGCCGTTGCCCTCCGGTCCCAGCATCCACTTGTGGCCGTCTGCCGCCAGCGCCTGGATGTTCATCGCCCGGACGTCGATGGGGAAGGCGCCCATGCCCTGAATGGCGTCGACGAAGAAGAAGACCCCCTGGCGGCGGCAGATCTCTCCGATGGCGGCCAAATCCGCTTTGTAACCGCTTAAATACTGCACAAAGCTGATCGCCAGCAGCTTTGCGCCCTTCGCCGCTTCTTCTATCCGTTCCAGGGAGTCCAGGTAGGAGAGCCACACCACTTGGACGCCGTACCACTCCTCTAGCTTCTTCCAGATGTAGAAGTTGGCTGGGAACTCCTCGCGGAAAGCCACGATGCGGTCGCCGGACTTCCACTTCAGCCCCAAGGCGACGGTAGAGATACCTTCGCTGGTGTTCTTGACGATGGCGATTTCACCTGGCTCGGCGTGGATCAGCTTCGCCGCCGCCCCGCGCAGCGCGTCGTAGGACTCGAGCCACTGGTCATAGTGCAGCGATCCGTACCGGCAGCCGTCGTCGGCCAGCCATTTCATCGCGTCGGAGCAGCGTTTTGCCAGCGGCGCCACGGCGGCGTGGTTGAGGTAGGTGAGGTTCTCTGTAACGGGAAACTCGTGTCTATACTGAGACCAGATTTCCTGCGACTCGAAATCGATGTAACCCATCTTCTCTACTGTACGTTAGTCTGAGTGAGGGGGTTGACCATGAACCTGAAGCGCACAAGTTTGTTGTTGGTTGTCTGGCTGAGCGTGGCATCGCCCTTCCTCCTGGCTCAGGACAAGAAGCCGAAGAACTCCAAGAAAGACCCCGATGCCATCGGCGAACGCGATGTCGGCAAGGGCATGAACTGGTACTCGATTGAGAAAGAGATCGCCATGGGCAAGCAGTATGCCATGGAGATCGAGCGTCAGGCCAAGATCGTCGACGACCCCATCATTTCCGAGTATGTCAACCGCGTCGGCCAGAACCTGGTGCGCAACTCCGACTGCAAGGTCCCGGTGACCATCAAGGTGATCGACACCGACGAGCCGAACGCCATGGCCCTGCCCGGAGGCTTCTTCTTCGTCAACACGGGACTGGTGACGCTGGCTGAGAACGAGAGCGAGGTTGCCGGCGTGATGGGCCACGAGATCGCCCACATCGCCGCGCGGCACGGGACCAAGCAGGCGACGCGCGGCAACCTCGTGAACCTGGCAACCATCCCGCTGATCTTCATGGGAGGCTGGACCGGCTACGGCATCCGCCAGGCGGTGTCTGTGCTGGTGCCGGTGGGCTTCCTGGCGTTCTCCCGCGCATTCGAATCGGAGGCCGACCTGCTGGGCCTGCAGTACATGTACAAGGCCGGCTACGACCCCAACGGCTTTGTCGACTTCTTCGAGCGGCTGGAGTCCCTGAACAAACGGAAGCCCGGCAGCATCTCCAAGGTCTTCGCCTCCCATCCGCCCACGGGCGACCGGATCACGACCGCGCAAAAGAACATTTCGGACCTGCTCAAGGAGCGCCCGGAGTACGTCATCACCACCTCTGAGTTCGAGGAGGTGAAGGACCGCCTGCTGGCGATGAACAACCGCCGCAAGGTGGGAGCGACGCCGGAAGACGCCAACCGCCCGCGGCTGAGGAAAGCCCCAGGCGGCCCGATCGAGGGTGAGAATCCAGACAAGAAGCCCAAGGAAGGCGAGGACGAGCGTCCGACCCTGAAGCGCAGGAACTAGCCTTGTTGGTTAGTTAGTTCTGCCGCTTACCTCAGCCACCCCAACTTCCTCAGCGTCCCGGCGGGTTCCTTGTCGTCGAAAACGGCGAAGGCCTCCACCTAGCGGCCAGGGGCATCTGCCCCGAACCGGCTTCTGCTCCCAGTCGATGAGCAGAAGGGGCTACTAAGTCTATGCACCGCCAGCCGTTGCTGGGCCGCCCGTCATCCGCCTAAGTTCATCCCATACTCCTCTCAAGAAATGGCCCTAGTTCAAGGATAGTTCGATCCAGTACTCGCCTTCTCAGATATAATGTGCCTTTCTCGATCCCGATGGATGGTCCCGCCAACTGCCTGAAGCCCGGCGGGATCCGTCAGTCAGGGGCGCGGAAACAACTAAGGCAGGCTTCCCCAGGAGGGGTCCGCAGCCCAGGGAGGATACAGAATGCACCACCGGCTGATCTTGTTCGCCTCGCTCCTCGCCGGCTTGGCCCAGGCGCAAAGCAACACACGCTTCCTCCAGGTCACCAAGTGGCAGGGGACGTACAACTACAAGATCTCGATGAAGGGGACGCAAGGCGGCGCCAGCTACACCATAGACGGGGAGATCACCGGGACCTTCGTGGTCGAGAAGGATCCCGCCAAGCCCCTACGCTGGACCGGCAACATCATCTCGGAGACCGGCAGCTTCAAGCTCCAGGCCTCATCCCAGAACGGTTGCGCCGCCACCGACAGCTTCACGGGCGCTCCGCCGCTCAAGAACACCACCAAGGAAAAGGACGTCCTGGTCAACTTCTACCCCGAAGCCTGGACCATGCACCTTTACCGCTCCAATATCCCAGGCGCCTATTCCAGGGACTTCTGCGGTGCCCTGCTGAATATGAATATCAATCAGAGCGTGCCCGTCGACACCCCTGAGAAGGCCTACCCCGCCTCCGGCCTGGCCATCAACGAGAGCTTCACCGCGACTACCGGCAACGTCAGCTCCGTCATGGCCAACGCCTCGGTCAGCCTCCAGACGCTCACCTGGCAGTGCAACGTCAAGCTCCAGCCGGACGGCCTCGAAGAATATACCCTGGACGTCGAGTCTGGCGCCTACGACTCCTGGCGCCCCACCGCCACCCCCTCCGCCCCCTGGGACGGCGACCCCATCGACCTCTCCGCCACCCTCCGCCTCAAGTCCGGCGGCACCCCCAAAGCCACCGTCGACCGCTTCGTCTGGGAACTCGTCGATACCTCCTCCGAGCCCGGCATCTCCATCAACTTCCCCTCCCGCGCCACTGACCGCGATCTCGACATGGTCTTCCAGCCCCTCGAAGGCCAGACCCCCGCCGACGACCGCCTGCAAAAGGTGACCGCCGACAGTCCGCCGGGCCTCTCCAACTCCGCCCGCGTCGTGCCCCGCGATTGGGGCGGCTGGAGCACCCTGCGCGTCACCGCCTATGTCCACAACGGCCACACCGTCATCGGCGAGTATAAGGGCTCCGGCTCCAAGGACGTCCGCCTGCCCAAGCGCGCCTCCGGTTCCTTCACCGCCGAGGCGTGGAAAAAGGCCAATGGCGTCACCGCCGGCGACCAGAGCGACGCGGATTCGACCCCGAACGGCGATGGCGCCGCCGGCGACGGCCTCACCCTCTACGAGGAGTACCGCGGCTTCTACGAGAACGGCAAGCACAAGGAGGGCAATCCCAAGGTCAAGGACTACTTCCTCCGCAACGGCGTCGGCGCCACCGGCGAAGGCGGAGCCATCCTGTTCGGCATGATCACAGACCTCGCCGTCCACTACCGCCTAACCCCCACCGAGTTCGACGTCGACGGCCGCGTCATCAACTCCAACTACAGCGCCTCGCCCCACGTCGTCGACCAGCACGGCGTCTGGATGCACTTCGCCGATTTCGACGGCTTCGCCCAGGCCGTCAGCGACGGTTCCGGCCCCTCCACCCCCAAGCACATCCTCTATGTCGGCGTCCCCGCCGGCGGCATCCGCGCCCGCGCCACCGCCGGCCCCAACTTCGACTACCCCTCTGTCAGCATCGCCCACGAACTCCTCCACACCGTCAACGTCTTCCACCACGGCGAAGGCGACCAGGAGGTCACCTGGACCGCCTCCGGCGCCAACATCGTAGAATCCTCCGCCTCCGGTTCCACCACCATCCGAGTCTTCGACGAAAAGACCGGCCAGGATGCCACCTCCGGATGGATCGCTTACATGAACCGACTCGGCGTTACCACCATGCCCCAGTACATCGGCCAGCCCTCCAGCCAGCACTCCGGCGTCGAAAACTGCGTCATGCGCTACGACATCGCCGGCGCCTACACCTCCAAGGCCGACCCCACCATCCGCTACATCCCCAAACCCGGCGAGATCCCCGGCGTGCGCCTCTGCTCTTCCTCCACCGGCGACGGCGTCAACGCAGCCGGCCGCTCCCCCCAGCCCCGCTACTTCGACGCCCGCTCCGGGCGCGGCGGCTGCAAGAACCAGATCCTCGTCAACGACCGCATCACCGCCCCCAGGCGCTAGCTTCAGGAGTCACCCCATGCGCAAATCCGGCATCCTCTTCCTGCTCCTCACCCCCGCCCTCTGGGCCCAGGTGGTGCTCTCCGTCTCCGTCAACGGCGCCTCCGACACCAGGCTCTCTCCCGGCTGGTCCCTCATCGTCGAGGCCACGCTGCGCGCTGAAAACGCCAACCAGAGAGTCACCGTCGCTCCGTCCGACTGGGCTCAGGCACTCACCATCTCCATCTACGCCGAGGACGGCACGCCCGCGCCCGTCACCCTCCAGTGGACCGCCGCGCCGCCCGCCTCCGCCGAACTCTCCTCCCCCGCCGAGCTCAACATCCTGCTCACGCTCTCCCCCGACACGACGCAGGCGCTCGCAGCCGGCAACTACGCCCTGCAGGCCCGACTAGACGCCTCTTCCAGCGCCGCCGGCGCCTGGACCGGCAGCGCCGAAAGCGCCACCGCCATCCTCACCGTCGCTCCGCCCCCCGAGGAACCCACCCCCGCCGAACTCCTGGCCAAGCTCCTGCTCGACGCCCGCTACACCGAACTGACCGGCGACTCCGCCGGCGCCGTCGCCATCCTCAACTCCTGGCTCGAGCAGCAACCGGACTCCATCCCGGCGCTTACCCTCAAGGCCGAGATCCTCCAGGCCGCCGGCTCCCTCGACGAGGCTGTCGCCACCGTCGAATCGGCCATTCGAGCCGTCCGCAACTCCGCACCCGCCGGCAGCCACCCGCCCCGCCTGCTCTACTTGCTCCGCAACGAGATGCTCGCCCAATTACTCGGCCAATGAGCCCTGGGCGCGACAGAGATTCGCAGTTCTCGGTGCCGGTAATACTCTCAGGCTTGTACCGCGTTCTCACCCGCCCCCAAAATTCGTAAGTTCGCTCAGTCTCTTACTTCACCCATCCCAGCTTCTTCAGCGTCGCGGCGGGTTCCTTGTCGTCAAAGAAGGGGAAGGCCTCCACCTGGCGGCCGCGGTCGAGGGCTACGGCGTAGGGTGGGTCAGTGAACTTGAACTTCTCGCGCAGCGCCGCTGTGTCGGTGGATAGGCCTGCGCGCAGGCCGGTGTCCCGCAGGAAGTTGGCGCCCCATTGGGGGTTGACGGTGGGTACGGCAACCACCTTCACCTCCCGCCAGGCCAGTTTCTGCAGCCCTTGGGCGCCGGCGAAGCAGTGCATACATTCGGGATCGAAGAAGTAGACCAGGACCCGTCCCTGCCTGAGGGAGAGGGACGTCCCATCCACGGTGATGCTCGGCGGCGCCTGGATGCCGGTCTGCCTGGCGGCGGTAACGCCGTAAAGGACACCGGCAAAGACGACCAACGCGCCCAGGCTCATCAGCGCCTGCTTGTAGCTCTCAGGCTTGCCGGCCCAAAGGCCGGCCAGAAAGGCGGCCAGCAGCATCAGCCCATCGCCGATGAAGAAGCCGGGCCCCACCACGCGTTTCAGCCAGGGGAAGCAACTGCAATCCTCGCCGGTGAGCCGGGCATAGTTGACGCCCATGTAGACCATGAAGGCCACCAGCAGCAGTCCGCAGAGCCAGGCGCCCCACCTGCGCCAGCGGGGGACCAGGATGAGCAAGCCCGCCCAGGCCTCAGTAATACCGGTGAGCAGTGCGACCGCCATGGCAATTTGCGCGGGGAACAGCATCTGGACCATGCGCTGTTCGGTGGCCAGTGGATCGAGCAGTTTCCAGAGTCCGGAAACGAGAAAAAGCAGCGCCAACGCTCCGGCGCAGGCCCAGCCGGCCCACACCTTCCAGAGCTGCACCGGCAGCGGGACGGGAGAGTCGTCCCCCTGTGCCATACTGTCTTCCATGCAGCCTATTGTAGCCCTGCTGGGGCTCATCCTGGCTATTCCTTCCAGGCACGCTCCGCATGGACCTGCACGGGGCGGCTGTGATCCCCGGCCTGATCGACTCCCACGGGCATATGCGCGGCCTGGGGGCGCTGCTGGAATCGCGCGATCTGCGCCACGTGAAGTCCATCGCCGAAATTGCCTCCTACATCAGCCAGCAGGCCTCGTCGCGCCAGGCGGGAGAGTGGATCACCGCCAGGAATTGGGACCAGGCGAACTGGGGCGACCGCTTTCCCACCTCTGCCGACCTGGACCGGGCAACCACTGCGCACCCTGTCTATCTAACGCGCGTGGACGGACATGCCGGATGGGTGAATTCACGCGCGCTGGAGTTGGCAGGCATCGGCGACGACACGCCAGACCCGCCCGGAGGACGCATTCTGCGGGACGCGGCAGGCCACGCAACCGGCATTCTGATCGATCGCGCACAATCGCTGGTGGGGTCGAAGATTCCACCGGCCCCGGCGGCGCAGATCAAGAGGCAACTGGAACTCGCGGCCCGGGAGTGCGCCCGCCTGGGACTCACCGGCGTGCACGACGCCGGAGTTTCGGCGCGCGAATTGCAGGCCTATCGTGAACTGATTGCTGAAGGCAAGCTGCCCGTGCGGGTGTGGGCGATGATCGGCGGCGACGGCGCTCTGTGGCGCGAGTACCTGGCCAAGGGTCCTGAAACCGGCGACCACCTGACTGTGAGCGCCATCAAGCTGATGGCGGACGGAGCGCTGGGCTCGCGTGGGGCGGCCATGTGGCAGCCTTACAGCGACGACAAGACCAATAGCGGGCTGCTGATCACTTCCCGGGAAACGATTGAGCGCGTGGCGCGCGAGGCAGCCGCCAAAGGCTTCCAGGTCTGCACGCACGCCATCGGCGATCGCGCCAACCGCATCGTGCTGGACGCCTACGCGGCCGCGCTGGGCGGCAAGAACGACAAGCGCTTCCGCATCGAGCACGCCCAGATCGTCGCCCTCCCCGATTTCAAGATGTTCGCCGGCAACTCCGTCATCGCCGCGATTCAGTCGACCCATGCCACCTCCGACATGCGCTGGGCCGAACGGCGGCTGGGACCGGACCGCGTCGCCGGAGCCTACGCCTGGCGCCGTTTCCTGGCGCTCGGCGTGCCGGTGGCCAACGGCTCCGACTTTCCGGTGGAAGAGCCCAACCCGATGCTCGGCCTGTATGCCGCCGTCACCCGGCAGGACGCGAGCGGCCAGCCCCCCGGAGGCTGGATGCCGGACCAACGCATGAGCCGCGAAGAGGCTCTGGCGTCTTGGACGCTGGCGGGCGCCTATGCCGCCTTTGAGGAGAAGCTGAAAGGCTCGCTGGAGCCGGGCAAACTGGCGGACTTCC
Organism: Acidobacteriota bacterium; assembly: GCA_016215215.1. Lineage (GTDB taxonomy): Bacteria > Acidobacteriota > Terriglobia > Bryobacterales > Bryobacteraceae > Paludibaculum. Next base: position 8,790 of record JACRKW010000226.1, read on the forward strand.
TCGTGCTGGATCGCGATATCATGACGGTGGCGCCGGCAGATATCCTCACCGCACGGGTGAAGATGACTTTTCTCGGCGGCAAACTCGTGCACGAGCTCAAATGAACGGCCTGGTACCCGCCTTGCTGCTGCTGACCGCCGCCCCGGCGGCGGATTTCGGAACATTGACGCTGTTCGACGACGAAGTGGCGGTGGCCCCTGCCCGTTTCCGCACGCTGGACATCGACCTGCCGGTGGAACCCGCCCGCGTCATGTGCAGCTACGAGGTCCTGGAAGGGGGGTCAGGCGTGCGGCTGGTGCTTCTGAAGCGCGAGGACGCCGCCCGCTGGCTGCGCGGCGAGGCGCATACCACCGAGGCGTCCACGCCGTTTGCCCGCTCCGGGGCCATCTCCCACCGGCCAGCGGAGCCGGACCAATACCAGCTTGTACTGGACAACCGGTTGGAGGGCCGCGGAGCGGCGCGCGTCCACCTGATTGTGCGTGTCGCCCGCAACGACGACAACACCGGCCCTGTGCGCCTGGCGGATCCGCGCAAGGGCCAGATCCTGGTGTGGGCGTCGCTGGGACTGTTCGCCGTTGCGGCGGTTTATGCGGGCGCGCGAATCAAGCGCGCGATCGACCGGGAGTGAGGCGGCGGCGAGACTTCGCGGCTACGAGCATGGCGCAGGCCGCCTCGGCGGTGATCGCCGTAACCGGACCCTGTGAGAATCCACGCGGATCCCGCGTGACGATCGCATTGCAGTCCGCCCCGGCGGCCGCGGCGGCGGTCACGGCATCCTCGAAGTCGGACCCGGGATTCTCCATCGCAGCTCGAATTACGTTGCCGTCCACGGCGGCCACCTCGAATACGCCGAGCATCCCATCCAACACTCGTCTCGACGTTGCCTCGCCGGTATGCTTTCTCAACAAGTAGTGAAGGGTCGTGATGGAATGCGCAGCGAGCATCCCAATCGCCGCCCCACGTTCGACGGCTCGCCAAATCCGGGCGCTCCACCGCACATACGGTTGCCGCTCCAGCAGCACATCGAGCACTATGTTTGTGTCCAACAGCAGCCGCGTCAACGGTACTTCCGTTCAATGTGCTTCCGGTATTCCCGCGGCTCCGCCCCGACGTCCTTCAAGACACCCATTGCCATCTTCAACACAGGCGGCATATCTTCCTCCCCGGCCGGTTGCGAGACGACATTGAGGTATTCCTCAACCAACCGGGAAACGGAGGCGCCTCGCCGCTTGGCGTAGCGTTTGGCACGAAGGATCACGACCCGGTCGATGCTGAGTGTAAGCTTCGACATCGTACGTATTATATACCGAAATTCGTACGTATGCAGGTCAACGGTGCTCGGCCTGTCCCTTCGGCCGTTTCCGGAGTTCGTCGGGGAACTCCGAGGCGGGCGAGCGGTCCGGGCTGCGCAGGTTCTGCTGGCCGCCGCGGTCGCGCTGGAGAGGGATGTTCATGCCGCCGGTTTGCTCGAGAATGTCGAACAGGCGTTCGCGCATCTGCTTTACGATGCCGGCATGTTTTTCGCTGAAGATCAGGTTGCGGCTTTCCAGCGGGTCTTCCTGCAGGTCGTACAACTCGTCGAGGTCCCACAGGCCCTGGCAGCGGATGAACTTGTAGCGATCACCGCGCAGGGCGTGAATGGTGGGCGTCTGCGGGAAACTGCGCTCCCAGTAGTACTCGTAGAGCAGATCCTTGCGCCACTCCGTCTGCTTTCCCTGCGCCAGCGGAAGCCAACTCCGCCCGTCGAGTCCCTCCGGCGCCGGCGCTCCGGCAGCGTCGAGGACGGTAGGCATGATATCGAGATTGGCCACCACCTGGTTCACGGTCCGCCCACCGCTGAACAGCTCCGGACAGCGGGCAAGCAATGGCACGCGCATGGACTCCTCATAGGCCGTGCGCTTGTCGATCAGCCCGTGCTCGCCGAAGGCGAAGCCGTTGTCGCCCATGTAGACGACCAGCGTGGAGTCCAACTGGCCGCGAGCCTTCAACTCGCCCAGCACGCGGCCGATGCTTTCGTCGACGCCCATCAGCTGGTTCTGAACCCACATGGGGCGATGCTGGGCCATCTCGCCGGACGCCGCCATGGTGGGAGGGTAGACGAACTTCGCGTCTTTGTACCGCCCCTTGTGCCGCGGCGCCGGCTCGAACTCGGCATGGACGGCTTTGTGCGACAGGTACATGAAGTACGGCTGTTCCTTCGGCAACGTCCGCAACCAGTCGAGGGCGTAATCGGTCAGTTCATCGGTGATGTAACCCTTTTGCGGCACCTTTCTGCCGTTCACGTTGAGCCCGTTCCGGGTAGGCAAGTAAGTGCCCTGCCCGCGGAAGCTCACCCACTGGTCGAACCCCGGCTTTGGGTCGTCGCTTTCGGCGCCCATGTGCCATTTGCCGAAGAAGCCGGTTTTGTATCCGGCCCTCTGGAGGTGCGACGGGAAGAAGACGGTTCCCGGCGGGATGGGCGTGCTGTTATCCACGATGCGGTGCTTGTGGGCGTACACGCCGGTGAGGATGGACGCCCGGCTGGGACTGCACAGCGCGGTGGTCACGAAGGCGTTCTTGAAGTGCGCGCCCTCGCTCGCCAGCCTGTCCATCTGCGGCGTCTCCAGCCAGGGCTGGGCCTTCAGGAAGCCGAGGGCGTCGTAGCGGTGATCGTCGCTCAGAATGAAGATGACGTTTCTTCGCTTCTTCGTTTGTGCCCCGGCCAGCGCAGCGGCTCCAGTGATCGACGCCAACGCTTCTCTCCGGTTGATCATGTCGCCTCTTTCTACGGTTTGACTACCGCGCCATCCATGGTCCGGTCCAGCGTATACGCTCCGCCGCCGGGAAACGCACCCAAAGGGTGTTTCGCCATTAGTTTCTCATCGATGTCAATGCCCAGGCCGGGTTTGCCGGAGCCGTACAAGTAGCCCTTGCGGATCTCCGCGCAGCCCGGCAGCATCTCGCGCACCAGCGGGGGGAACTTGTTCTCCTCCTGAATCCCGAAGGCGGGACTGGAGATGTCCACATGGTAGGCGGCAAGCTGGTTCACCGGGTCGTTCTCGCCGCCTTCCTGAAACGCCGTGCGTACCCCAAAGTTCTCACACAGTACGGCGAGCTTCCGCGCCGGCGTGATGCCGCCGATGGCCGAGACGCGGCAGCGGGCGAAATCAATCAACCGCTCCGAGATGAGCGGCGTGTATTCGAGCGGGTGCGAGAACACTTCGCCCACCGCCTGCGGCGTGGTGCAGTTTTGCCGGATCTGCCGGTACCAGGCGAGCTGCTCCGGCGGCAGAACGTCTTCGATGAAGAACATCTGCAGCGGCTGCATGCGGCGGCAGAACTCAACGGCGTTCATTCCCGACAGGTGCGAATGCGCGTCGTGCAGCAACTTGGGCGCCGCGCCTACCTCGCTCCGAACGCGCTCCATCATGCGCGGCACCTGGTCGACGTACTGCTCCTCGTCGAAGGCCGGCCCGTCGAGACCGCCCTCCGGCCGGCTTCCCTGCCCTTTCGGAATGAAGCCGCCGCCGCCGTAGGCGCCGAACTGCACGCGGACGTGGCGGAAACCGGCCGCCAGCGACTTCCTGACGCTCTCCACGGCGGCCTCCGGCGTCGCGCCGCCGGCATGGTCGTAACAGGGCACGGCGTCGCGCACCTTGCCGCCGAGCAATTCGTAGACCGGCATGCCGGCGCGCTTGCCCTTAATGTCCCACAGGGCCATGTCCATGGCGCTGAGCACGTTGTTGTTGACAGGACCGTTGCGCCAGTAGGTTCGCAGATGGGCGCTCTGCCACAGGTCCTCAATGCGGTCCACGTCCTTTCCGATCAGCCACGGGATGAAGTGCTTCTCCAGCGCGGCGATGACGGCGTGGGGCTGGTAGTGGTTCCCCGCCGTGCCGATGCCGTAGAGCCCCGGCTCGCTGGTGAAGACTTTAAGGAAGACCCAGCGGTAGTTG
>JACRKW010000182.1:0-591 GCA_016215215.1 Acidobacteriota bacterium
CCCGACCGCCAGCGGGCCAGGGAACGTAAGGAATTCGGCCTCAGCGGGCGAGGAGAAACTAACGCTCCGCTCGGTAGCCGGCTTTGTGGAAGACCCGGTCCATGGGGACGCGTGCGTCGTTGAGCCGATCCAGCGTGATCAGGCCGTCGTGGTGGTCCATACTCAACGGCTTCGGATTGCTTTCGATGCGAATTCGCTTCGGCTTGGCCGGCTTGGCCGCACGGACGATCTTCTTGGGCTTGGCCAACATGATCTTAATCCCACACCCAGTCCCGATGGGCGCGGGACTTGATGGCGTTGCCGACCCGGACTGACAAGACCGACCGCCTCCGCAGGAGGCAGACCTACTGCCTGAGTTGCTGCGACGTCTTCAGCTCCGCGGCGCCCTCTTCGGTGCGGCCCAGGGCCGTCAGGGTCTGGCCAAGAAGGTAGTGGGCGGACCAGTTGCGCGGGTCCATTTCGACGGCGCGTTTCAACATGCGCTCCGCGTCGGCGTGCTGGGCGAGCTTGAGGTGGCACTTGCCGAGAAGGATGAACGGGCCGCTGGCGGTGGGGTCGAGCCAGATGGATTGTTGCAGCAGAGGCACGGCG
>JACRKW010000182.1:615-3503 GCA_016215215.1 Acidobacteriota bacterium
AGAGGCACGGCGGCGGTCCATCGATCGCGCCGTGTGTGGGCATCGGCAAGCTTGTAGTAGGCCGCGGCCGCAGACGGATTGATGGCGATCTCCTGCTGCAAGACTTCGACGGCTTCTTCGATACGGCCTCTGAAGGTGGCCATCTCACCGAGCATCAGCCGGGCGCCGGCGATGCGCGGGTCGGTTTCCAGGGCCTTCCGCAACTGTTGGCTTGCCATCTCCTCCTGCTCCAGGCGTAACATCATGCGGGACGCTACCACACGCGCCGCAGGCGAATCCGGGGGAAACCCGAACATTGCCGCGAAGACGTTCACGGCTTTCTCCGGCTCTCGAAGCTGGATGTAGCTGTTGCCGAGCATGTACTGAATTTCGTTGGCGCGCGTGCCGAGCGACTTGGCCTTTTCGAGCCAAGCGGCCGCTTTGGCGTGGTTGGCCAGAATGTAGTAGCTCTGCCCCAGCAGCAGCACGGACTCTTTCCATGCGGGGCTGTTTTCCGCTTCGGAGAGGATGGCGCGCTCCAGCTCCTCCACGGCTTTGGCGTAGTTGTGACTTGCGTAGTGCGAGACGCCGCTTGCGTGCGCGGTCTCCTGCACCCGTCCCAATTGTGCTTGAGGCGCGATCAAGAGAGCTGGCAACAACACCCAATACATATTCGAAGTATAGCCAGTACAATGATGAGTAGCCGGGAGTTATGCGGTTTCTTTCCCTCTTGTTGTTTTCGTCCGTCCTGGCCCTTGGCCTGTCTCAAACGGGCGCCGCGGGGTGGCGCACGGAGGCGAACCGCCGCAAGGCGGCGGGGGACGCCGCGGGGGCCCTGGCCGCGCTGGAACGGCTGGAGGCGTTCGAGCCGAAGTCGGCTGCGCTTCAGGACGAGATCGGCTTTCTGCTCGGGGTACTGCAGAGGCGAAGCGAGGCGCTGGCGCGCTTCCAGAAAGCGGTTCAGATCGACTCCACGCTCGCTCCGGCGTGGTTTCATCTGGGCGCGGCTGCCTGGCTGGAACGCGATCCAAACCGGGCCATCCCGGCGCTGGAACAGGCCGTCAGGCTGGCTCCGGCGCGGCCGGAGTACCAGTTGCGGCTGGCGCAGGCCTTCCTGGACGTCGACCGGCCCGAGCAAGCACTTGCCCCGTTGAGAGTTTTGACGTCTCTCGAACCCGGTAAGGCCATTGGATGGCAACTGCTGGCGACGGCTTTGCAGGAGCTACGCGACCTGCCGGGCGCCGTCAGCGCCTATTCCGAGGCGGTCCGCCTGGATCCAGCCAACAACGACTACCGCAACAGTCTTGGGCTGGCGCTGGTGGCGGTACGCGAAGCCGACCGGGGGATTGCGGAGTTTGAGCGGATTCTAGCGCGGGATCCGTCGAACCTGGGTGTGAGAGTGAATATCGCCTTCGCGCACCTGCAGAGATCCGATGTCGAGAGGGCCATCCCCCTGCTCGAGGATGTGATCCGGCGCGACAGTTCATTCGCGGCGGCGTGGTACAACCTCGGCCTGGCGTACAAGCAGAAGGACGACCTGACTCGCGCCAAGAGCGCATTGCGCAAGGCGCTCGAACTCGACGACAAGATGGCTGAGGCGCACTACACGCTGGGGATCACGCACTGGCAGGCCGGCGAGTTCGAGGAGACGGCGCATCAGATGAGGCGGGCCACGGAGTTGAGACCCCGCTACGCCGAGGCCTACTACATGCTGGGCACGGCCCTGAAGCAGAGCGGGGACCTCACCGCGGCTGAAACGGCGCTGCGGGAAGCCATCCGCCTGGATCCGGAGAACAACCCGGGGCCCTACAACACGCTGGCGCAACTGCTGCGCGCCAAAGGCGACGCGACAGGGAGCAAGGCGGCCTTCGCCAAGGGCGCTGAGATCAAACGCCGCAAGGAGTCCGAACAGGAGTCGATGTTGAGCGGCCAGGAGAAGAGCAGGCGTTAGTGCAGGTGCACCGCCACCAGGTGGTTTTGCACCGGCACGCCGCCGCGGACCTCCGTGCGGATCACCGCTTCCATCGGCCGATCGAGCCGTACGCCGCCGGCGCGCTGGATCAGTTGCCGCGCGGTGTCGGGGCGGCAGGCGAACTCGACCGCGGCTTGCGTGCCGAGGGTGGTGGTGCCCGCCAGCAGCATGATCCAGCGGCCGGGGCTCAACCCCGGCAGCAGGCTCACGATGGCGTAATCTTCCTGGATGGGCAGAGTGGCGCTGGCCACCAATGAGGTGAACTCCTTCGGCTCCGGTTTCAGATTGACGATGGCCAGCGCACGCTTGCCATCGCCCTTCGTCACGTGCCGAAAGGCGAAACTCGCAGGACCTGGTTCTCGGCGATGGAGCCGACAAAGACAACGTTGGCGCAGCGAGCATCGTCGACCGAGAGCAGACGCGCGCGTTTCACGCGGATGTCCTTGTTCACTGAACCGAAGAGACGAGTGAGTTCATAGATCGCCGCCACCTCCCCCACGCCGGTGTAGTGGTCGAAGACGGAACGCCGGGAATCGGTGGCGCCGTTGTAGTAGCGAAGACCATTCTCTGGATCGCCGACGAACTCAGCGTTGCTGAAGACGACGATGGGCGCCTCTTGCGCGTTGAAGAAATTCGACCACACGGCTGCCATGGGCGACGACGAGGCGTTGGGGGCGGCGTGACTATTCGGCCAGAGGCTCCAGGGACCAGACACGGCGAGCACGGCCAAGGCGAGGACGGCGCCTGCCAGCCAGAAGTGAGCAGGGATTGCGTAGCGGCGACGAGCGGCCTCCACCGGAGGGGCCATTGGAAGCGTTTTCATTGATTCCGGCGGCAGCGTGTCGACATGGGACCGGCTTGCCTCAGAAATCTCATGGGCGGTGATGTTGAGAGTGTAAGCGCCCCGCGGCAGATCGATGATCAGAGGATCGGAAGC
>JACRKW010000183.1 GCA_016215215.1 Acidobacteriota bacterium
GCCTGTTTTCAGGAACTTGCCGGGTTGGGTTCGTTCGGCCGGCGGGGGACACGCAAAGGCGCGCGTCCCCGGTAGGTGCGGCGGTGGGGTTGTCAAAGAGCGGGACCGGCGGCGGGCGATGGTAAGCCAAGACGCGCTGCGGAAAGACGACGGCCGCCGGGGGTGAGCCGGCGGCCGGATGGGCGAACTGGTGGTTCGAACATTTCGAGGGTAGCACGGTGTGTCAAGAGTTTCGGGGGAGAAACGGGGCGTGAGCGGGGTTCTTGGGATAGAGCCGGGATTGGAGGGACTATTGGGGTCGGGGATTGTGTCCAAGTTATTGAAGGTGCGATAACCTCGGAGAATGGAGGGCAGTTCGCCCATGGAGCATCAGCTCTCGAAGCAAGAGGTGATCGAGGAGATGACTCGACGGCTGGTGGAGTATTACCGGCCTGTGCGCATCTACCTATTCGGCTCAGAGGCTCGCGGGGAGGCGGGGCCGGACAGCGATCTGGACTTCCTGGTGGTGGTTCCCGACGATACGCCGGAGCCGATTATGCGCAGCGGCGAGGTGTACTCGCGGCTTTCCGGACTTGGTATGCCGAAGGACGTGATCCCGTGGCGGCAGAGCGATTTCGACGGCCGGGCGGCGCATGTGGTGGCATCATTACCGGCGACAGTGGTTCGCGAGGGGAGGCTGCTGTATGGGACCGCGTGAAACTCTGGTGGCGGAGACTGGGGAGTGGCTGGCGCGCGCCCGAGCGGACCTGGACGCCTGTGCCGTTTTGATAGCGGCCGGATTGCCAATCTAGGCGCAGTTTCATGCGCAGCAATGTGCGGAGAAGGCGATGAAAGCCTTGCTCACCTGGCACCAAGTTTCCTTCAAGAAGACACACGACGTGGACGAGTTGAAAGCGGCCTGCCTTCCGATTGCGGGAGACGCCAGCGTTCACCTGGCTGGCATAGAGCGGCTCTCGCAGTACGCCTGGCGCTTCCGATATCCTGGCGCCCCGTACTCACCCGAACAAGAGGAGGCAGAGGAAGCCCGCCGTGCGGCTGCACAGCTTTTCGACGCGGTGAGGGCCAGGCTTGAATCCGAGTTCAACGCTTGAGCGTTCAACTGTCTTGGAGTGTGTCGCAAACAGCTGCTCTCATTCGAACTGGGCCCCGATTAGAAAACGGTCTCCGGTTGGGGTTCGTTTGGCCAGCGGGTGGCTTCGGCGATCCGGAAGGTAGGGCGGTTCCCCAACAGGGCCGGCTTCCGGTTTGGGTTCGTTTGGCCGGCGGGTGGTTTCGGCGCTCCAGAAGGCAGGGTGGTCCCCCCAAGATGACGGGTTTCCGGTTTGGGTTCGTTCGGCCGGCGGGTGGCTGCGGCGATCCAGAAGGTGGGGAGGTCCCTCCAAGAGGGCCGGTCTCCGGTTTGGGTTCGTTCGGCCGACGGGTGGCTTCGGCGATCCAGAAGGCGGGGTAGTCCCCCCAAGAGGGCCGGACTCCGGTTTGGGTTCGTTCGGCCGGCGGGGGACACGAAAGAGCGCGTGTCCCCGGTGGGTGCGGCGGTGGAGTTGTCAAAGAGCGGGACCGGCGGCGGGCGATGGCAAGCCAAGACGAGCCGCGGAAAAACGACGGCCGCCGGGGGTGAGCCGGCGGCCGGATGGGCGAACTGGTGGTTCGACCGATTCGAGGGTAGCACGGTGTGTCAAGCGTATCGGGTGGAAAACTGGGCGTGAACGCAGTTGTTGGGATATCAGTAAGCTTCGCCGCGGTTGTCTATGCCATGGATGCGTGCGATGCCGGGAGTGTCCAGATCGAAGAACAGACGCCACTTGCCGATGCGCAATCGATACAAGCCCTGCCGATCGGTGAGAGGCTTGACATCTCCTTCACCGGACTGGCCGTAGCGCGTCAGTACCAGGAGGATGCGCATGGCGGTAACGCGATCCAAACGGCGCAAATCCGCCCGAGCGGCTGTTTCCCAAACGAAAGTCCTCATCTCTCGTGTCTTCTGGCGAGGGATTCGACGTCACAACCCGAATTCGCGGAGGACCTCATCGTGTCCGATCCCCGGACTTGGACTGGAGCGAGCGGCATCGATCCGAGCAAGCATCTCGGGGTCCACTGGAGGTTCGTCCTGAGCGAGGAGGAAGCGCAGGAATCTCTCCGCAGCCGGAATCTCAGAACTCGGCAGTTGGTCGATGAGCGTATGCAGTCCCTGCTTTTCAGCCATGGCGGAAGCTCCTGGGATCATGTTCTCACCTTGGCGGCTGCCGGGCAACGGCGAGACAACTGAGCCGCCGAGTTGTGGCAGGGCGCTAAAGGCGGAGGAGTGCGAGAGAGGGGGTGGACCGATAGGGGATCGGGTATCGGATACTGATCAAAACGGTGGTACGGGAGCTGCCCCACGTCGGCAGCACGAAAGGGTGGTTGGAGGCGGGCGGCATTGCTGAAGTGCTCAGGTAGTTCGGTACGGCACCTCGGATTCTCGAATCTGAATCTCGCCGAGGTCATACCCGTGAGATCGAAGTAACCATTCGACGAGCACGCTGGACTCAGCTGGAGACTCAGTCGGTCCTATGTGGATGCTCGAAATGGGCAGACGGCGACAAGTATTGAGGCCGATTATCTTTGTGGCAATAGGCTCAGGCCGCAATTCAACGTACAACTTCGGGCTTCTCCCGTTTCCTGCTTCACGCAGCTTCCCGACGAGCGATCCGTCTATTGGATCGCGCACAACCAACCGCCACTCCCGTTCTTCCACGAAGGCAGGGTGTTTTAGCAGGAGAGTGAAGCACAGCAACTCCGTCGTCCATTCGGCAACCTGGGAGATAGCCTCTCCAGGGATGCTGTGATCTATTTCACTCCAGCGAGTTCTCAGTTCGGCCGCCGTCGTAGCGTTGAGTGAGTTGGAGTACGTGACTTTGCCGAGAATCGCCTTGGAGGAGCAGCGCAGCTCCCTACCTATGGCGAATCCGCCGCCGACGGGTCCGTACCCCCTCCACATACCGAGGCTATCTTGAGCCTCGCTGAAACTGGTTACGAACAACTTGCCCTGCAAGTAGTTACCGACCACAAGCGTGGGCACGAAGGTGTGGTTTTCATCTCCCTCGCCCAACTCACGCAGGAATCTCTGGACGATGTTGAGCGCGTGATCACGCTCGCTTCGGTCATTTAGGAATGTCCGCTCGGTCGCCCAGATCGATCCGGTCTCAACGATCCCCTTCAGGCCAAGCCAGTCCGTGTAATGGAAGACCTCATTCGGCGGTTCTCCCCAATTCAAACGGCTCAACCTCTCAAGCAGACTCGCCTTCTGCGAGCCTGTTGGTGTTGTCGTGGTTGTCAGTCGACCCTGCGGATCTGGGGGATCGACAACTTGGTCAGCCACCTGAATTACCTCGCATACCTTCTATTGAGTCTACTCAAGCCAGCCAGAGATGTCGCGCCCGCTACTAAAGTCGGTGGAGCGGCCGGGCGCAAGGTTGTCTGTGACTATGCAATGCATATACAATCTAGGTCAGGATGTTCGATTGGGACAGGAACAACCTGCGCAAGATTCGAGCGCACAAGATTGGGCAAGAAGAGGTTGAGCAGACGCTCAGAAACGATCCGCTGGCGGTGTACGAACAGGAGGTGGGCGGCGAGATTCGATTCGTCTACTACGGCGAAACGGACTCGGGCAGGCTGCTGGCCGTGGTGGTAACTGAACGGGGCGAGTTGATCCGGGTGGTGACTGCGTATGATTTGGACGCCGGACAGAAGCGAGAGTACCTGGAGAGGCGGGCAGAAGGAGAATGATGCCATGAAGACCAAAGATATGGAACTGCCGAGGTTCAAGAGCGAGAGTGAAGAGGCGGAGTGGTGGGCGAGTCCGGCGGGGCGCGAGTACGTGAAGCGCAAGAGCAGGGAGTTGAAGGAGCGCGGGGTGAAACCCGCGGGGTCGGGGCTGGTGGCGAAACTGAACAAGCGAAAGAGCGTACAGATTGCGATCCGGCTGCCGGAGGGGGACCTGGAGCGTGCGCGCGAGGTGGCGGGCACGAAAGGGATCGGGTATCAGACGCTGATCAAGATGCTGGTACGGGAGGGACTGGAGAGGGAGAGGCGGCGGCGGTAGTGGCGGCCGGGCACGCAGAGCGGCGCCGCAAAGGGATAGCGACTGCGGAGTGTGCAGTGAGAAAGGGCCGGAGAATCGAGAGCGGTCCGGTCATCGAGCCGGGGAAGCCGGCTACGGGCGGCCCGGCTGGTCCTTCCACATGCCTTGGAGGCCGTAGAGGTGGATGAGGTGGCGCTCCATGATTGTCTCGCCGGCTCCGACTTCGATGCGGGTGGCGTTGTCCGCGCCGTAACCGCCGAGGGCGGCCGACTTGAGATCGGGGATGTAGCCGGGCCAGCCGCCGCCGCCGGACCAGGTGTAGCCGTAGAAGAGCGGGAAGGCGACGCCGGCGCGCTGCTTCCAGGAGGTCTGGAGCTTGTGCAGAGGTTCGCCGGGCACGGCGGCGATGGCCACGTCGCGGCCGATGAGAACGGTGGCGATGCCGACGTCGATCGACTTTGACTTGTCCCAGCGCTCGGCGAAGTTGAGCGTGCCGGTCTTCCAGGCGATGGGCGCGGCGACATCGACCGGCTTCATGGTTTTGGTGGCGCGCAGCACCTCCGCGGCGAGCGTCTCGCCCATTTTGGCGACGACGGCGAAGTCCTTCTCTTCGTCACCGGAGCGGGCCATGAAGAGCGGGTTGATGTCGCCCGCGGCGCCCTGGACGAACATGGCCTCGACACCGGGCAAGGCCGTCTCGATGCGGGCTTTCATGACGCCGGGATAGTCGGCCGAGAACTTGCAGTTGGAGGGGCCGAGCACGACGGCGTGGGTGGCGTAGTGGACCAGTAGAGCGCGCGGATTGCCCTGGGCGTCCTCGACGCGCAGCAACAGGAACTCGGGGTCCACAGGGCCGTAGGGGATGCGTTCGAGGTTGTCGAAGAGGGCGCGGGCGCGGCCATCCTCGCGCAGCAGCAGGCGGTTGTAGCCGAGTTGGATGGATCCCCGGCCGGCGCTGAGCCGCGCCGGGAACATGGATTTCGAGGCCGCCTCGACAACGCCGAAGATCTTCTGTTCGAGTTCGGCGAGGTAAGGGGACGGGGGCGCGGGCGAACCTTCGCGGGGCAGGAACTGCGGTCCGGAGTGGGTGTGCGATGCCGCCAGCAGCAGCAGCGGGATGCCGAGTTTGGAGGAGACCTCCTGCCTGAGCTTCTCGGAGACGACGCTGCCGATATCGGCGGTAACGATGGCGAGGCGGGCCTCGCCGGTGGAGAGCACCAGCGCCTTGGCCATGAGCGGGTCGTGGACGCCGTTCGAGTCGCCGCACTTGCGGTTGGCGTAGCCGTACATCGGCATGGAGATGGCGCCGGCCGGGGTGATTTCTGCGCCGTGATCGAGAGGAAGAGGAGGGCCAAGGTTCGCATGGAGTCACGATATCGCAACAGGCCGGAGGCGACGAGCGGAGGGTGGAGTAGATTCGCCCGGTCTGGAGGCCGAGGCATCCTGGCGGCCCCCGGCTGAAGCCGGGGGACAAAGCGTCAAGTTGGCTAACTGCCGTGGCGGGCGAGGACGGCGTTGGTGCCGTAGGGGGCGCGCTGGGGGCGGCTGAGGGTGGCGTTGGCGGCGGAGTCGGCGGCGAAAGTCTCCTGGGCGGGGTCCCACTTGACGGTGCGGCCGAGCTTCATGGCGGTGTGGGCGGGGAGGCAGGCGCTGCAGGAGCGGTGGCCGACTTCGGCGGGAGACGCGGGCTCCTGGCGGGACTTGATGGATTCGAGCCAGTCGAGGTGGTGGTCGTTCTGGGGGCTGGCGTGAAGGCGGATTTCGCCCTCCTTGATGCCCTCGCGGAGGATTCGGGTGTCGTGGGCGTCGAGTGCGGCGTTGCGTTTGCCGGGCTCTGGCTCGCCGGCGCGATAGCGGCCACGGGTGACCCAGATCCAGCCGTCTTCGCCGATGAAGCGCAGGCCGTTGGGGTACTTCTCGCTGATGTACATGACGGCGCCGTTCGAGTATTTCGCTCGGACGTGATAGGGTCCGTGGACGTCCCAGAGGCCTTTCTTGGGATACTCGGCGGTACCGGATATCTCGATGGGGCCGGAGCGGTCGACGCCCATGGCCCAGTGGGCGATGTCGATGTGGTGGACGCCCCAGCCGGTGATCATGCCGGCGCCGAACTGCTCGCAGCGGAGCCAACCGGGGCGGGCGTAGCGCTGGCGCGGGTCGGCGGTCTGGGGGTGGACGCGCTTCTCGGTGTAGTAAACCTTGGGCGTGGAGCCGAGCCATGTCTCATAGTTCAGGTTGGGCGGGACGGGCATCTCCTTCTCTTCATCGCCGCCGGGGTCTTCGGGCAGGCCGACAAAGATCTCCTTGATCTTGCCGATGCGGCCGTTGCGGACCAGTTCACAGGCGAGGCGGAAGTGGAGGTCGCTGCGCTGCTGGCTGCCGAGCTGGAGGATGCGGCCGGTCTTCTTGACGGCGTCGGCCATCTGGCGGCCCTCGGCTATGGTGAGCGAGGTGGGTTTCTGGAGGTAGATGTCCTTGCCGGCGAAGGCGGCCTCGATGGCGGGCTGGGCGTGCCAGTGATCGGGCGTGCTGATGACGACGGCGTCGATGCTCTTGTCGGCGAGCATCTCGCGGTAGTCGGAGTAGGTCTTCACGCTGACGGCCTTGTCGCTGCCGAGGCGGCGGGCATAGGTGGATTCGACGAGCTGCTTGCCGTCGGCGAGGCGGACGGAGTCGAGGTCGCAGACGGCGACGTAGCGGGCGACGGAGGTGTGCTTGAAGTTCTCCGGCATGTCGTGGGAGCGGGCGATGCGGCCGCAGCCGATCTGGCCGAGCTGGAGGATGTTGCTGGGCGCGGATTGGCCAAAGACCGATGCCGGGACGATGGTGGGAAAGCCGAGGGCGGCAACGAAGGTCCGGCGGCTGGGCGCGGCGGCGCGAAGGGTGTCTGACATGTCGACTCCTTTGGAAACCACCCCAATTCTATTGCCTGCGGCGGCGGGATGTCGAACGGTGAATGGCTCACGCCGGGCACGATAGAATGGAGTTTCAAGCCGCAGCTACAGCAATGACGAGACTTCAGCTTTCGCGCGTCCACGCGCTGGCGGGCGCCAACCTCTGGCACAGTGATCAGGTATTGGAGGCGGAGCTCCGGGTAGACACGCCGGAGATGTCCGCCGAGGCGCTGGGCAAGGCGCTGAGCGAACAGTTTGTGTTCGCGGGCTATGCCCGGGCGCTGCCGGCCGGGAGCGGATACCCAACGGTGGCAGACGGGGTGGCGCGAGCCGCGCTGGCGCTCGAGCGGGTGGCGGGAGCGCGGGTCTCCTACTGCGGCAGCCGCGGTCCGGCGCTGGCGGTGGAGTTTGAGGACGAGGCGATGGCGCGTCCGTGCCTGGAAGCTGCGGCGCGGCTATGCGAATCGGTGATGCGGGGCGAGACGGTGGACTTTGCGGCTCT
>JACRKW010000063.1:0-32218 GCA_016215215.1 Acidobacteriota bacterium
GGCGCGCCAAACTCGACCTCTTTCTTGCAGATGGGGCACTTCATGGCTCTATTGATGGGCGTGGCGATGGCCGGCGCTGGAAGCGATGATCGGGGTGGTCGATGAAGTACTCGGCCAGTGGATTGCCTTGGCCGGCGCAGTGGTGCTGGACCCGCCCCGTTTGCTGGCCGCCTTCGCCCTGTTCCGGATCTTCGACATCGTAAAGCCGTGGCCCGTACGACGGTTGGAGGCGCTGCCGGGTGGAGCGGGAATCGTCGTTGACGACCTGGCGGCTGGTGCATACGCGGCGCTGGTGCTCTACCTGTCGCGATTCGTGGTTCAATTCTAGGAAGAAGCTGACTTGTCCCTGATGCCCTTCAGACGTAACGGCGCCGAGCGCCCCAAGATCGAGTCCATTTCACCCGTTGCCGCCATCCCCGGCGGAGACGTTCAGATTCGCGGCACGGCCTTTGGTTCGCTCCCCCGCCCGGAAGTATCCATTGGCGGCGTCGCCGCGCCGCTCATCGTCGGCTCCGATGCTTTTGTTGTGGCGCGCGTGCCGGAAAGCGCGTCGGGCGGCGAGGTTGTGGTGAGCAACGGCGAACACCAGAGCGCCTCCACATCCGTCGCCGTTGGCTCGCTAGTGGCCGGAAACCTGCACCCGGTGGCGAGCCCCGCGGTGGACGGCGAAGGCAACATCTTCACCACGTTCAGCGGCTCACGCGGGCAGAAGACCCCGGTCGCCGTATTCCGCATCGACACCGAGGGGACCATCACGCCGTTCCTGTCGGAGATGATGAACGCCACGGGGCTGGCTTTCGATGCCTCCGGCGTCCTCCACATCTCATCGCGCTTTGACGGCGTGGTTTATCAGGCCACCGGCAGCGGCGTGATGAGCGTTTACGTGGAAGGCATGGGTGTGGCCACCGGAATCGCCTTTGATCAGGACGGCAACCTGTACGTGGGCGACCGGTCGGGCACCATCTTCAAGGTCAGCCCGTCGCGGCAGATCTACGTGTTCGCCACCCTGGAACCGTCCATCTCGGCCTATCACCTGCAGTTCGGGCCGGAAGGGTACCTCTACGTCACGGGCCCGACCACCTCGAGTTTCGATTGCGTGCAGCGCATTTCCGCCGCAGGCGAAGTGGAACTGTTCTACCGCGGGCTCGGCCGGCCGCAGGGCATGGCATTTGATCCGCAAGGCAACCTCTACGTCGCCGCGTCGTTTGGCGGCCGGCGGGGCGTCGTGAAGATCAACCCGCAGCGTGAGGCCTGCCTCCACCTGTCGGGTCCGAATGTCGTCGGCTGCGCCTTCGCCCCGACAGGCGAGATGATCGTAACCACCACCAACGCGTTGTACCGCATCCCCTCCCGCTAGGAATCTCATTATGAACGCCGAAATCATCGCTGTCGGCAGCGAACTGCTCACTCCTCAACGAACCGATACCAATTCTCTGTGGCTGACTGCGCGCCTGAACGAACTGGGTGTCGAGGTGACACAGAAGTCGATACTCGGCGACGACCGGGACCGCCTTGCCGAAGCCGTTCGCGCTTCGCTGAGCCGCGTCCCGCTGGTGGTGCTGACCGGCGGGCTGGGCCCGACTGAGGACGATGTCACCCGAGAGGCGGTGGCTCAGGCGCTCCACCGGCGCCTGTTGTTCTCTCGCGAAATCTGTGACTGGATTGAGGCGCGATTCACGCGTCTGGGCCGTAAGATGGCGGAGATCAACAAGCGTCAGGCGTTCCTTGTAGAGGGCGCCGAGCGGCTGGAGAATCCCAACGGCACAGCCCCTGGGCAGTGGCTGGACTTGCCCGGCGGAATGGTGCTGCTGCTGCCTGGGCCGCCCCGGGAGATGCAGCCGCTCTTTGAGAAGGTCTGCCTGCCACTTCTGCGCGAACGTCTCCCGCAGTTGCATATCGCCACGCGCTGCTACCGCGTGGCAGGCATGGGTGAGTCCGATCTGGATGCTCTCATCGCGCCGATCTACAAGCTCTATTCCAATCCGGTGACCACCATTCTGGCCGCCGAAGGCGACGTGCAGATTCACCTGCGCGCGCGTTGCGAAAGCCCGGCTGAGGCCGAGGCTCTGGCCGGCGAACTGGGTGAGAAGATCCGCGAAGCGCTCGGCAGCCGCGTCTACTCAACTGGCGGCGAGCCGCTGGAGGCCGTGGTGGGCATGTTGTTACAGCAACGTGGCGCTACTCTGTCAGTGGCCGAATCCTGCACTGCCGGGCTGCTGGGAGCGCGCATCACGGAGGTCGCCGGCGCCTCCAACTGGTTCCTGGGCGGCTTCCAGGTCTACGGGACGCCGATGAAGACCAGGCTGCTCGGCCTGGACGAAGAGCTCGTCACGCGGAACGGCGTCGTCAGCGAAGCGGTGGCGGTGGCCATGGCCGAATCGGTCCGCGACCGCACGGGCTCCACCTATGCGCTCTCCATCACGGGAGAGGCAGGTCCGGAAAGTTCGACGCCCGGCGTCGATCCGGGAACTGTGTGGATCGGCATCGCTTCGCCCGAGGGCGCTCAGGCGAAGGTATTCCGGTTCCCGAACGGCCGTGCGCGCGTGCGCAATTTCGCGGTCCAGACGGCTCTGAATCTGCTGCGCCTGCAACTCCGGGCCTGAAGACAACGGCTCCCTCGCAAGCGTACAATGGGCGCGGAAAGGGGTTGCCGCAGCATGATTAGAGACTTCCAGCCGACCCGGCGCCAGGTTCTTTTCGCCGGCGCAGCCGCCGGCCTTGCTCCCACACCGCCGGTCTCGCGCGTGGCGATCGCGCGGGCCCGAAACTACGATGCGGGCATCTATGACACTCTGAAGGCCCTGGTCGACAAGGCGGGCGGACTGGGCGCCGTGGCAAAGGGCAAGACTGTCGCCCTGAAGCTGAACCTCACCGGCAATCCGGAACGATTTCCCGTCAAGGCCGGATTGCCCTACCGAACGGACCCATCCACAGTGCTGGCGCTCTGCCAGTTGTTGGCCAAGGCCGGCGCACGGCGCATCCGGATACTTGAGAGCTTCTTCCCGGCCAGACAGGACATGGCGCTGTGGGCGCGCTATGGGCTCGACATCCGCGCAATTGACAACTGCGGCACGCAAGTGGAGTGGGAAAACACCAACAACCTCGGCCGCGGTACGCAGTACACCCACCTGAAGGTTCCCTTCGGTGGATACGTGTTTCCGGCTTACCACCTGAACCACTCGTACGCCGACTGCGACTCCTACGTTTCGCTTTCGAAGCTGAAGAACCACTGGCTGGCCGGCATCACGATGACCATGAAGAACAACTTCGGGCTGACGCCATGTTCGCTTTACGGCAGCGATGCCGGAGCTTCGGGAAATGAAGACCCCAAGCAGGAACGGGGGGCGGTGGGCCACAACGGCACCAGGACTCCCCCGCAAGGCGTCCCGCAGGAACTCAAGCCGGAATCGCCGCGCGAGCCGGGCTACCGCGTGCCGCGCATTGTGGTCGACTTGTGCGCCATCCGGCCCGTGGACTTCTCCGTTGTCGACGGCATCGACACCATCCGGGGAGGGGAAGGCGAGTGGAACTCCGGAGTGGAACGAATCAGCCCCGGACTGCTGCTGGCCGGGCGCAACCAGGTGTGCGTCGATACGGTGTGCGCCGCGGTGATGAGCTACGATCCACGCGGGGTCCGCGGTACGGGTCCGTTCATTCGCGGGGACAACACGCTGCTGCTCGCGGAGGCCGTCGGGCTCGGTTCCGCCGACCTCTCGAAGATCGAGATCGCCGGGCTCCAAATGAAGGACGCCCGGATGGACTTCGGCCCCGGCCCAACAGGCAAGCGCATCGGAACGGCCTGATCCCCGTCTTGCACGCTACTGCCCTCGTTGAACGAGTTCGAACTCGCCGGACTTCTCTCCGGCGCGGAAGAACTCCAGCACCTTGGCGGTATCCTGCGCACCGTACTCCGCGCTGACGGCATTCCGGATGTCGAGCACGGAGCGCTTCCCGTCGGCGAACCCCCGGTACTCCATGGCCAGGTATTGCGCTCTGGAGGCCTCCACCGGATCCGTAGGCGCTCCACGCGCACCGCGTGCTCCGCCGCCCCCGCCCATGCCGGCAATCGACCTCTTCTTCACTGGAACAATTCGCGCCGCGGCGATCTCCTCAGGGCTCAACGCCGCGCCCTGCACCGGATCCACTCCGGCAGCGCGCGCGTAGGCCGCCAGCCGTTCCAGGTCGGCCTTCAGCCCCGCCTCCACGAAGCTCTTCGAAACCGCTTCGATCCTCGCCGCAACCGCTGCGTCTTCAGCCAGAACCGCGGCCGAGCGGACGGCCTCGCCTTCGCGCTCGTAGGCCATCCGCACGATGTTGACGGCTTCCTTGTAGGGCGCTTTGTCGCCGATCATTCGCAGCGCCAGGCGCAATTGAGCGCCGGCTCGTTCGGCGGCGTTTCCGGCCGTGAGTTCCGCCACCCGAAGCGAAGCGGGAGCATCGGCGTAGGCAATAGACGCCAGGCTCGCCAGCGCAATGAAGACGGCGCGCTTCAGTTGCGTTGGATCCGCCCCGGAAATCCGGTCCTCGCTGGTGTGGTAGGCGATGTCCGGCCAGTTGTTGAATAGCACGGCCGGCACTCCGTAGTTCAGGAAGACCGCGTGGTCGGACGAGCCGTACCTCGTTGATGAAACTGTTCACCGAATAGGGCGTGCGCATCAGTCGCAGGCTGTTGCGGTTCTTCGAAACGTCTTCACCCACCATGTCCATCGAGATGGCCGCGATCATCCGCTTGGCCTCGTCGGGGTAGCGCTCCAGGTAGGCGCGCGTGCCTTGAATCTCCGGAATCCACAGGAACCGTACGCTCCGCCGCGGGCGCGGCAGCACGCCGTCATTGATCAGCTTCATCCAGGCGCGGGCTACCTCCAACGTGGCCGCGCTTCCCGAGGCGTCATCCAGCGCGCCTTGCTTGGCGATTCCTTCAAACAGGTGGCCTGTCAAAACGACCTCCTGCGACGATTCAGACGTGCCCTTGATCAGTGCCGTGGGCACCTGCATGTCGGCTTCATACTCGGTGGCGCGCACCTTGGCCTGCACTTGCAGCGTCTGTCGCTTCTGGAGCAATTCGACCAGCTCCATGCCAAGACGGTGAGAGAGGATGATGCCAAAGGTGGTCTTCTGGCTCCCACCTTCAGGACCAAATCCACGAGATAGACCGCTCCAGGCGATCTGGTCCGGCCGGTCAATCGGCTTGCCCGTCGCGTTGGCGAAGGAAACGACGCCGGCTGCCCCAAACTCGCGCACCGCCAGGTTGTGCACGGGGCCCACCTGACCGCTGGCCAACACGATCTTGCCGGCGACGTTCCGGTCGACGTAGTCTTTCTTATCCTCGCCGCGCCCAACGTAGACCAGTTCCGTGGTGACGTCGGACGTCTTGCTTCCCGTGGCCAGCGATGCAGCCACGTCTCTATAACTGATCAGCAGGCGTTTCCGGTCCGGATCCAGCAGCCACAGCTCGCCCAGTTCCCCGTCCCAAGTCTTTGTGGCGAGTTTGAAGCGCTCGATCTTCACCTCGTCCAGTCCGTATTGCTTCGCCATGCGCTCGATATAGAGCGACTCGCGATAGCTGGTCTTGTACTCCTCGGCCAGCCGGTCGCGCTCGTAGGCGGCCAGCTCCATGATGTGCGCCAGCGCCACCGAGCCGCTCGCCTCGTTCACCATCGCGTCGATGACAGGCTGCGGCAGCAGCGTCTTTGGATTGGGCTCGTCCTGGGCGAGAAGAGCCGGGGCGATAGAGATCAGCGCGAGCAAATAGACGCAGGATCGCATGATCCCACGAGTCTACCTCAGCCCGAATGATGCCTCACTGCGGTCTTGGGGTCGAAATGCGCCGGATCCGCTGGTTGCCTGTGTCGGCCACGTAGAGGCGCCCTTCCCGGTCGAAGCCGATGCCGCACGGGCGGTTCAACTGCGCATCGATGGCCGGCCCCCCATCGCCACTGAAGCCCGCCGTGCCCTTCCCGGCCACAACTCTCATCGTGCCGGCTGCGGCATCGAGGGTCGCCACACGGTGCAGTCCCGCGTCGGCGACATACAGTTTCCCTTCGCCGTTGAAAGCCAGCCCTGTGGGCATGCTGTTGTCGTCGCCGGTCCACACCGTGGTAATCTCGCGCGTATTCACGTCCACCTTACGCACGCGGTGGTTGCGCGAATCGGCGACATAGAGGTTCCCATCCACGTCCAGCGCCAGGCCCGATGGGCCTTTCAACTTCGCCTCCAGTGCCTTGCCGCCGTCGCCGCTGAAGCCCGCCTCGCCGGTCCCGGCGTAGGGCCTTACCTGCCAGCCTCCCTCTTCAGCCGCTTGGATCACCCACACGGCGTGGTGGTTCGGCGACGACAGGAAGAGCCTCGTACCGTCCCCCACCATTGCGCCGGCCTGTTGCAGCGACAGGGAGAAGGTCGCGGACTCCACTGGTGCAAGCGCGTCGTTCACCACGTTCCCACCGCCGGCTGGAACGCGACGGACGATGCGGTTGTCGTAATCCGAGAAGAGCAGATCGCCATTCACGTCAAGCCAAAGTGCCTGTGGCCGCGTCAGCGCCACTTCAGACGGCGGCAGGCCGCCTTCGTTGCCCACTCTTGCCGGGTTCCCACCGCCCGCGGCTGTCGTAACAAGGCCCGTGGCGTCGATTCGCAGCACCCGGCCGGCGAATGCGCTGGAAACGAACACTTCGCCGCTCGCGGCCGCCAGAACGTTCGCCGGTTCATACAACTGCGCCTCCAGCGCGGTTCCTCCATCGCCGTTGTAGGCCGTCAGGCCATTTCCCGCAACCGTCAAGAGTTCTTCCGTGGCCGCATCCACTCGTCTCACCCGGGCATACATCAGGTCGGCGATGTAGACGTTACCCGCTACATCGGTGGACAGCCCCTGTGGTAAGGGTAAGGCGGACTTCACCGCAGGACGATGCTCGGCTTCGAACTCCTGGCTTCCACTACCGGCGAACACCGTCACCTCTTGCGTGCCGGCGGCCACCTTCAACACTCTCGATCGGTAGGCTTGCGCAACGTAAAGATTGCCTTCGGCGTCCGTAGCCAGCCCGCTGGGCACCTCGTTTTCGCCGGGGAAATCCTCGTCGAGGAGTCCGAAGCTCACGCTCGTAATGATCCCCGTTGCGCCGTCGATCCGGCGCACCAACGGCTCCACCAGTTCCGCGTAGTAGATGTTGCCCTGGCCATCAACGGCAAGCATGTTCGGCAATGTGAGAGTAGCCGAGGTAGCGGGTCCCGCATTCCCAGTGAATCCCGACCGCCCGTTGCCCGCAACGGTCTTGACGTCACCCGTTATTGGATCGATCTGCTTGATCCGCCGGTCCGCCTGGTCGGTGACGTACAAGTGGCCCGAGGGCCCCGCGGCGAGCCAGTTCATCGACCGCAACGGCAGGTTCGAGCCGGTTCGCATGATTGTACGGATCACGCCTGTTTCGGTTTCCACCATGCGGATGGCGGTGGCGGTTGCGATGAACAGGTTGCCAGCGCGGTCCACGGCGATCGCGGTTGGGTAGTCAAGCGCGGCTTCTTTGGCCGGGCCCGCATCTCCGGTTTCGCCGCGATCACCGTTCCCCGCCACCACCTGCAGAATCCCGTCGAGTGTCACTTTGTACACGCGGTTGCGCCCCGGCTGGCTGAAGTAGACGTTGCCCGCAGCGTCCGTTGCCGTGGCCCAAGGCGAAGCCAGCCCTACCTTGACCGCCTTCACCCCGTCCGGATCCCAGCCTGCGAAGGTCTCGATCACCGGCCCCGGCGCCGACTGTGCCCGGAGCAGGGCGCCCGTCACCACCATCAACGCCGCTAGTCGCATCATTTCCCCTTCGTCCACTCTCCCACCCAATCCAACACCGTTTCATACCACAGCAACGAGTTCTGCGGCTTCAGAATCCAGTGGCCCTCGTCCGGATACACCAGCAGTTTCGAGGGCACCTTCTGCCCCTGGAGCGCTGTGAACAGTTGCAGCCCCTGGCCGTAGGGCACGCGGTAGTCCATCTCACCGTGGATCACCAGCGTCGGCGTCTTGAAGTTCGCCACATGCTTGGACGGAGACCACTTCTCATAAACCTCGGCCGATTGCCACGGGTGGCCTTTGAACTCCCACGTTGTGAACCACAACTCTTCCGTCTCCCCGCCCATGCTCGCCAGGTCGTAGACCCCTGCGTGCGACACCAAGGCCTTGAAACGCGTCGAGTGGCCTAGAATCCAATTCACCATGTAGCCGCCGTAGCTGCCGCCTGCCGCCGCCATCCGGTCCGGATCGACGTAAGGCAGTTTGGCGACGTAATCGGCCACGGCCATCACGTCGTCGTAGGCCTTGCCGCCCCAGTCGCCGTTGATCTCGTCGGTGAACTTCGATCCATAACCGGTAGAGCCCCTCGGATTCGGCAACACCACGACGAAGCCCGCGGTCGCAAACACCTGCGGATTCCAGCGGAAGCTGAAGGTCTCGCCCCAAGCTCCCTGCGGCCCGCCGTGAATCAGGAACATGACGGGATACTGCTTCTTGTCGTTGAATGCCGGAGGCTTGAGCAAGAATGTGTGCACCTGGGCTCCGTCGGCGCCGGTCGCGGTGAACTCCTCCAGCTTTCTCAAATCGTGCGAAGCCAGGAAATCCTCGTTAGCCCTGGTCAACGGCAGCGGCGCACCGCCGGCGCTGGCCGCCCTGTAGATTTCAGTCGGGCTCGACCCGGTCACCTCGGTGTAGACCAGCGTCTTGCCGTCGGAGGTGAACTGCAAGTCGTCCACGTGAACCGATCCCTGCGTGATGGAGCGCGTCCCGCCTCCCGTCACGGCGATCATCAGCGCGTTTTGCCTGCCGCGGTCCTCCACCGTGAAAGCGATGCGCTTGGATTCCGGATGCCAGGTGAAACCCGTCACGTGACGGTCCAGGCTCTCGGTCAGCACGTTGATGCGTCCCGTTTCACGTTCATAGGCCACCAGCCGCCAACGGTCGCTTTCATAGCCGCTGCGTGTCTGCATGCGCCAGGCGATCCACTTGCCGTCCGGCGAATAGAGCGGTCCCGCATCCGCGCCGGCGCTGGTCGAGATCTTCTTGGCCTCCCCGCCCTCGATGGGAACCGTGTACAGTTCCCAATTCGTGCTGGTTGCCTGGTCCTCGTCCACGTTGGCGGCGTAGCAAACCTCCTTGCCGTCCGGCGAAGATGCATAGTTGCCCCCGCCGCCCAATGAGAACGGCGGTACGTCGTACTTGAATCCGGGTGTCAGATCCGTCACCTTGCCGCCGTCGGCAGGAATCGCCATCAGGTGCTTCACTCGCTTGCCGCGCCACTCCGTCCAATGCCGGTACAGCAGCGACGTGTACGTGCGCGCCTTCACTTTGCTCTTGTTCTCAGCGTCCAACCTCTTCGCATTGCAGGCGTCGTCCGCGTTGCACTCCGGGTAGACGTCACTCGTGAAGATCAGACTCTTGCCGTCGCCGGACCAGATGGGCCCGTCGGCCTCAGTGGCCAGCCTGGTCACCTGCCGCGCGTTGCCGCCATTGGCGTCCATCACCCACACCTGCGCGCTGCCGCTCTTGGTCGACACCCAGGCGATCCGTGTGGAATCCGGCGAAAACCGGGCGCCCGTGTTTCGCCCCTCCGTAGTCAACTGCTTCGGCGCGATGCCGTTCAGCCCCACGCTCCACAACTGGCGCGTCTGCGCGTTCTTCTCCACGTCCACTACGCCGACCGTGTAGACCACGGCTCGGCCATCGGCCGCCAGTGACGGCTCCGAGACCCTCTTCAGCTTCAGCATCTCCGCGGCGGTGAACGGAGTCTTTTGTGCCTGAACGGCCGGGACGGCCAGCAGCAACAGGGCTAGCAGCGAACGCGACTTCATACCTCAATGATACGATGGGGTTTTCCGCGCCAACACCCTATGATTCGTCCCTATCGAGGCATCTATCCGTCCATCGCCCCGTCTGCCTACGTCGACCAGGCGTCCACTGTCATAGGCGACGTCACGCTCGGTGAGCGATCTTCCGTCTGGCCCTCCGCGGTGGTCCGCGGGGATGTCAACAGGATCACCATCGGCGACGAAACCAACATCCAGGACGGCGCCGTGCTGCACGGCGAGCTCGACCTCTATCCGGTCGTTCTGGGCAGCCGCGTCACCGTCGGCCACATGGCCTGCCTCCACGGCTGTGTCATTGAGGACGATGTTCTCATCGGAATCGGCGCCATCGTGCTCAACGGAGCCAGAATCGGCCGCGGCTCGGTGGTCGCCGCCGGCGCCCTGGTTCCCGAAGGCATGATCGTCCCCCCGGAGTCGATGGTGATGGGAACGCCTGCCAAGGTGCGCCGCCAGGTTACCGAAGAGGAGAAGGCGCGCTTCAAGGAAAACGCCCAGCGCTACATCCGTTACCGCCAGGACTACCGCGACGAGGCGGCACACTGAACGCCATGATCAAAGCCATCCGTGGAACCCGCGACATCCTGCCTCCTTCCTCCGCCGTCTGGAACATGGTGGAGGCGCGCGCCCGCGAAGTCTTTCACTCCTTCAACTGCCACGAGATCCGCACGCCGATCTTCGAGTCCACTGAGCTGTTCGCCCGCGGCGTCGGCGAAGAAACCGATATCGTCTCCAAGGAGATGTACACCTGGGACGACCGCGATGGTTCCTCCATCACCCTGCGGCCTGAGAACACAGCCTCGGTGATCCGCGCCTACATCGAGCACCGCCTCGACCAGATCCCTGGCCTCAAGAAGCTTTACTACATCGGCCCCATGTTCCGCCGCGAACGGCCCCAGAAGGGCCGCTACCGGCAGTTTGCGCAGATCGGCGCCGAATTCATCGGCTCGGATTCGCCCGTCATCGACGCCGAGGTCATCGAGATGGTGTTGGAGGTGCTCACGCGCTGCGGCGTCGAAAGCCCCCACCTGATCATCAACTCGGTCGGTTGCAAGGATTGCCGGCCGGCCTTCGTGCAGGCCCTCAAGGACCGCCTCCAGGACGTCAAGGCCGGAATGTGCGCTGACTGCCAGCGCCGCGCGGATTCCAACGCCCTTCGCGTGCTCGATTGCAAGGTGCCCGAGGACCAGAATGTAGTCGACTCTCTCCCTTCCATCCTCGATCACCTTTGCCAGCCCTGCGCCGCTCACTTTGAAACCGTGAAGTCCCTGCTGGAGGCGCGCGGCATCGACTACGAGCTCCGCTCGCGGCTCGTGCGCGGGCTCGACTATTACACCCGCACCACTTTCGAAGTCACCCACGGAGCCCTGGGAGCCCAGAACTCCATCCTTGGCGGCGGACGCTACGACGGGCTCGCCGAGTCGCTCGGCTCCCGCGTCCCGACGCCCGGCATCGGCTTCTCCATCGGCGAGGACCGGCTGGTGATGGCCATCGAGGAGCACGTCGACCCGGCCTCTCTGGCCCGTCTGGACGTCTTCCTCGTTCCCATGGGCGACGCCGCCCTACGGCACGCCGCGCTCATCGCTCGGGATCTCCGCCGCGGCGGCTTCACCGTCGAGCTTTCCGCCGATCACAAGGTGAAACGCGCGATGGAAGCCGCCAGCAAGGCGCGGGCGCGCTTCGCGCTGATCCTGGGCGACAACGAACTCACCGCCGGCGTCTATGCCCTGAAGGACATGGCCACCGGCGAACAGCGCAGCCTCACTCGCGAACAGCTTGCGCCTGCGCTGAAATAGCCGCGCGCACTACTGATAACGGCCCGGCGTGTACGGTACGCCCAGCGCGTCGAGTTGCGCCTCCAGCTTCTTCAGTTCGTCCAGCAGCGCCTTGAGTTTCGGCTGCACGCCGGCCAGTTCCTCGGAAGCGATCTGGTAGTTCAACTGCATCGTCCCGGTGGGCGCTCCCGTCAGATTGCGGACTCCTGACGACGCCGAGCCGGCGCGGGATTGAATCGATGATGGCGTCCCCGATTCCAACCCTCGCAGCGTTTCGTCGCCGCGCAGGGCGCGCAGAATCGATGTCAGCCGCTTGTCGAGCGCGGACGCCTCGTCCAGCAATTTCGTGTCGGCGGAGGAGTCCGGCAATGCCCGCTTGATGGCCGTGAGCCGCGTGCGGGCGTTGTTGGCCGACTCCAGCGCTCCCGTCACCTGCCGCTGCAGCCGGTAGACCTTGGTGACGAACTCCGAAAGCGCCTTCCGGTCCTCCGGCCTGACTTGCGCCTCCGCCTCCGCTTCCACCGTGAACGACTGTTCGGCGCCCAGCGGGGTGATTACCCCGTCCACCCGCTTGGCCAGCGATACCTTGTAGACGCCCGGCACGACAAATGCTCCGCCGGAAAACGCCGCCATCGGAGACTCCTCTTCGTCAGCCGGTTCGGCCCCACCGCGGGCTCCACCGCCACCGCCCCCGCGGCCTCCAAAACCGCCACCGCCTCCGCCGCCGAACCCGCCACCACCGCCCGCTGCAGCCGCCGCCGGGCCGCGCAGATTCCATGTGACGCGGTTGATGCTCCGCTGCGAAGGACCATTGATGCGCTTCACTACCTTGCCGTCAGGCCCCGTGATGGTCAGCAGTACCTGAGGCGGCTCTTCGTCCGTCTCGGCCGTGAGCTGTGCCTGCGTCGGGTAGTCGACCTTGGCGTTGGGGTCGGGCCTGCGGGAGGCGCCGGTGCGCTGCTGCCGCTTCGAACGAAGCGCGTCTTTCAGCCAGTAGTAGATGGTCGCGCCGTAGGGTGGATTGGCGGACATCCAGAGCTGTTCGCCCTGTGAGCCGCGCGATTTTCCGGTGTCCTGCACGAAAATCACCGCCTTCTTCACCGGGAAGAACGTGGCGGGCTTCTCGAACACCTCCTTGCTGATGGTCCGCAGCGCGGAGTAATCGTCCAGCACGTAGAAGCCTCGGCCGAACGTCGCCAGCACCAGGTCGTTTTCGCGTTCCTGGATCGCCAGATCGCGCACTGCAATCGTCGGCAGCCCGCTGCGCAGGCGGATCCACTTCTGGCCGCCGTCCACAGTGAAGAACAGCCCGAACTCGGTGCCGCAGAACAGCAGGTTCGGGTTGACGTGATCTTCGGCCAGCGAGAGCGCCGGCCCGTTAGCCGGCAGGTTGGAAGCAATGGACGTCCAGTTGGCGCCCTTGTCGGTGGACTTCAGCAGATAGGGTTTGAAGTCGCCGTTCTGATGGTTGTTGAACAGCGCGTACACAGTGTTCACGTCGTGTTTGGACGCATAGACGCGCTGCACGTAGACGCCGGTCATCCCGCCCGCCACCTCGGGCAGGCCGGGGAACTTCTCGTACTTGGTCCACGTCTTGCCGCCGTTTTCAGTCACCTGGATCAACCCGTCGTCCGTGCCGGCGTAGATCAGCCCTTCCTTCTTGCGCGATTCGCTGACGGCGGTCAGCGTGCCATAAGTGGTTGTGGACTGGTGTTTCGCGATCGCCTCTGGAGGCCACACCCGCCCCATCACCGGAATCAGGTCCCGGTTCACCTGCCGCGTGAGGTCCGGCGACACCGCAGTCCAGGAGTTGCCGCGGTCGTCCGAGCGGAACAGGCGGTTCGCTTCGAAGTACAGCCGCGTGTTCGAAAACGGGCTGATGATGTATGGCGACTCCCAGTTGAAGCGCAGGGCCGGCTCGCCCTTGCCCTCCACCGGCTTGATCGACACCCTCTCGGCCGTGCGCCGGTTGAGCCGCACAATGCCGCCGTACTGCGACTCCCCATAGACGATGTTCGGGTCCTTGGGGTCGATCCGTGAAACGAACCCGTCCCCGCCGGTCACGATGATCCAATCGGCGTTGGTGGCCCCGTTGGTTCCCCTGGTGCGGGAAGGCCCGCCGAGCGTGGAGTTGTCCTGCGTCTACACGTTGTAGATGGGCGAGGCGTTGTCCACGTCGACGTTGTAGAACTGCGTCACCGAAAGGTTCGTCATGTGCCGCCAGATGGCGCCGCGGTCCCACGACTCGTAAATGCCGCCGTCGCACCCGGCGATGATGTGGTCGGAGTTCTTCGGGTCAATCCAGTACGTGTGCGTATCCACGTGCTTGGCCCGCTCGCCCACCGGCGACCAGGTCCGCCCGCCGTCGTTGGAGACCGTCACCATGACCGTCATCGTGTACAGCCGGTCGGCCACGTTGGGATCGGGGATGATGTGCGCGTAATACATCGCCTGGCCGGTTTCGCCCGAACGCCGCTCCCAGCTCTCTCCCGAGTCGTTCGAGCGGTACAATCCGGATCCTTGCTCGCTGGCCTCCACCGTCGCATAGACCAGGCCCTTCTTCGCCGGACTGAAGGCCAGGCCGATCCGGCCCACCTCGCCCATCGGCAGGCCGCCGGATTTCTTCTTCCAGGTCTTCCCGCCGTCGTTGGACTTGTGCAGTCCGGACTCCGGGCCGCCATGGATCAGCGTCCACACGTGCCGACGGCGCTGGTGCGCCGCGGCGAGGATCACGTCCGGATGGGCCGGATCGATGGCCACATCCGAAACGCCCGTGTTGTCGGAGATCTGAAGGATCTTGTTCCAGGTCTTGCCGCCATCAGTGGTCTTGTACAGGCCGCGGTCGCCGCCTGCCGACCACAGCGGGCCCTGCGCGGCCACGTAGACCACGTTGGAGTCCCGCGGGTCGATGGCGATGCGCCCGATGTGCTGGGAGTCCTTCAATCCCATGTTGCGCCACGTGCGGCCGCCGTCATCGGAGCGGTAAACCCCATCGCCCCAGCCCACGGAACGCTGGTTGTTGTGCTCGCCGGTCCCCACCCAGATCGTGTTGGGATTGGCCGGGTCCAGCGCCAGGTCTCCCACCGAGTACGTGCCCTCGTTCTGGAAGATCGGAGTCCATGTAGTTCCTGCATTCGTGGTCTTGAACACGCCGGAAGACGCCACGCCGGCATACCAGGTCGCCGGTTCGTTGGGGTGGACGGCGATGATGTTCACTCTGCCGGACATCAGCGCCGGCCCGATGGCGCGGAGACGGAACGAGGCGAACGTTCCGGACTGCCACGGGTCGTTCATGTCAGGCTTGGCCGATTCGGAGCGGCGGGCCTCCTGCTTCGGAGCCTCCGGCTTGGGGGCTTCCTGTGCAACGAGGCACGAAAGGAGGGAGGAAATAGCGATGGCAAGGCGCATAACGGTACCGGGGGCCAGTGTATCGCAGGTGGTCACCGTTGCGCGGCATGACAGCCGGGCCGGAGCAATGATAGAGTCTCACTGGAGATTGCAGGAGGTAGGCATCGTGAGAACCCTGGTTGGCCTGTTGCTGCTTTGCGGTTTCGCGCTGGGCGCGGACAAAGATGACCTGAAGCCGATTTTTGACGGCAAGTCCCTGAAGGGATGGGATGGCGACCCGCGGCTGTGGTCGGTGAAGAACAAGGAACTCATCGGCTCCACCGAAGGCGTGAAGCTCGCCAAGAACACCTTCCTCATCTACAGGAAGAAGCAGTTCGGTGACTTCATCTTCCGTGCCGACGTCAAGCTCCGCAATCACAACAGCGGCATTCAGTTCCGCAGCGAGGAGTTGCCCGAATGGGTGGTGAAGGGCTACCAGGCCGACATGGCCCAAGGCAACTGGTGGGGCGGCATTTACGAGGAAAAAGGAACCCGCGGGATCATGGTGAATGGCTGGAAGGGGAAGGCGGAAAAAGTGGTGAAGGCAGACGATTGGAACACGGTGGAGATCTACTGCAAGGGCGAACAGATCCGCATCACCGTGAACGGCCTGGTCACCGCTGAACTGAAGGACTCAGTCAAGCTCAAGGGCATCATCGCACTGCAACTCCACGCCGGACCGCCCATGGAAGTGCGCTTCCGCAATATCCGCATCAAGGAACTGAAGTAGCGAGGCGTTCTCGCTCACTCAAAGCTGCGGATCGCCTCGGCCTCGTCGTCGAAAATCTCAAAGACGGTCACCAGTTTGGTGATCTGCAGCAGGTTGTAAACCTTCTCCGGCAGACGTGAGAGCTTGATCGTTGCCTGGACGCTGTGCGCCGACGTGTACGCGCCCACAAGCTCGCCGATGCCTGTGGAATCCAGGTAGCTCACGTCGTTGAGGTCCAGCAGGACCTTCTTCGAACCGTTCTGCAGAATCTCCCGCAGGGTATTCCGGAACAGACTCGTCGCCTGGCCGAGCGTGATCGTGCCCGAGCAGGCCATCACGGTGACATCGTTGATTTCGCGGGTCTGAATCTGGACGCTCATGCAGGCAACTCCTCCCCGGCGCGAATAGACGCACCGAGACAACATCGTAACACCGTCAGGCAGCGACGACCTCGGCCAGGGCGGCCAGCGCTGTTTCGCACCCGCGCCGGTCTACATCGTAGTGGGTGACGGCACGCATTGTGGTGGGGTTAATCCCATTAATGAGCACGCCGCGGGCCTTCAGGGCTGCGGAGATCTCCTGGCTGGACTTGCCAGTGGCGGAGATGTCGAAGATGACGATGTTGGTGGCCGGAGTCTCCGGCTCCACCCGGATGCCCGGAATCGCCGCAAGTCCAGAAGCAACCAGCTTCGCGTTCGCGTGGTCTTCCTGCAGCCGTAGCGGCATGCGCTCCAGCGCGATTAGTCCGGCCGCCGCGAGGATCCCGGCCTGCCTCATGCCGCCTCCCAACCGTTTTCGATACAGCCGCCCCTGGTCGATCACGCTCTTCGGCCCGGCCAGCATGGAACCCACCGGCGCGCCCAGCGCCTTGGAAAGACAGCACATCACGGTGTCCACTTGGGCGCAGATCCGGCTCACCGGCAGGCTGGCGGCAACCGCGGCATTGAAGACGCGTGCGCCGTCCATGTGCACGGCAATGCCCCGGCCGTGCGCCCGGTCGCAGATCTCGTCGATGACCTCCAGTGGATAGACCGTCCCTCCGGCCATATTGTGCGTGTTTTCGATCTCGATGCAACCCGTATCGGCGGCGTGCGGCCCCAGCGGTCGGATTTCCTTCTCGATGAGGGGCCAGGTCAGGATGCCGTCGGGCGTATGGATGGATCGGATGAGGCAGTTCGAAAACCACGCCGTCATCGAAAGCTCGTAGTTCAGCAGGTGCCCCCTCGCCTCGCAGATCACCTCTTGCCCAGGACGGGTCAGACACTTGATGGCGATCGTGTTCCCCATGGTGCCCGTCGGTACAAACAGCGCCGCTTCCTTGCCCAACACCTCGGCCGCGCGCGCCTCCAGTGCGTTGACCGTTGGGTCCTCCTGGTAGACGTCGTCGCCCACCTCGGCCTCGAACATCGCGCGCCGCATCTCCGCCGTCGGCCTGGTGACGGTATCGGACCGAAGATCGATAACTGATTCAGGCATGGATGAACTCCTGGAAAACTTCATTGGATAACAGGACACCCCTCGCTGTCAGCCGCAAAGTGCCTCCGTCGGAGACCAGCAGTCCGTCTCCCACCAGCCGCCCGATGGCCTCGCGGTGTGTCTCCCATTCCGATGCCGTGGGCCGGATGCCGCGCAGCAGGCGTAGGCCGACAAAAAAGCGCTCCTCGTCGAGCTTTGCCTCGACGCACTCCACCCGCGGATCGGCGGCCGCGGCGTATTCGCCCGGCGCCTCCACGTTCTGCCACCGCAGCCGCCCGTCGAAGCTGTGGGCGTCGGCTCCGAATCCCAGGTACGGCTCGAGCTGCCAGTACTTGAGATTGTGGAGAGACTCCGAGCCGGGCCGCGCGAAGTTGGAAATTTCGTACCGCGCCAACCCCTGCCGCTCAAGCCGCTCGACGGCGGTTTCGTACAACCCGGCGATCATGTCCTCGCTCGGAACATCCAAAGCCCCGTAGCGCACGCCGCCCAGCAGCAACTCGTGCCCCAGCCGCGAATCGTCGTCCACTTCGAGCATGTAGACCGAGACGTGCGGCGGCGCCAGGCGTTCAATCCAGTCCAGCGACATCGCCCACCCTTCCTCCGTCTGGCCCGGCAAACCGGCGATGAGGTCGATGTTGATTTCCTGGACGCCCTCCGAACGCAGCAGCGCCACATCGGTCTCCACTGTGCGGGCGTCGTGCCTCCGGCCCGTGCGCCGCAACTCGGCGTCCACGAACGACTGCACACCGAGGCTGACCCGAGTGATGCCGCGGCGCACCCAGCCGCGAACACCTTCGCGGGAGAGCGCACCGGGCGCCGCCTCCAGTGTCGCCTCGCGCCAGGGACGGCCGGGGATGGCCGCCAGCACTGCGCCGAGCTGTTCGTCACTCATCGAGCCCGGGGTGCCGCCGCCCAGGTAGACAGTCTCCAGCTCAAACGGCCACACCGCGGAACCGGCCTCGCGCAACAGGGCAGCCAGGTAGGCCGCCTCCAGCTCCTTGGGAAAAACCCCGGAGGCGAAGTTGCAGTACGTGCACTTCTGCGCGCAGAAGGGCCAAGAGATGTAGACTCCAGCCACTACAGTGTGAAGTCCGGGATCAGCTTGCGGATGGCCCCGGTCATCATCTCCCGCAGTGTCTCGCCCGTCGCAGGCAGGATGAAAGCCGTTCCGTTCCAATCGAGCTTGTAGCTCTGCACGTGCGCCGAAACCCAAATCTGCTTCACCGGCGCGTTGGGGCTCACGACGAAACGCTGGGGTGGGTCTTCGAACTCCACCGTGAGCGCGCCGTTGTTCATCTCCACGTCGAAATCGTAGTCTTCGGAGGCGCGGGCCAGTTCCCCGTAGAGAGACTCCAGGCAGAGGTCGCTCTTTTGCCGGAATTCCTGATCGGTGAGCATCTTGTAACACTGTACTCTGCCACGAGGACTGAGGGCGGCCGGTCTGTTAGGCTGATGGGGAGCGCCGCATGAGAACCATCTGCATACCGCACACCGAGCTGCCCGGCACCAGTGCGCTGTTTGCCGACTACCTCTACCGCTTCGATCGCGTCTCCCGCTTCTACGGCCACGACCCCCACGACCCCGAGCGCATCCGCCGCGCGGCCTTCGCCGCCGCCCGCGCCATTCCCGATGAACGCCGCCAGCGCCTGGCGGCCGCACTGCGGAAGACCAACGGCGAGACGGCGTCCCTCGCTCAACTCGAACTCCCCGACACCGTCGCAGTGGTCACCGGCCAGCAGGTGGGGCTCTATTCCGGACCGTCCTATACCATCTACAAGGCCCTCACTGCGGTGAAGCTCGCCCGCCAGTTGACCGCCAGCGGCATCCGCGCCGTGCCGGTCTTCTGGCTCGCCACCGAAGACCATGACTTCGCCGAGATCAATCACGCCTGGATGTTCGACGCGCACCACAAGGCAGTGCGGCTCGAGGCTCAGGGCGGCGGCCAGCCGGGACAGCCGGTCGGCTCCATCCCCATCGTCCAATCACCGGTCGGCACGCTGCGTGAGACGCTCAGCGGCTTCCTGCACGGCGACGAGGTGGCGGACCTGGTCGAGGAGGCTTACGTACCCGGACGGACCTACGGCGAAGCCTTCCGGTTGCTCCTCTCCCGGCTCATGGCCGGTTACGGCCTCATCTTCTTCGATCCGCTGGAGCCCGCCATCCGTGAAATCGCAGCGCCCTTTCTCGAAACGGCCCTCCAGCGCCGGGAGGAGCTCAATCTCGCCTTACTAGCCCGGGGCAAGGAGCTGGAGTCGGCTGGCTATCACGCCCAGGTGTTGGTGGACCAGCAGAGTTCGCTGCTGTTCAAGATTGAGAACGGCCGCCGCCAGAAGCTCGGTCGCCAGGAGAGCCCCTCTGACCTGCTCTCGCTCTCGCCCAACGCCCTGTTGCGCCCCGTCCTGCAGGATTACCTGCTGCCCACAGCCTCCTATGTCGGCGGACCCGCTGAGTTGGCCTATCTCGCTCAGTCTCAGGTGCTCTACCGCACCCTCCTCGACAGAATGCCCGTGGCCGTCCCGCGCAGTGGCTTCACCCTCCTCGACGAACGCGCTCATTCGCTGATGGACCGGTACCACGTCACGCTGACTGACTGCTTCCACGGCGGCGAAATTCTCAGAGAGCGCATCGCCGCCAGGCTCATCCCGCAGGAACTCGAAATCTCCTTCGAGGACACGTCCAGCGAAGTGAGGAATGCGCTGGACCGGCTCGAAGGTGAACTGAAGTCCTTTGACGCCACACTCGGCGACGCTCTCCTGAAGAGCCGCGCCAAGATTCTTTACCAGATCGAAAAGAACCGACGCAAAGCGGCGCGCGAAGCCCTTCGGCGTAATTCGCAGGTGACCGATGGTGCTTCGCATCTGAGTGGATTGGTATTCCCGGAGAGGCACCTGCAGGAGAGACTCTTCTCGCTGCTGCCGTTCCTCGCCAGACATGGGCTGGAACTGCTGGACACCCTCCACGACAACGTGCAGAGCGGGTGCCCGGACCATTTGCTGCTGACAGTATGAAAACCAATCAGGTCAAACAGGCGTTGCGTGAAGGCAGGGTTCAACTCGGAACCGCCTTCCAGCAGTTTCGCTCGCAGGATGCCATCCGCGTCCTCAAGGCGGCGGGTTTCGACTGGGCATTCCTCGACGGCGAGCACGGCGGCTTCGACCAGGAGACGCTCCAGGACCTCTGCCGCATCGCCGCCAAGATCGACTTTTGTCCCATCGTCCGCGTGGCCGACCTCCAGTACTCCCTCATCGCCCGCGCGCTCGACTGCGGCGCCGGCGGCGTCATCTTCCCGCGTGTGGAAGACCCCCGCCTCCTCGAACAGGCCGTCAGTTGGACCAAGTACCCGCCCGTGGGCATCCGCGGTATGGGCCTCACGCCCCTGCACGTAGATTTCGAACCCGCCAGCATCCCGCAGATCATGACGCACATGAACAGCGAGCAGATGGTGGTGCTTCAGATCGAGACCGTCAAGGCGCTCGAAGCGCGCGATGAACTGCTGTCGGTACCCCACATCGACGCCGTCATGATCGGGCCCGTGGACCTCTCCATCAGCCTCGGCGTGCCCGGCGAGTTTGAGCATCCCGCCATGCTGGCCGCCGTCGAAAAGATCGCCGAAAGCTGCCGTGCGCACGGCGTGGCGCCCGGCGCTCAGGCGCGCGGCGTGTCCCTGGCCAAGCGCTGGATCGACATGGGTCTGCTCTTTGTCGGCTGCAGCAGCGAGGTGGCCATGATGTACGAGCGCGGCCGCGAAATCACGAGCCAGTTGCGGTGAGACCGCCGGATCCCTTCCTCCATAATCCGGATGAACTGCGGGTCGCCGCCCCGCTCGGGCGCTGGAATCTCTACATCGGCGGAGCCAACCGCCGCGTCCCCGGCTACGTCAACCTCGACCTATTCTCCGTCCCCGGCGTCGACGTCCAGGCCGACGCGCACGAATTGCCGTTCCCTGACGAGATCTTTCAGCGCGTCGAATGCGACGCAGTTCTCGAACATGTCACCCACCCCGATAGCGTCATGCGCGAAATCGAACGCGTCCTCGCGCCCGGCGGCTACGCCCATGTCGTCACACCGTTTTGCCACCCCTTTCACGAGTACCCGAAGGACTACCGGCGCTTCACTCCCGACGGGCTGCGCCTGATGGCCGGCGGGCTCGAGGTCGTCGCCACCGGCTGGCGTACCGGCCCGGCGGCCACCTGGATCCTCTTCACCATCGAGTTCGTCAAGCTGCTCCTCCCCTGGAGGTGGTGGCGCGTCCTCGCCCACGGCCTGCTCGGCTGGCTGCTTTTCCCCCTCCGCTACCTCGATTCGTGGCTCATGCGCACGCCCCGCGGCGCGCGCATCGGCAATCACTGCTACGCCTGGTTCAGGAAGCCCTCGATCTGATCCACCTCTTCCGCCGTCAACCGGAACTCCGCCGCGCCAATAACTCCCTCCAATTGCTCCGCCGATCGCAATCCCGTAATCGAGGCCGTTACCTCCGGCCGGCGCAGCGTCCAGGCGATGGCCACCTCGCCCGGTGACCGCCCGTGCCGCGCCCCAATTGCGCGTAGCAGCTCCACCAACGCCAGATTGCGACTCAGCAGCGGCTCCTGAAAGTGAGGCCTTCGCTGCCGGTGGTCGTCCGGATCCATCGTGGCAATCCGCTCTCGCGTCATCTTCCCCGTCAGTAGCCCGGAATGCATCGGCGAGTAGCACAGCACTCCAATGTTGTGCTCCGCGCAATACGGCAGCATCTCTGCCTCGATCTCACGGGCCAGCAGGTTGTAAGGCGGCTGCAGTGACGTAATGGGCCCCAGTCGCCCGATGCGCTGCAGTTGAGCCACGTTGAAGTTCGAGACGCCGATCCAACGGACCTTGCCTGCCTCTTTCAGCCGCAGCATCTCCTCCCAGGCCTCTTCGATGTCTTCGTCCGGCTCGGGCCAGTGGATCTGGTACAGATCGATGACATCCACCTTCAGCCGCCGAAGCGAATCCTCGCACTCCCTCCGCACAGACTCCCGCTTCAGCCGCCTGATGATCCTGCCGCTCTCATGCCAGCAGCTCTCGCACTTGGTGAAGATGTACGGCGGGCTGGCGAGCCCCTCCACTGCCTTGGCGACGACTTCTTCGGAATGGCCTAGCCCGTACACGGCCGCCGTGTCGATCCAGTTCATCCCCGCGTCTACCGCGGCCCGGATGGCGCCGATGGACTCCGCGTCGTCCTGCGCCCCCCACGAAAACGCCCACCCGCCGCCGCCCATGGCCCAGGCTCCGATGCCCAATGGTGTGATGAAAAGATCCGAGTTGCCTAGTTGACGCGGCTGCATGTGTCCCAGTTATATCGCGGGGGACGGGAATGGCGCAGATGTTATCATGAAGATTCGCCCGCCTATCCACGCCGGAGTGGCGGAACTGGCAGACGCACCGGACTCAAAATCCGGCGCCCTTCACTGGGCATGTGGGTTCGACCCCCACCTCCGGCACCAACCCCGCTACAGCAACTCCTCCACGCTCTCCACCAGGCGGTCGATCACCTCGGTGCCCGTCCTCGGATTGAAGAAAACGGCCTTCCAGGCGGGAAGGCAGAGCCCGTGCGGCAGATATCCCACACTCGTCGTGAAGCTCAGGCGGGCATCCTGGGCGGGATCCATGCCGCGCTCGCGTTTTTCATAGAGACGGCGAATCTCCCCCGCATACCGGGCGAAACACTCCGGCGTGAGTCGCCCGCCCAGCGCCTGCCGGTGAATCTCCTTGGCGTCCCGCCCCTTGGGCAACACCCACCACAGAACGCTGGGCCCGAGTGCGTCCAGATTGAGCACCTTGCAGTTCTCGATCCGCTCCAATCGCAGCTTGAGTTGTTGCGAAAGCTCCAACGCCCGCGCTACCAGCAGTTGCCAGCCTGTCAGCCCGATCCCGTTCAGCGACGCCATCACCGTGTACGGGCCCAGAGCCGGCCGCGAGCACTCCAGGGTAAACAGCGCCGGGTCGCGCCGCCCATCGGCTTCGGCGAAGTACGGCGTCTCCTCGACCGTCCGCGAAAGATAGCGCAGATCCTGCCGGCGGTTGACCAGGAACGCGCTGCCCGGATAGTGCCCCCAGCCCATCTTGTGGAAGTCGATCGTGATGCTGTCCGCCACGCGCAACCCCTTGGCGTATCTCTGCGCGCGTTCCACCAGGGCCAGCAGTTCGGGTGAAAACGTCAGCGGATTCTTGCCCAGGTCGTATTCTGATAGGAAGCTCAGCACCCATCCCACCGCGGCGTCGGCATGAAGTTGCGGCGCCGGCACACCGTGGCGGGCGGCGAAGTCATCCACAATCTTGCGGATCCCAGCGACGTCATCGATCCCCGACCCGTCGGTCGTGCCGAAGGTCGCCGTGACAAAGGCCACCCGGATGCCTTCGCCATGAAGCGCTTCCAACTTCTCGGCCAGCAGGTCCAGGCGCATCGACATCGCCTCATCCGTCGGGATGGAGTGCAGTTGTGCCGTCCCCATCCCCAGCCAGCCGGCTACGCTTCGATTGGAGTAGTGTGCAGCCTCGGAAACTATGCCCGCCACTTTCGCGCCCCCAAGTCCCGTGTGCATGGCTCCCGGCAGTACTCGCTCAATGCCGATCTTGGCGCCGTAGAGGTTCGAAATCGTGCCTCCCATCGTGAACACGCCCCACGGGTCGTCGGTGTGATAGAAGAGCAGGTTCGCCAGCGCCGTCACAGCCTTCACTTCCAACTCGTTGGAACGATGGCTGTAAGTGTCCGTGCACAGGTTCGGGTTCTTCAGCAGGCAGGCCAGCCCGCCCACAAGCGACGCGTAGTTGGCTGGCCCCTTCACGTTTTCCAGGTGCAGCGGCGAAGACCAGCTATCGGTGCCCCAGAAGAAGGGGAATACTGCGTCGCGGGCGTCCTTCAGGTTGCCGGGTAGTAGGTGAATCTCAGGGTTGGCCTGCGCCGTCTCGTAGTTCTGGGCCATGTGCGGCGACGGAGGCAGCGGACCTTCTGCTTGCAGGGCCAACATAAACTCGCGGAAGATCCCGGTGATGGCTTCCGGGTCGCAGGTGAAGAAGTTACTGATGATCTGGTCGTAGAGTTTCTGGTCCATGACTGCCTGCCGACCATTGTCGCAGGCGCCAAACCTGGCGGCTCAGTAGTACACCGGGTACTCCCTCGATGGGCGCACCACTTCGTAGTGTGCCTGCAGGAAGGCGACCACGTCGGTCAGTTGACGGGCCGTAATCTTGTCGGTGTAGTCAGGCATCCGCGATTTGCCCTCCACTGCAATCTCGTCGGGTGGATAGCTTGCCAGCTTGTAGTTTGGGTTGATCACCGAACTGACCAGGTAGCCATCGGTTACGGTTCGCGGTACCTGCCCGCCAAGGACGACAGGCGCTTTCATGCGGCTCTCCACCGCCGGGAGTTCCGCGCCCTTCACCTGATGGCAACTGTGACATTCCAGCGCCACAAACGCCATCTGGCCTCTGGCGGGATCGCCGTTCTCGGGCAGCCTGAATCCAGACGCTGAATGCCGTCCTTGTGAGCAAGCCGAAACGCCTGCCGCCAACAGGGCGAGCAGCGGCAATAGGGGTTTGGGCTGCATGACGCACCTCCTCTCCGCCTCGAAAATAGGCCGGATGCAGGTGCAAGTCAAGGCTGTTTAGCGGCTTACGCCTACCTTACCCGCGCCGCCAGTTCGCGCCCCACCGGGTCGGCCTCCGCCAGCTTCAGTCCGAGCACCCCGCACAGCATCTCCCCTTTGGTGAAGATAAACGCGTCCCGCCCGCCATCCTTGCCGAAGTAGCCGCCGAAATGCGCCACCAGCTCCGGCTTCTCCAGCTTCTTCTGATAATCGAGCAGCAGCAGCGCCGCCGCCGTCGGACTGCTTGTGCGGATCAGAATCAGGTCGTATTCGCGTTGGCCCTGCTTGTAATGGGCGATATTGCCCCCCGGGAGGAAGTCGTGGTCCAGCAGGTGGCCTTCCACCACTTTGGCATCCACACGGTTGGTGGCCGGGAAACTGCGGGTCTCGTCCGATGGCCGCGGCGGAGCGCTCTTTTTCACTGGAGTGGCAGGCGCGCTTCCGTGGTCGGGCGCGCAGCCGGCCAGCCAAAAGGTCATTGAGAGGAGGATAGTTGCGCTTGTCCGCATTCGGCTTGATGCTATCACGCCCGCGTGAAATGGTAGATTGACGGGACGATGGTCACCATTCGCGAAGTTGCCAAGCGAGCCGGCGTCTCGGTGGGTACGGTATCGAACGTCCTGGCTGGGTCCGGATCGGTGCGCCCCGAACTGCGGGCGCGCGTCCAGGACGCGATGGCCGCCCTGGACTTCCACCCCAACCAGATCGCCCGCAGCCTCAAGACCCGTTCCACCAAGACCCTCGGCGCCATTGTCAGCGACATCACCAATCCTTTCTTCCCGCAGGTGATTCGCGGCGCTGAGGACGCCGCCCTCGCTCGTGGCTACCTGATGATCACTCTCAATACTGACGATCAGGTTGAGCGCGAACGCCGCGCCATGTCCCTGCTCCGCGCCCGCAAGGTCGACGGCATCCTCCTGGTCATTGCCCCGGATGCCGGTGAGCCCGTCCACATCGCCTCCACCCTCGATGCCGGCACGCCGGTGGTCTGCCTGGACCGGATTCCCCCAGGCGCGCTGGTCGATTCCGTAGGCGTAGATAACCGCAAGGGCGCTCGCATGTGCCTCAATCACCTCGTCTCTCGCGGCCACCTTCGCATCGCCATACTCGCCGGTTCGCCTGAGGTCCAGACCGGCCACGACCGTTTGGCCGGCTATCTGGATGTGCTCCGCGAGCACGGCTTGGAAGAGAGCCCCGCCTTGATCCGCCCCGGTGTCTTCCGCTTGGAAAGCGGTTACCTCCTCACCAAGGAACTTCTCCTGGACTCCAACCCTCCTTCCGCCATCTTCGCCACCAACGCCATGATGGGCTTCGGCGCACTCAAAGCCATGCAGGAACTTGGCGTCCACTGCCCCGAAGACGTTTCGCTCGCCGTCTTCGATGACACCCCGTTCGGCGACGTCATCCAGCCGCGCCTCACCGTCGTCGCTCAGCCGGCCTACGATATCGGCCGCCGCGGCGCCGAACTCCTCATCGCCCGCATCGAGGGCCGCGAAACCTCTCCCGCCCCGGTCTGCATCCAGCTCACTCCCGAGTTGATCGTGCGCGGTAGCACCGCCGCGCTCAAGGCGTAAAGGCCCCCTCCCTTCCCAGCTGCCTCGGACGTCTAAGATGGAAGTGAAGATGGGGCCAGTTTCCGAAGCGAATCGTTCCTCTGGGCGGCGGACGCCCCCGTGGCTGGGCACAGTCCTGGTTTCCGTCTTCTCCCTGGGCTGCCTCCTGTACGTTTATCACGACTTCAACTGGCGCGAGGAGATCCCCAAGCTCGCCCATATCCATTGGGCCTGGATCGCTCTGGCCGCTGCCTGCGACGTTCTCGTATATGTCTCCCAGGCCTGGCGCTGGAACATCCTCCTGCGCCCCGTGGCCCGCCTCCCCCTCTGGAGAAGCGTTCAGGCCATTTACATCGGCATGTTCGCCAATGAGGTTCTTCCCCTGCGCAGCGGGGAGCTGATCCGTTGCTACCTCATCACCGTCTGGGACCGCATCCCGTTCCCAAAGGTGCTCAGCTCGGCCCTGATTGAACGTCTCATCGACGGTGTCTGGCTCATCACCGGTTTCGCCGTTACCACGCTCTTCCTCGACCTCCCCAGCGAGATCGACGCCGGTGTCTGGATTCTCACCGCCCTGGTCGCCCTCATCGGCGGGCTGGTCGTCTTCGCCGTTCTCGATCAACGATTCGGCCGCCACGTCACCACTCGCCACCGCTGGGCCGAACCGCTGCGCATGATCGTCGAAGGTCTCCATGAAATGGGCCGCGCGCGCACATTCATCTTGGCCGTAGGCGCCAGCACCGTTTACCTCTGGCTCCAGATCATTCCCATCCACGCCATGCTGGAGGGCTACGGCCTGGATCTGGGCCTGGGCGCCTC
Source organism: Acidobacteriota bacterium (assembly GCA_016215215.1). Lineage (GTDB taxonomy): Bacteria > Acidobacteriota > Terriglobia > Bryobacterales > Bryobacteraceae > Paludibaculum. Next base: position 27,161 of record JACRKW010000063.1, read on the forward strand.
GGCCGTCGTCCTCGTCGTCCTCCGCCTCGGCACCATCGTTCCTGCCGCGCCCGGCAATGTCGGGCTGTTTCACGTTTGCGGCTACCTGGCGCTCCACAAAGTCCTGGGCGTCGAAGCCCAATCAGCCAAAATGGTCACCGGCGTCATGTTCTTCGTCATTACCGTCCCGCTCCTGGTGGCCGGGGCCGTTGCTGTCGCTCTCACGGGCACCGAGATCCGCGAAATCTACCAGCGGGCCCACTCTCAATCCCGCACCTCACCCGCCGCGCCGCCGGAGCGCCCTGTCGCCGACTAGGATAGAATCATCCCGCGGAGCCCAAACCATGTCTGGCAATCCTTCTCAGAACATCTCCCGCCGGTCTGTCCTCGCTCGTAGCGCGGCCGGCGCGTTTACCATCGTCGCCCCTGAGGCCGTGCGCGGCTCCCAGGCAAACTCCAAGATCTCTGTCGGTCTCATCGGCAGCGGCGGCCGCGGCACCTACGATGCCGGCATCACCCACGCCGATCCCCGTGCCCGCATCACCGCCCTCTGCGATCTCTACGACGACCGCATCGAGCAGGCCAAGACCGCCCTCAAGCTCGACCAGGTGGACGCCTATAAGGACTTCGAAAAGCTCCTCGCCAACCCCTCCATCGACGCGGTCATCATCGCCACGCCGCCATTCGAGCACCCGCGAATGCTCGAAGCCGCCGTTGCCGCGAAGAAGCACGTCTACTGCGAAAAGCCCGCCGGCGTCGACTTCGAAGGCTGCCAGCGCGTCATCCGCGCCGGCCGCCGTCACGACCCGAAGAAAGTCCTCTCCTTCGGTTACCAGCAACGCTATGGCCCCGTCTACCTCGAAGCCTACAAGCGCCTCATGGAAGGCGCCATCGGGCCGCTATCTACGGCTCGTGGCTATTGGATTGCCAACGATCCCTTCACCCGCCGCGACTACCCAGGCCTCGATCCCAAAGCAGCCGCTCTCCGCAACTGGTTCACTGACCGCAAGTACTCCGGCGACATCATCGTCGAGCAGGACTGCCATAACATCGACGTCCTCCACTGGTTCCTCGGCGGCCTGCCGCTCAAGGCGCTCGGCTATGCCGTCCGCAAGGTTCGCACCAACATGGACATCAGCGACAACCTCAGCGTCATCTTCGAGTGGCCCGGCAATATGCTCGTCAACTTCGAGGCCAACCAGCTCACCCCGCCCGGCTACCGGAAGGTCGGCGAGGAGTTCACCGGGACCAAGGGCACGCTCATCACTTCTCGCGCCTCCATGATCCACCACAAGGGCCCGAAGGACAGTGAAACCATGCTGTCCAAGCGCGACATCACCTACGAGGGCATCGAGCAGTTCCTCGGCCGCATCCTCTCCGGTGATGTCGAAAACGTCGCCGAACGCGCCGCGCTCTCCACCATGATCGCCATCCTCGGCCGCACGGCCACCTACGAAAGAAAGGAAGTCACCTGGAAGGGGCTCTTCGGAACAGCATGAGATTCACATCGCTTGCATTGACGCTCTTCATCGCATCGCTCGCCGCCGCCCAGCCCGCAGCGCCGCCCGCGAAACTGCGCATCCTCGCCATCGGTGCGCACCCGGACGACTGCGACATCAAGTTCGGCGGCACCGCCGCCAGGTTCGCCAAAGCCGGACACGCCGTCAAGTTCCTCTCTGTCACCAACGGCGACGCCGGCCACCAGACCCTCGGCGGCGCGGCCCTCGCCAAGCGCCGATTCCTCGAAACCCAGGAGTCCGCCCGCCGCCTCGGCATCATGGAGTACGAGGTCCTTGACAACCATGACGGCGAACTCGTGCCTTCGCTCGAAGTGCGCCGCCAGGTCATCCGCGTCATCCGCAAGTGGAAAGCCGACATCGTCATCGCCCCCCGGCCCAACGACTATCATCCTGACCACCGTTACACCGGTGTGCTTGTCCAGGACGCAGCCTACATGGTCGTCGTGCCCAATGTCGTCGCCGACACCGCCCCGCTGGAGCGCAACCCCATCTTCCTCTACTACCAGGACGGCTTCCAGAAACCCGCTCCCTTCCGTCCCGACGTCGTCGTGCCGCTCGACTCCGTCTGGGACCAGAAGATCAACGCCATGGACGCCCACGTCTCACAGTTCTACGAATGGCTCCCCTGGGTCGACCGCCGGCTCGATCAGGTTCCCAAGGATCCCAAGGAGCGCAAGACCTGGCTCTCCACCCAGCGCGACCAGGCCATCAATGAGGCTGTGCGCAAGACGCTGGTGGAGGAGCTCGGCGAAGCCGCCGCGGCCGGCGTGCGCCACGTCGAAAGCTTTGAACTCTGCGAGTACGGCCGCCGCCCCAAGCTCGACGAGCTCCGCGCTCTGTTCCCCCTGAAGTGAACGCCCAGGACCAGTTCCGGTTGCTTCCGTCGGTGGACGAGTTGGCCTCGTCCATCGCCGGAGGTTTCCCGCGCGAAGTGGTCGTGGACCTCTGCCGCGACGCGCTCGATGAAATCCGCGGGCTGATCCGGGCCGGCTCCGCCATCCTGCCCGATCCAGCCTCCCTCGTGCACCAGCGGCTCGCCGCGCTCGGCCGGTCTTCCCTCATTCGCGTCATCAACGCCACCGGAGTCATCCTCCACACCAACCTCGGACGCGCACCCCTGGCCGCTTTCCAGCCGCCTGCCGGCTACTGCAACCTCGAATACGACCTCGCCACCGGCAAGCGCGGCAAGCGTGACAACCACACCTCCGCCCTGCTCCAGCAACTCCTCGGCGCGCCCGCCATCCTGGTAAACAATGGCGCCGCGGCAGTCTTTCTCGCGCTCAACGAACTGGCGGGGGGCGGAGAAGCCATCATCTCCCGCGGCGAGCTGATCGAGATCGGCGACGGCTTCCGCATCCCCGACATCATGTCCCGCTCAGGCGCGGCTCTAGTCGAAGTCGGCGCCACCAACAGAACCCGCATCGAGGACTACCGCAACGCCATCACCCTGAAGACCCGCCTGCTCATGCGCGTGCATCCCAGCAACTTCCGCATCCAGGGCTTCACAGGACGTCCTACGCTCGAAGAACTCGCCGGGTTGGGCCGGCAGCGCGGCATCCCTCTCTACGAGGACTTGGGCAGCGGCTGCCTTGCGGACTTGTCCCCCTTCGGCATCGTCGAACCCACCATCGCCCAAAGCCTGAAGGCCGGCGTCGACCTGATCTCCTTCAGCGGCGATAAACTCCTCGGCGGCCCTCAGGCCGGCATCCTCACCGGCAAACCGGAGATCATCCACCGCTTGCGCCGCAACCCTCTCTTCCGCGCCTTGCGCCTGGACAAGTTGGTCATCGCCGCCATGGAATCCACCCTGCGGTTGTTGCTCGCGCGGAATTGGGATGCAGTTCCGGTCCATCGCATGCTCCGGCAGCACGCAGACGATCTTCGTGTGCGCGTTGATCGGCTCGTGCAAAGCCTGCCCCCCCCAGAAGCCTCGTCCGGCGCCCTCGCAATGGACATCCGCATCGAGGAGGGCCGTTCTCTCCTCGGCGGCGGCTCCACGCCCGAACAGACTCTGCCCACTTGGCTCGTTTCGATTGGTGGCGATGCCGCGGCCATGGAGAAGCAGTTGCGCCTCGCCGATCCGCCCATCATCGCCCGCATCGAGGACGGCCGCCTGCTGCTCGACCTGCGAACCGTTGAACCTGGCGACGACCCGCTGGTGACCGCCGCACTGCGCCATCTGGCATCATAGGCCGCATGGCCGCTCCCATCGACATTGCCCTGCTTCGCGCCTGGTGGGCCAGCCGCCAGGGGCTCGATGGCTCCCTCTCCTCCTCTGCATCGGCCGAAGTCCTCGAGCGCACCGGTTGGGCGCGCTCGGTCGGCGGCACCGGACCCTATCTGACTCTTCATGCCCGCGCCGGCCTGTCGCGCCCGGCAGTCGACGCCGACGTGGCCGCTTTGAAGATCCATGAACTGCCGGCCGCCCGAGGCTGCACCTACGTTTGCCCGGCCTCCCATTTCGCTCTCGCCCTTGCCGCGGGCAGGGCCGTGGCCACCGGCGCGGATCGCAAACTGGCTCTCAAACTCGGCGCCACGGAAAAGGAACTCGAGAAACTCACCGCCGCCGTATTGGCTGCGTTGAAGGCCGGCCCGTTCGATCCCGAACAGATCAAACTCGCCTTGGGCGGCGCCGTGCGTAGTGTCGGGGATGAAGGCAAGAAGAAAGGACTCACCACTTCGCTCCCCGTCGTGCTCGGCGAATTGCAGTCCTCCGGCCGCATCCGCCGCATTCCCATCAACGGCCGGCTGGATCAACAGCGCTACCGCTACGCCCTCTGGCATCCCAACCCCTGTTCGGGTTTCAAGCTCTCGCAGGAGGAATGCGCCACCTCGATTGCGCGCCTCTATTGGGGCTGGATCGGTCCCGCCGCCCTCGCCGAGTTCCAGTGGTTCTCCGGATTCGGCGTGAAGGTGGCCAAGCAGGCCATCGAACCGCTTCATCTCGTGGCGACCGAGTTCCAGTGGTTCTCCGGATTCGGCGTGAAGGTGGCCAAGCAGGCCATCGAACCGCTTCATCTCGTGGCGATGGAGCCCGGTTCTGACCGCTTGATTCTGCCCGCCGATCTCGACTCTTTGCGCGCTTTCAAGCCTCCGAAGGAACCCAGCTACGCACTCGTCAGCTCCATCGACGCGCTCATGCTCCTGCGCCGCAACGTCTCCGATCTCCTCGACCAATCGGACCGCGAAATCAAGCTGATCGCCGGTGTCGCCGATCTGCCCAGCCACGCTATCGTCGATCGCGGCCGCATCATCGGATTGTGGGAGTACGATACCGGGCGCGAGGAGATCGTCTGGATGACATTCGAAGAAGCTCCGGCTGCGCTCCACGCGGAGATCGCACGAGTCGCCGGGTTTATCAGAGCCGACTTGGGCGACGCGCGCTCCTTCAGCCTCGACAGCCCCAAGTCCCGTTCATCAAGGATCACCGCCCTGCGAAAACTCCAGGCTTGAGGTCGCTCCTGCCAGCCCAGCCAGCGGGCATGTCGTCTTTTGTCCCCAGACTTCAGTCTGGGGCCGCCGCTAGGTGGGACCGGCCTCCTGGCCGGTCGAACACGGG
>JACRKW010000063.1:32227-39212 GCA_016215215.1 Acidobacteriota bacterium
GGACCGGCCTCCTGGCCGGTCGAACACGGGCATGTCGTCTTTTGTCCCCAGACTTCAGTCTGGGGCCGCCCGCCCTCGTGGTAACCACCACGCTTGCCCCGCCCTACGCCGTGGACACCCGCTCCTGGTAGGCGCCCTCCGACGTGCTCACGCGGATCACGTCGCCCTCGTTCACAAACTGAGGCACAGACACGATCAGCCCCGTCTCCATCTTTGCCGGCTTGCCGACGTTGGATACCGATGCGCCTTTGATCCCCGGCTCGGTCTCCACCACCTTCATCTCGACGCTGGGAGGCAATTCCACGCTGATCGGCTTGCCCTCGTAGTACTCGACGTGCACCTTCAGGTTCGGAATCATATACTCGGCGCCGCCGCCGAGATGATCCTTCGTCAGGTGCGTCTGCTCGTAGTTCTCGGTGTTCATGAAGTAGTAGTACTCGCCATCGTCGTACATGTACTCCATCTCGACTTCCTCGAGAATGGCCTTCTCCACCATGTCGGTGGACGAAAAGCGGTGTTCGAACATCGAGCCGCTGCGCAGGTTGCGCATCTTGACTTGCACGAAGCCGCGGAGGTTCCCGGGCGTTCGGTGGGCCATCGTGAAGACGGTGTGCAGTTCGTTGTTGAACTTGATCACCATCCCCGGACGCAGTTGTGTCGCCTGAAGCATGCGAAAAACGGACTCCTGTACTTTAGTCGGAAACCTCCATTTTAGCAGAGCCGGGCGGTGGATAATCGGATGAGGGTCAGGTAGGCTCATACCGATGTCAACGCGCGTCTGGATTCTGATGCTGATGGCCGCCGGCTCCGTCTTTGCCGGCGACCGGCTGCTCGTCGTCCATAAAGGCGACGATTCCCTGGGGATCTACGATGCGTCCTCGGGCAAGCTCGAGACCAAGGTCGCCGTCGGCGGAAAGCCGCACGAGTTCGCTCTTTCCGCGGACGGCAAATTCGCCTATGTCACCAACTACGGTGTGGATACCTGGAACACCTCCGAGCCCGGCGGCAATACGATCTCCGTCGTGGATCTCGTAGCTCGAAGGACGGTCGGCGAAATCGCCCTCGGCCAATACCACAGGCCGCACGGGATCGAGCGCGGCAAGTCCGGCAAGTTCTACGTGACAACGGACTTCCCGGCGGCGCTCCTGATCGTGGACGGTGTCAAAAGGAAGGTGGCGCGCGCCATCCCGCTGACCGGCAAACTGCCCCACATGGTGCTGGTCGCCGGCGACGAGCGAAAAGCCTGGACGGCCGATGCGGGCTCCGGCACAGTCACCGTGATTGACCTGCGCTATCTGCGGCAGACGCATACGCTGGAAACCGGAGGTGTTCCGATGGGGCTGGCCTTGACTGACGACGAAAAGCGCCTATTCGTGACCACGCAGACCGGCAATGCGGTGGTCCTGGTCGACGCCGTGGCCAACACCGTCAGACGCCGCATCGGCATGCCCGGCGGACCCGCCCGCATCCTCCGCGGCCCGGACGGCAAGCGCATGTACATCAGCCTGATCACCTCCGGGGAGGTGGCTGTCTTGGATCCGGTGACGATGTTGGAAACAAAGCGAGTACCTGCCGGCCAGAGGGTGGAAGGGATGACCATCGGCGGCGAGGAGGCTTTCTTCTACGTCTCGGCCCAGGGAGAGAACCGGGTTTTGAAATACTCGCTGCCCGGTTTGGAGCGTGTGCTCTTGATCGAGACAGCGGCCAAACCGGACCCGCTGCATATCTGGAAAGGAAGGTAGGAGCCTCATCATGCTCACCTCGAGATTGCTGATAACGGCCGCGCTGGCGCTCTGTGCCGCCGCGCAGGAGATGACGGTGGATCAGGTGCTCCAGAAGAACCTGGAGGCCGTCGGCGGAAAGGAGGCCATCCAGGCCATCAAGTCCCTGTCGATCGACAGCACCATGGTTTTCCAGGGCGGGGAGGCGCCGATGAAGATCCGTGCCAAGCGCCCGGCCATGGTGCGCTCCGAGATCACGGTGCAGGGGCGGGACATCGTCTCGGCGTGGGACGGAGTCACCGCCTGGATGATCAACCCCATGATGGGCTTGAACGAGCCGCAGAAGATGGAAGCCGATATGGCCAAGTCCATCTCCGAAAACGCCGACATGGATGCCAGCCTCGGCGCCCTCATGATGCTGAAGAAAGAGGGCGACCAGTTCGAGTTGCTCGGCAAGCAGGACGTCTCCGGCGCTGCGGCTTACAAGCTCCGCTTCACCCGCAAAGGCGGCGATGTCCGGACCTATTACCTCGATGCCAAGACCTGGCTGCCGGTGAAGGTCGAGATGAAGGTGCGCCAGATGGGCCAGGATATGGATATCGAAAGCCTGCCGGGCGACTACCGCAAGGTGGCCGGCATCAACATGCCTTTCCAGACAGATCAGCGCGTGGGCGGCAACTCCATGATGTTGATGAAGGTCCAGAAGGTGGAGGTGAACCAACCCCTGGATGATGCCATCTTCAAGATGCCTCCGCCGAAGGCCCCCGAATCGAAAAAGTAGGCCTTCAGCCGGCGTGGCGTCCGAACCAGAAGCCGGCCGCGAAGGCCATCGCCGAGAATCCAGCCAGCAGCAGCCACACCATCGGCATTCTCCGGCTGTCCAGAACGAATGCGCCGTCCGGTTCGGGCTCACCTGCGGGCAGGCTGGCGTCTGGAGGTAAAACCGCCGGATCGAGCCCGGCCGCACGTTGCTCCAGTCCGAGCATCTCCACCTCAAAGGCGCGTTGTACCGCCGAAAGCGCGCAGAGCGCGTCCACCGGGTCGCGCTCTCCCTTGCTCACCAGGCTGGCTGCCGCCGACGCGAATGAAACCGCGGTTGGATCCACGTCTGAATAGTGCGCTGCGGCCGGAAAACTCTCAGATGGCGTGTGGTTCGTGCTGATCGATCGGCTTGGTGGGGTCGATAAAGGGCCAGCAGAAGGCGCCGAGGAAGTAGGCGCCGGCCATCGTATAGAGGAAAATGTCCCAGTTGCCGCCGGTGCGAGCCAGTATCAGGCCGCCGATGGACGGGGCGAGGATTCCGGCAAAGTTGCCGAACATGTTCATGGAGCCCGACAGCGTGCCGGCATACTTGCCACCCACGTCCATGCACGCTCCCCAGGCGCCGGGCATCACCAGGTCGTTGCAGAACGATGCCATCCCCATGGCCAGCATCCCGTACAGCGGGTCGCGCAGTTGGATGCACGCCAGCATGAAACAGGTGGCGCCAAGGAATCCGGCCACGCCCAGCATCCGCCGCGCGCGGCCGAGCGACCCAGCGGCGATTGCAAGGCGCTTGGACAGGAAACCAGCCGACAGTGAGCCAAAGCCGCCGAACAGCAGCGGCAGGATCGCATAGCGTGCCGATTCAGACATCGACAGGCCGCGGTCCTCCTGCAGGTACGTCGGCAGCCAGGTGATGTAGAAGTACCACGGGTAGGTAATCAGAAAGTACTGCGCCCACAGCAGCCACACCGAGCGGGACGCAATCATCCGGCCCCAGGGGACGTCGCCGTGGCCCGATGCCGTCTTTTCAGCGCCGGCCAGCAGGCCCAGTTCCGCCGCGTTCACAGACGGGTGATCCGCCGGATTGTCCCTGAACCAGCGGTAGAAGAACACGGCCCACACCACGCCTACCAAACCGAAGACGAAGAACACCTGCCGCCAGCCCATGTAGGCGAACAAGAAGGCGAACAGCGGCGGCGTGAAGGCTCCACCCCAGCGCGCAAAAGACCACATGATGCCCTGTGCCCGCACCCGTTCGTGCGTCGGCAGCCATGTGGTGAAGGCCTTCGTCAGGTTCGGGAAACAGCCGGCCTCCCCCGCGCCAAACAGGAATCGCACCACCCACATGGATGTGAAGTTCCACATCCACCCGGTGGCGGCCGTGAAGAACGACCACCACAGCACAATACGCATGATCACCCGGCGTGGACCCATCCAGTCGCCCATCCATCCGCCCGGAATCTCAAACAGCGCGTAGGCGAACGCAAAGGCCGAGAAGATTGCCCCCATCTGGGGCTTTGAGAAGCCCAGATCCTTCGAAATAGAAGGCGCCGCCTGTGACATCGCCACCCGGTCGATGTAGGACAGAATGGCCAGCGTGACGGCGAAGACGATCACCCAGTGGCGCGCGCGTGTAGGAGCCTGTGGCGGCAGCATGAGGTCTTCATCGAACCACAGCCGCGCCGCGGCTGGCAACCCGCTTGCGCTACGCCATGCGCTTGCGAATTGCCGCCGCCCGGTCGAATATCTCCTCGCGCGTGACGCCCGCCTCCGCAAAGAGAGCGAAGATGTTGTCCAGCGGCGTCTCCGGTGAGATGGTGTGCGACGCCGCCAGAATGTAGCCGCCGCCGTCGGAGGTCATCACTTCCAGCAGCTCCGCCGTGGCGCGGCGCACCTCGTCCACCGTGCCACGCGGCAGCAGCCACTGCGTGTCCACGCCTCCCATGAACGTCAGCCGCCGTCCGAACTCGCGCTTCAGATCCCCGGCTTCCATCCCCGGGCAGTTCGCCTGCACGGGATTGAGAACGTCCAACCCCATCTCCACCAGGTCCGCGACGATCGGCCGCAACGCCCCGCAACAGTGGTAGGCCACCGGCAATTTGAACTGTTTTCCCGTGTCGAAGACGCGCTGCAAGTGCGGCTTTACCAGCCGCCGCCAGCTCGCCGGGCTCATCATCAGGCACCGCTGGCCGGCGACATCGTCACCCGTCCAGTACCAGTCCAGCGGGAACCGCGCGCAGGCCCGCTCCCCGACGCGGATTGCGAAGTCGGCGCAGCGCCGGAACATCTCATCGGCGAGCTCCGGCCGCTCCGCGATGTCGAGCATCACGTCTTCCATCCCGCGCAGCCGCCAGTACATCTCAAACACGCACGGCGAAACGTCGCACCCCACGAACATATCCTGGCCTGCGGCGATCACAGGCTCCATTCGCGCAAGCAGCCGCTCGGCCTGGCCGTCCGGAAACTCGTAGGCCAGCACCTCTTCCGCCGGCTTCCCCGCCAGCGGGTAGGCTTCAATCTGGTTGAACGAGAACCGCTTCACCCAGCCGATGCCCCACTCGTCCACATGCCCCTCGCCGTCGTTCTCGTGGACGATGCCCTCCATGGCGTAGTTGTTGTTCACCCACGTCTGCACGATGTCGTTGCCCATCGCCTCGCCCACCAAGCCACCCGGAATCCCGAGTACCCCCGATAGCAGCCGCGCCGTATCGGGGTGGAACCACATGAAGATCGGAACGCGGTCGGCCGGCTCGCGACGCAGCGCGGCGTGGACACGTTCCCGCGAGGTCATGCCTCCGCCTCCGGCTGGCGGGCGAGTTCCCTGTCCAGCCAGTCCAGGTATGATTGCGCGCCGTCTACCACAGGTAGTGCCAGGATCTCCGGCACTTCGTAGGAGTGCACCTTGCGCAACTCCTGGCAGAGCGCGTCGAACAGGTCCCGCCGGCTCTTGATGGTCAAGGCGACCTCTTCGCTGTCCTCCACCACGCCCTGCCAGCGGTACACGCTGCGCACGCCCGGCGTGATGCTGACGCAGGCGGCAACCCGCGAATCGATGAGATGACGCGCTATGCGCCCGGCCTCCTCGGCTGAAGCGCAGGTACTCAGAACGACGATCTTATCGGTCATCTGGCCAAGATCCCGAACGGAAGTGTGGACAAGGCGTCCCAAACGGATTATAAACATATGAAGGACTTTTGTTCGCGGATGCTTGCCCTTCTTCGCCAGCTCGGATACGTCGCCGCGGCGGCAGTGGCCTGTTTCTACGTCTTCATCGTCCTCAAAGGGCCCAACGGGCTGCCGGTGATGATGGAGAAGCGGGAGCGGATCGAGCGGCTGAAACAGGAAAACGACGCGCTTCGGCTGGAGATCGAGAAGCGCAGGCAGACGATCGAGCACCTGGAGAGCAGCGACGAAGCGCGCGAGCGTGCCATCCGGGAGCATACCCACAAGTCCAAGGGCAACGAGACCACCATCTACCTGCCCGAGGGCGACACCGACAAAAGCCAGCAGTAATCAGAAGTGACTTCAGGCGACGCTGGAGGCTTTGGCGTACAGCTCTTCAAGCTGGTCCTGCGTTCGCGCTTCGGCTGCCACCCGTAGAATGGGCTCAGTGTTCGATGCCCGGAGATGGATCCATCCGCCGGCAACGGTGAGTTTGAGCCCGTCCGAGCGGTTCACCAGCGCGCCGGGGAACCCGCGCTCCAACGCCTGCATCATCTGTCCAAGACGCCCGTGTTCAAACGGCAGCTTGCCCAGCCGGCGATGGTAGGCGGGCAGCGTCGCCGCCAGTTCCGACATGGTCTGCCCGGTCTCGGCCATGCGGTCGAGCAGGAAGGCCATGCCCATGTAGGAGTCGCGGCAGTATTGGACAGCAGGGAAGATGATGCCCCCATTGGCACCTTCGCCGCCGATGATGGCCCCGGCGGTCTTCATGCGCTCCACCACGTTGGCCTCGCCCACCGGGGCGCGGAAGACGGAGCAGCCGTGGCGGGCGGCCACATCGTCGATCACCGCGGAGGTCGTCAAGTTGACCACCACCGGCCCCTTACGGCGGCGCAGCGCGCAATCCACCGCCAGGGCGAGCACATCGTCGTTGTCGAGGATGCGGCCCATCTCGTCGCCAACGGCCAGGCGGTCGCCGTCGGGGTCCTGCGCGAAGGCAACCTCGGCGTTCGTCTGCCTGATCAGGGCCTGGAGATCCCCCAGAACCTCGGGCCGCGGCTCGGCCTCGCGCGGGAACGGTCGAGATGGATCGACCGAGATAGCGTGCAACTCGCATCCCAGGACCTCGCGCAGGAACTGGACGCTCATGACCGAGCCTGCGCCGTTCACGCCGTCCAGCGCCACGCGGAACTTCCGGGCGCGGATCCGCTCTGCATCCACGTGCGCCAGCACACGCGCGATGTGGCGTTTGGGCGCGGTGACGGTGTCGGTGACCACGCGGCGGATCTCGTCGTTGGTGGCCTGGTGAAACTGGCTCTGGTGATAGAGATCGAGCA
>JACRKW010000194.1 GCA_016215215.1 Acidobacteriota bacterium
AGGCCTCAAAACGAACCTGCGCGGTGAGGGATTCATTCAGCCGCAGGGACTTGAGAACAGACAGGTTCAAGGCGGCCAGGCCTGGGCCGGTGACGATGTTGCGGCCGGCGTTGCCGAACGTGCCGCGGGCCGGCATGGCGAAGGCGGCGGTGTTGAACCAGCGCTCCGGCGTGGGGCTGGAAAGGCTGGGTGAAGCGACGGCGTTGGGCCGGTCGTTGGCGCCGAAACCGAGGCTGCTGCGGCCGGTGCCGGAGTTGTCAAACTCCGAAGGCAGCGCCACGGTAAACGGCCGCCCGGATTGCAGCGTGAGCACGCCGTTGAGCGAGAAGCCGCGGCCCATGAGCCAGGAACCCGAGGCCGCGAGGCGCTGCCGGACGTCAAAACCGGATCGGGCGCGTTCGGCGCGGAGGTTGTATGAGTCCTGCGGGAAATTGGGGTCGCCGGCCGAGGTGAAGAAGCCGGAGGCGTCGTCGATGGACTTGGAATAGGTGTAGGCGCCGAGGAAGGTCAGGCCATGGGAGAGCTGCTGGCGGATGGAGGCCTGCAGCGAGTGATAGTTCGAGTTGGCGCGGGATTCCAGGCGGCTGATGTCGTCGAAGCGCGGGTCCGGCCGCGGGTTGTAGGCCGCGGCGGAGGGCGCGGGCTGGTTGATGTCACGCGCGCCGTAGAGCCGCGTTCCCTTGGAGCCGACGTAGCCCAATTCAGCCACGCGCGCCCGTCCGAGCTGCCGCTGCACGCCGAGGCTGAAGTGCTGGACGTAGGGCGTGCGCAGATTGGGGTCGAAGCGGAAGCCGGAGGGCGGCGTGGGATACGGGAAGTTGGAGGGCCAGGGATTGGCGAGCGAGAGCGGGAACTGCGGCATGGCGAAGAAGAGACGGAAGTCGAAAGCCGGGTAGTTGAAGTACATGCCCTCGCTCACGGCCAGCGAAGGCTGGTCGAAGTAGATGCCATAGCCGCCGCGCAGCACGGTGCCGCCGCTGCCCGGGCGCCAGGCGAAGCCGATGCGCGGGCCGAAATTGTTGCGGTCCGCCGCGTAGCCGGCGTAGAAACGCGGGTCCTTGTCTCCGGGCACGGCGTTGTACTCGTAGCGCAGGCCGGCGGTGAGGGTGAAGTTGCCGCTGAGCCGGTAAGAGGATTGCGCGAAGAGGTTGTAACTGCGCTCGCGCAGCCGCTGGGGGTTATCCAGGCGCGCGCCGCCGCTGTAGGCGGGCATGCCCATCAGCAGTTCGGCAAGCGGGTTGCCGGTGAAGCCGATGAAGTTGATGAAGCCGCGCGACTGCACGTCGCGGAAGGCGTCCTGGCTCAATCCGCGCACCGCACCGCCGAACTTGAACAGGGCGCGGCCGCGCGTGAAGGTGACCTGGTCGGCGAGCTGCCAGGTGTTGGTGGCGCTGCGCTGGGGGTTGTTGTATTCGTCGCCCAGGGGCGAGTAGCCGAGCACGGAGATGAAGCTCAGCCCGGTGTCACGCGCGTTGGAGGCGAAGCGCGGCAGCCCCACTTTGGAGTTCAAGTCGTTGGATTGGTTCTCCTGCGTGACCGAGATGGCCGTGCGGGAGAAGGCGAAGCGCGCCTCGTTGATGAGCGCCGGCGAGAAGACGTGCGTTTCGGCGGCGACGGCGTTGTGCGCGTCGCGCGGCACCGTGTTGCCGAAGCCGGGAACCTGCGAGTAGGTGGATCCTCCGAAGGGCTCGAACAGGTCACGGCGGCCGTAGGAGTAGCGGGCCATCAGGTCGTCGCGCCTGGTCAGGGCATGGTCGATGCGGGCGTCGGCGTTGTGGGAGTTGTCGCGGCCCTCGGGCGCGGAGGCGTAATTGGCGCCGCGCGCGGCGCGGTTGGGCGCTGGATAGAGAGCGGCAATCCTGGCGCCGATGGGATCGAGACGCGAGGCCGGGATGCGGTTGCCGGGGAACGGCTGTTGCGTGTAAGGATCGATGGCGTAGGCGGCGGATTGGGAGAAATCGCCCACGCGCTCGGCGGCAGTGGGGACGTTGGTGACGCGAGCGACGCCTTCGAGAGCGCGGCGGCCTTCGTAGTCGGCGAAGAAAAAGGTGCGGTCGCGCTTGAGGGGGCCGCCGAGGGAGACGCCGAACTGGTTGCGGCGGTAGCGCGGATCGACGCCCGCGGGCGCAAAGAAGTTGCGGGCATCCATCGCACCGTTGCGGAAGAACTCGTAGGCCGTGCCGTGAATCGCATTGGCGCCGGACTTCAGAGCGACGCTCACCTGGCCGCCGGCGTTGCGCGCGTAGCCTGCATCGTAGGTGGAGGCGGCGACTTCGAATTCACGGATGGCATCCACCGGAGGCGTCACAGAGACGCCGTTGAGCTTGGGATCGCCGTTGTAGGCGCCATCGAGCGAGAAGCCGTTGGAGTCGTCGCGGGCTCCGTTGACGTTGACGGCGAAGTCCCCTCGCACAGCGCCGGCGGAGCCTTGGGCCGCGGAGGTGACGCCGGGAAGCAGCAGCGCCAGTTCGTAGTAGTTGCGGCCATCCAGAGGCAGGTCCGTGATCTGCTGGTTGGTCACCACAGAGGAGAGTGAGGCCGATTCGGTCTTGAGCAGCGGAGCGACGGCGCGCACCTCCACTTCCGTGCGCTGGCCGGCGGGGACGAGCGGCGCCTGGAGGTCGAGTTCCTGGTTCAGTTCCAGGGTGACCTTGCGGGTCATGGTCTGGAAGCCCGGGGCGGAGATCTCGATGGAGTAGTCGCCCGGGGGGATGGTGAGAAGCAGGAACCGGCCGTCGGCTCCGGCCCTGGTTGAACGCTCACGGGCCGTGGAGAGGCTGGTGGCCTTCACTGCAGCTCCGGGGGCGGTGCTGCCGCCGATGAGGCCGCGGACGGACTGGGCAAAGGCGGCTACGGTTAAGAAAAGGGCGGCAAGTACGAGTTTGCGCATTCAGGTGTTCTTTGCTGTTGGATGACTGACTGGACACTAGGGTCTGAAATGAATAGGGTAGCGCGCCGAGTCGCCTTGCGTCTCGCATCAGATGCCAGTCTCCCGATCGCCTGACTGAAGGCTGCCGGCGTCGCCGCTAGAATGGAAGCACATGCACACGGCGATCATGGGGATTCTGAACGTGACGCCCGACTCGTTTTCCGATGGTGGACGCTTCCAGACAACGGAAGCCGCGGTTGCCCAGGGACACCGCCTGATCGCCGAGGGGGCCGACATTGTCGACATCGGCGGCGAGAGCACCCGTCCGGGCGCCCAACCGGTACCGGAAGAGATCGAACTGGAACGAGTGTTGCCGGTGATCGAGGCCCTCTCGGCGGGGTCGTCAGCGCGGATTTCCATCGACACGAGCAAACCGCGGGTCGCCGAGGCCTGCCTGCGCGCGGGGGCAACTCTGGTGAATGATGTCACCGGGCTCGGCGACCCCGGCATGGCGCGCGTGGCGGCCGGCCATGGCGCCGGTGTGGTCATCATGCATATGCGCGGTACGCCACTGACGATGCGCGAGCAGGTGCACTATTCCGACTTGATAGGTGAGATCAAAGCGGAGCTCGCACCACGGGTCCGAATGGCCCGGGAGGCGGGCATCCAGGAGGTGATCGTCGATCCGGGCATCGGCTTCGCCAAGACGCCAGCCCAGAGTTTTGGGATCCTGCGGCGATTACGGGAACTCGAGGAATTGGGCTGCCCCATCCTGGTGGGGCCTTCGCGCAAGATGTTTCTCGGCACGTTGCCGGGCCTTGAGGCGCCGCATTTCCGGCTGGAGGGGACGCTGGCGGCGGTGGTGATTGGCGCGATGAACGGCGCCGCGATGGTGCGTGTGCACGACGTCCTGGCTTGCCGCAAGGCTTTGAGCGTCGTGGATGCGGTGAAGGGAGAGGGATGGACAAGATCCTGCTGACAGGCGTGCACCTGGAGGTGCATGCCGGCGTTCCGGAGGACGAACGTGCCGTTCCCCAGACCGTGATCGTGGACGTGGAATGCGAGCGTGATCTTCGCCCGGCCGGGCTGAGCGATGATTTCGCCCGGACGACCGACTACTCAGCGGTGCACAGGACGCTGCGCGATGCCGCCACGAGCAGGCCATATACCCTGATCGAAGCGCTGGCGGAGGTGATGGCGGCGGCGGTGCTTGAACGGTTCGACGTGGAGAGCGTGCGCATTCTCATCAGGAAACCCGCCGCGTTGCGGGCCAAGAAGGTGGACTGGGCGGGGGTGGAGATCGTCCGGAGGCGCCGTGCCTGAAGCCTGGATCGGCCTGGGCTCGAACCTCGGCCGGAGGCGGGAGCACCTGCGGGCCGCACTGTGGGAACTGGGGCGATCAGGGCACGTGCTGCGCGTGTCGTCGCTCTATGAAACCGAGCCTGTGGGCGCTGTCAGGCAGGACGGTTTCCTGAACGCGGTGCTGTGTCTAGAGACTCAACTGCCGCCACGCGCTTTGCTTGGGCAGTTGATGCTTGTTGAATCCGGGCGGGGGCGCGTAAGGGTCGAACGGAATGGTCCGCGCACTCTGGACTTGGATCTGCTGTTCTACGACGACGCGGTAATCGAGGAGGCTGAACTTCTGGTGCCGCACCCGCGCCTGCACGAGCGGCGATTCGTGCTCGTGCCCCTGTGCGAGCTCGCGCCCGGCCTGCTGCATCCGGTGCTCAAACGCAGTCTGGGCGACTTATTGGAGGCGGTAGAGGATCGCTCCGCGGTAATCGAGGTGGAGAAGAGCCTGGATTGGACGGAGGGGACACAAGCGGGCTGCTAACGAACGATGTGGGTACAGAAACACAACGGGCGCCCCCGGTGGGGGGCGCCCGTTGATGGTTACGCTGCCTGCCCGCTCCTTTGTGGGGAGCGGCCCTTCTCTAGAAGAAGAAGGTGAGCTGCAGACGGGTGGAACGCGGGCCCTGGAAGCCGCTGGCGAGGTTGTACAGCGGGCTGACACGCATGTCCTGAGCTTTCATCAGGGCCGCAGTATTGAAGCCCTTGAAGATGTCGGCGTCGTGGGCAAACTGGAGCTGGCCGTCGTCCGGGTGGAGGATGGTCTGGTCCTTGTTGGTCACGATGCTGGAATTGAACAGGTTGAAGACAGAGAACTCAAAGCGAACCTTCAAGCTCTCGTGGGACTTGAGAGGCACGAAGTCGTGCATCAAGTTCATGTCGAAGTTGTAGAACACCGGAGTCCGGCCCATGTCGCCGCGGTTGAACGGGTAGACCGGAACCGAGGAGATGGCGTTGATCTGAGTGGTGAGCGGGGTACCCGAGTAGAGCTGGACGTTCGGCGAAATGGTGGTATTGCCGAGGATGCTCTTCTGGGTGTAAGCGCCGAAGAACTTCAGCGTGTGGGGACGGTCGGTAGCCAGGCGTCCTTCAGACATCGTGCCCTTCTCGGTGTAGCCGAGCCACGGGAGGTCGAAGTAACGGTTGACGTTCGGGCTGGTGCGGCCATCTTCGTCGGAACTGGCCAGACCAGAGTAGTTCCCGTAAGAGCGCGACCAGGTATAGCTGGCGGCGTACTGGTAGTTCTTGGCGAAGCGCTTGTCGAGGCGGAGCTCGAGAGCGTCGTAGTTGCGGATGGCCTTGGGGGTCACCGGGAAGCCGGGCTCCCAAGTGCTCTTGTCGATGGTGATGCCCTCGCCAGGGTTGGCGATGTAGTAGACTTCGCCGCCGGCGCCGAGCGTGCCAACGTCCTCAATGGTCCGGATGAGACGGCGGTTGGTGTAGCGCAAAGAGGCCACGAGAGAGGAGTTGATGCTGTAATCGTAGCCGAGATCCAGCATGCGCTGCTTCATGGGCTTGAGGTTGGGGTCGATGGTCATGCCCTTGCAAGACAGGCCCTGCTTCTCGCAGGACTTGGGATCGTTGGAGGGGATGCGCCAGTCGACGCTCTCGAAGAGCCGGCCGGGCAGCTTGGTGGGGTCGGAGGGGTAGCCCGCTGTGAGGAGCTGCTTGTAGATGCTTGGGCTGTCGAGAGAGTAGTAGTTGGTGATGTAGATGTCGCCGCCGAAGGAACCGCGCGGCATCTCGTACTTCATGACGTCGTAGAAGTAGCCCCACGACGCGTAGAGGCGCATCTTGCCGTCGCCCTTCGGATCCCAGGCGCCGCCAATGCGGGGGCTGATCTTCTTCCCCCAGTTGAACTCGATGGGAGGAGCAGCCGCGATTCCAATCTTGGCGAAGGAAGGCAGGAATTCGCGCTCAGCGCGGAGACCGAGGTTGAGGGTGAGGTGCTTGTTGACACGCCAGTTGTCCTGGAAGAAGAGGCCCTGGTTGTCGCTGGATGCGTCGCCCTGCTGGCCGTAGGTATACCAGCGATAGTAGCCGTAGGTGCCACGCTGCTGGCCTGTGCACTGGGTGGTGACGCAGCGATAGGGCTGGTTCCAGTAGAACCTGTAATAGCCGGTCGGGTAGCTCAGGTTCTGAACCTGATTGGAAAGGCGGTTGGTCTGCCAACCGAACTTGATGTTGTGCTGGCCCTTCCAGTTGGCCAGGTAGGAAGCGTCGGCATTCAGGTTGACGCGCTTGTAGATATCGAAGTCGCGGCGCCCAGTGCCCTGCTGCTTCCAACCGGCCGAAGTGAGGGTCATGTCCGACGGAATGTCGGAGAACATCGTGTTCGCCGTGCTGTAAATGAAAGTTGTGGAAGAGCTGGCATAACGATCGGTGTTGTTCGTGTAGTTGTAGCCGCCGCGGAAGCTGATAATGAGCTTGCTGGTGGCGAGGTAGTCGATCTGGCCAGTGAGCATGTTGCCGGAGGTGTATTGTCCGAGACCGGCCCAATCGCGGCTCGGCGAATCCGTGCCCTGGCGGGCAGGCAAGCTGCCGCGGGTGAAGTTGGGGTTCCAGACCCAGCTTCCGCTCATGCGCAGCTTGCTGACCGGGGCGTAGTCGAGCTTTCCGGTCAGATAGCGCTGTGTGTACTTGCTGGAGAAATTGCCGGTCTGGTTGTTGGACAGGAACGTGACCGTGCGGTTGGTAGTGGTCATCGTGGGCATGTAGCCGGCGAAGACGAAGAGCTTGTTCTTCAGGATCGGGCCGCCGAAGCTGAACACGGGGTTCCAGGTGGAGTAGTCATCCATCGTGTTCTGGAAGTAGCGCACCTTCGCACGATTGGCGTCGAGGGGATCCATCTCAAGCGTGGGACGCGGGCGAGCCGACATGGAGTTGTTGTTGAAGTAGAAGCCGCCCTGGCCGTGCCATTCGTTGCTGCCACTGCGGACGACTGCGTTGACCACGCCGCCCATGGCGCCGCCGTACTGCGCTTCCATGACACCGTTCTTGACCTGCACCTGCTGCACCATTTCGACCGGAATGCGGTTCTGGCCGCTGAGGATGCCAGTCTGTACGTTGGTGACTTCCATGCCGTCAAGGTAGAAGACGTTTTCCGAGCCGGACGCGCCGTCCACCTGGACGCCGCCGGCCTTGCCTTCGCTACGCGCACCGGGGGCGAGATTGACGAGGTCGTAGAAGCTGCGGCCTTTCGGCATCAGGTCAAAGAACGACCGGTCGACGTTGACGGCTGAAGAACTGGAGGTGGTGTCGACCATCGCCGCGTCGGCGCTGATCACCACGCTCTCGGTCACCTGCCCGACTTCCATCTTGAAATCGATGCGGCTGATACGGCCCAGCGTGACCGGAACCGAGGTCTTCTTCTGAACGGAGAAGCCAGCGGCCGAGGCGGTCACCACGTAGGAACCGGCCGGAACCGAAGGAACCTTGTAGTTCCCGGTGGAGTCGGTGTTGACGGTGATTGCGGCCGGCAGAGTGGCGCCGGTCACTTCGATTTTGGCGTTGGGTACGGCGGCGCCCGAAGCGTCCACCACCTGGCCAGCGATGCTGCCAGTGGTTTCCTGGGCCATCGCGAACCCGGAGAGCAACGCCAGGAGAGCCAGGCACGTCAGAGTGAGACGTGCCACGCCCCTGAAGCTCAACTGTAGGGTGCTATTCACTTAAACCTCCCAAAAGGATCGATTGGTAACTCCCAACAAACTGCACCCAGCCTGATCCGCAGACCAGCTCTGGGCTTGGAGCGAGACAGCTTTGCTCTGAGTAGGGGTGTTCGAGACTACGTAGGTGATCTGGAGTACACCACCCCTCCGAGGGGCCTATGTGCTCCGTACTCGAACTCGTCAGCATGGCGCCGGCTTGAAACGAGGACGGGTTCGCCTCGAATCGACCGGTCGCGAAAGACCACATCAAAGCACTCCTGACACACCCCTAGACTGATACAGAGGTTGCGTCTAATGTGAGAATCGTAACATAAGTATCGCCTATGGCGTCAATGGGGAAGGGGGAGGGGTGGCGTTTAATTTCGGACTTTTAATGCGTCTTTCGATCTGTCCGAGCGTAGCGGGAGGAGTGCAGCAGGCGCTTGGTTGTGACTTCATGAGTTCCTATAAGTTACTTAAATTCAGTAGTATACATGGACTCACCGGTCTCCGGCCGGAGACCGGCGTCGCCGATCGTGCAGGGTTGGCCGGCTCGCCAGATGGATAGGGCCGCAGACGAAAAAACGGGCGTCCCCGATGGGGGACGCCCGTTGCGGTCTCGTTACAAATGGTACCCCTCGGCGAAGAGAGGCTTCCCGATCAGAAGACGAAGCGTACCGCGAGCCGGATGCTTCGGGCAGTCTGGAACGCGCTAGGCATGCCGTAGCGGCTGGCCACGGTGAGCTTGCTCTGCACGCCGGCGAATGCGCCCGTGCCGTTCAAAGCATCAACGTAGTTATAGCCATTCAGCACCTTGGCCCAGTCCACTTTCGGGTCACCCGGGAACCGGGACGCCCGTGAGGGGTTGATGAGGTTGGTGGGGATGGCGAACTGATAGTACACCGTTGCGGCCCGCTGGTTGAAGAGGTTGGAGACGTTGGCTTCGAAGTCGAGCCGCTTGCCCTCCGTCAGCGGGACCTGGTGATGGACCGTAAGGTCGGTCTGGAGGAACGGATCGCTACGCGCGCCCGTGGTGACGCCGTCCTTGACGAAGTCGCCGTTGGCGGCGCGCGAGAATTTCACGAGGTTGCCGCGGCCTTCCGCCCACTGGCACGCCGATGAGCTGCCGGTGACAGGGAGGCAAGTACTCAGCGGGGTACCCTGGGATATGTTCTGGGTGAAGCCCAACAGGGTTTCCTGCTTGCCCCATTTTTGACGATAGAAGCCATAGGCGTTGGCGGTATGCGGTCGATCGGTGGCCAGCGGCCCGTCGTCGATCTGGCCGTTTGGTAGGTAGGTCATGGTGGGGATGTCGAAGGCGCGGTTGTTATTTGGCGCATGGCGTCCGCCACCACCGTCGGTAGGATCGGAGTTGCTCAAGCCGGCGTAGTTGCCCCGAAGCCGGCTATAAGAATAGGTTGCGGCCCCGTACCACTTGCCCGCGGAGCGTTTCACAAGGCGGAATTCCACCGCGTCGTACCGGCGGATGGCCTTGACGACGGGCGGACACTCGGCGCAGAACGGCACAGAGGTCAAGTAGTCCTTGCCCTCATCGTTTTTGATGACCACCGGGCGGTGGAGAACGTCGGCGAAGGCCGTGCCCGGGTTTCCGATGTAGAAACCCAGGTTGTCGGTGATCGACATGTCCTCGATGGTGCGGTCCAGGCGCTTACGGACGTAGCGAGTCTCGAGCGCCCAATTCGGAGAGAGCGCCCAATCGACGCCGGCCACCGTCTCGTGCTGCAACATCGGTTTCATGCTGGGCGAGATGGCGGGATCGCGAGTGTCGGCCTTGGTGGCTCGGAAGTCCACGTTTTCGATGAAGCGGCCCACGGTGACCCCTGGGGCCGCGCCAGAGGCCGGGCAGCCTCCGCCCACCGAACCGGTCGGGGTGATGGTGGTGTAGTTGGCGTCATCCAAGGCGTAGACGCAGTTGTGCCAGTAGTCGCTGCCGAAGGAACCGCGCGCCAAGCCCATCTTCATGATGTCGTAGAACTTGCCGTAGCTGGCATACACCTTGACCTTGCCGTTGTGCAGCAGGTCATAGGCGCCGCCAATACGGGGAGCGACCTTGTCACGCCAGCCGAACTCCACGGTCGGGAAGCGTTTCGGATCGAAGGGCGGCTGGACCTCCTGATCAAACCGGAGTCCCAAATTGAGAGTCAGGCCGCGGCCGACCTGCCAGGCGTCCTGGACGTAGAGCGCATGTGCGCGCTGCGTGTCGGTGCCGGTGTTGGTCACGCTGTTGCCAATAGTGAAGAACCCGTACTTACCCTGGCAGAGGCTCTTGCCGTAGGCAGCGAGATTGGCCGCTTTGATCGCGTCACAGGCGGTGGTGCTGGTGACCGGAGCATATTCCTGCGCGAAATTCATGGTCACATAGCCGCCCTGGTAGTTTCGCAGGACCTCGTTGGCCTGCCGCTGCCAGAAGAAGCCGCCTTTGAAAGTATGGGTGCCCCCCAGGAAGCGGGTGTGGTAGGACGCGTCCACGTTCAAGGTCTTGCGTTTGAAGGCATCGAACGTGTAGGCCCGGTTTGACGGGATGTTGGCGAAGCCCGACGTGTTAAACGAAGACGCCGGGAACGGATTGCCGGCCAGATCAAGGCTGGATGCGTTCACGGTGTTGTTGTACTGGTACCGGGTGCCGATGGGCGTTCCGCGCTCTTCGTTGTTCTGGAAGAAGTAGCCGTAGCGGGCGCTGACCACCAGCTTGGAGGTTGGAGTCCAGTCGCCGCCGAAGGCGTAAACCGAGAGCGGATTGACGGAGCCGGCGTCGGCGCGCAACGTGTTCGGGTCGGTCGAGGCGCCGGTGTTCCTCTGGCCAATCTCGCTATCCTGGCCGCCGAGTGTTCCCGTCGTCCTCGAATAGCCATAGTTCCAGGCGCCGAACAGGCGCAGGTTGTTCCTCAAACCGTAGTCCAGACGGTTGTACGCATTGTGCTGGGTTGAGGTCTGGTTCAGGGTCCGGGGCCCCGGGTTTGCGCCGGTGAAGTTGGTCGTGCGGCGCGTTGTGCTTAACTGCGGGATGTAGCTGCTGAACAGCCACAGCTTATCCTTGAACAATGGGCCACCGACTTCGTAGCCGGGTTCCAGGATGTTGACCTGGTCCTTCTTCGCCATGTAGTACTCGGGTACGGCGTCCCGGCGGGCAGTGGTGTCGAGCGAAGGCAGCACCGGGTTGGTCCTTAGACCACGATCGCCGTTGTTGGCATTGAGCGCATTGCTGCGCCAGTAAGTCACGAGGGATCCATGCCAGGCATTGGAGCCCTGCTTGGGAATGGCGTTGATCACGCCGCCGATGGCGCCGCCGTACTCAGCCTCGAAGCTGCTGGACTTGATCTGGACCTCCTGAACGAAATCGAGCTGGAAGCTCTTGCCCAGCCCGCCGTTCTGGATTCCCGTGAGGTTGATGCCATCGGCCATGAATACGTTTTCGGCGTCGCTGGCGCCGTCAATCTGGAAGCCAGCAGTCCCTTGGGCGGCGGCCAGCGGTTCCAGGCGCGCGCCGGGGGCAAAGGGGATCAGCGACTCGAAAGATCGCCCCTTCGGGATGTTGTCCATCACCTCTTTTTCCACAGTGACAGCCACTTTGCTCTGTGTGGTGTCCACGATAGGAGACGAGCCGACCACTTCAACTACTTCGGCCAGCGCGCCCACGGTCAACTGCACGTCGATATTGGGAAGGCGGCCGGCGGCCAGATCGATCCCCGCCTGTTTGTAGGCGCGGAAACCGGACGCGGTCACCGTCATCGTGTACACACCGGGCGGGAGGGCCGCAAAGCGGTAGTTGCCTCCAGAATCGGTTTGCACTTTTCTGTTTCCGATCAACGACGGACTGGAGACCTCGACGGACGCCTTGGGCACCGTGGCGCCGGACGGGTCCTTGACAATCCCCTGGATTCCCGCCGTGGTGTCCTGGGCGAACACGTAAAACGGCAAGACGAGAGAGAGAAGGGTCAGGCACAACATGGTAAGTCGTGCCCCCCCCTTGAAGCTAGCGGATATGCTGCTTTTCACTGATACCTCCCAAGGTAATTCGAATCGCAACTCATAACAAGAAAGTCCTGCCAGGTCTGATGAGCGATACCGGCTGTGGAATTGGACCGGGCCGCTCGTTGGGAGATTCGTGAGTGCTGATTGAGTCCGCGGCTTGCTTGCCAGGGAGCGGGGAAGGAAACAAGAGCGAAAGGCGCTTGCCCCACTTTCTGGGATCTGCACCCTCCGGCAACGGAGACAAAGTCGCGCGCGGATTTCTCCGAACGTCGACATTTTCCCGTCCGGCAGGTGGCCGAAGATAACATCAAACGACTCCTGAAACTCCCTGACCAATCAATGCAAAATTTGCACACGCAAGACTAGTGTTGTGGAGTGTAACATGGCTGGAAGCTTGTCACGCACAGATTAAATATTAAGAAAATATTAATGTAACGTACTCAACAAGTGTAACAGAATGCCCTCACGGCTCGGCCTCGGTCTATGATGGGTAGACATGCGACAGCGCCTGAGGCTGGGTATCGGATTGACATTGCTGTTGATCCTGGTGGCCCTAGTGGTCTGGCAGGGCTCATTCAGCGTCGGGGACTATGGGCCGACCAGTCCCGAGCAGACCTATGTCTTCTGGGGCTTGTCCACCCTCATCTTCCTTCTGACGGTGCTTCTGGGCTTCATGCTCTTCCGTGACGCGGTGAAGCTTTACTTTGCCCGCAGGGCCGGTGTTGAAGGGTCCAGGATCCGCACCAAGATCGTGATCGGCGCCCTGGGGCTCACTTTCTTGCCTACCTTCTTCCTGGTGGTGTGGAGTGTGGAGGTCTTGAACCGGAACCTGGACAAGTGGTTCAGCCGGCCGGCCGAGAAGATCCGCCTGAACATGCAGGAGATCGGGTATTCGCTCGAGGGGGAGGCCGGTCGCCGCACGCAAGCGCTGGCGCGCTGGGTTGCTGACAGTTCCCAACTGGCCGAGTTCCTGAAGACCGGCCATGCACCGGGAGACTTTTTCGCCTCGGTGTGTGAGAACGGACGCGCGCACGAGGTCTTCGTTACAAGGAAGGATGGTGGGAGATTTTCCATCTGCGAAGCCATGCCTCCACCGGCCACTGGAGACAAAGATCACGGCAAGGAGGTGGAAGCACGTGCGGCGGTGCCGGGCGGCGGCGAGGTTGTGGTCCTGGTGCAGTTACCGCTGGACCTCGCCAAGCGTCAGGCCGAGATCCAGAAGCACATCGGGGACTACGACAAACTGGCGGCCAACCGCAAGGACTACCGCCGTTTCTACCTCCAGTTGCTGGCCCTGATCACGCTGTTCATCCTTTTCATCGCCACCTGGGTGGCTTTGTTCATCGCGCGACAGATCAGCGCCCCGGTGACGGCACTGCTGGAGGCGGCACGGGCTGTGCGGGGAGGGGATCTTTCCTACCGTGTGCACGTGGGGGCAACCGACGAACTGGCGCTGCTGGTGCGGGCTTTCAACGAGATGACTCAGGACCTGCAGGCCAACCAGGAGGAACTGGAGCGCCGGCGCCGATTCATTGAAGCGGTGCTGGACAGCATCCCCACCGGCGTGGTGTCGTTGAGCCCGGCCGGAGTGGTGCAACTGGTGAATGGCGCGATGGGGGACATCTTCCCTGGGGGCCGCATCCGGCCGGGCGTCAAACTGGCGGACCTGATTCCGGCCGAGCAGCAGGCCGAGTTCACGCGCCTGATGAGGAGCGCGCGCCGGACCGGTTCGGCCGACCGTCAATTCGAGGTGCGCACAGAGGAAGGGATCCGGCACTTCGCGGTGACGGCCGCCGCGCTGGAGGCCCGCCTGCCCAGCGGCTACGTCCTGGTAATCGAGGACACGAGCGAGATCCTCAAGGCGCAGAAGGCCGCCGCTTGGCACGAGGTAGCGCGGCGCATTGCGCATGAATTGAAGAACCCGCTGACGCCGATCGCCCTCAGTTCGGAGCGCATCCTGCGACAACTGGACCGGGCCCAGGCTCCGCCGGAAGTGCAACGCGTCATCCGCGAGTGCTGCGCCACGATCGGTCGCGAGGTAGAGAGCGTGAAGACGCTGGTGGACGAGTTCTCGCAGTTCGCCCGCTGGCCGGCGGCGCAACCTGTCCCTTCCGATCTGAATACGGTGGTGGAGGAGGGGCTGGCGGTTTTCGATGGCCGGCTGGAGGGGGTGCAATTACACTGCTCCCTGGCCCCCAACTTACCTCCCGTCTCGCTGGACAGGGAGCAGTTCAAGCGAGTGATTGTGAACTTGGTCGACAACGCGGCCGAAGCGATGCGGGACGTGCCGCTGAAGGAGTTGTCGGTGGAAACACAGGCCGCCGGCGGTGACATGGTGGAGTTGGTGATCGCCGACACAGGATGCGGGATCACGACAGAGGACAAGGAGAAGCTCTTCCTGCCGTACTTTTCCACCAAGCAGCGCGGTACGGGACTTGGGCTGGCGATCGCCAGCCACATCGTAGCCGAACACGGGGCGCACATCCGCGTGGTGGACAACCATCCGGCCGGCGCGCGATTTATCATCGAATTGCCGGTCGTGGCCCAGGTGGACGCACCGTCCGACTCCCCGGCCGACAGCCCGACAGGCAGAGAAGCGCAGGCATGAAGCCCACCAGAGTACTGATTGTTGACGATGAGCCAGGCATACAGGATTCGCTCCGCGGCGTGCTCGAAGATGAGGGATACACAGCCCGCGCGGTCGGCTCGGGCGAGGAGTGTCTGCACGAGTTGGCCACCGGAGGCTATGAGGTAGTCCTGCTCGACGTCTGGCTGCCGGGCATCGACGGGCTGGAGACGCTCCAGCGCATCCGGGCCTCCGAGATGCCTGGCCCGCCCGCCGTGATCATGATCTCCGGCCACGGCAACATCGAAACCGCAGTGCGGGCGACCAAGCTCGGCGCATTCGACTTCCTGGAAAAGCCGCTCACCATCGAGAAGGTGCTGGTGGTGCTCAAGAACGCGCTCGAGCAACGCCGGCTCCACCTGGCGCTGGAGGAATTGAGGGACTCCGGCCGGGGCAA
>JACRKW010000195.1 GCA_016215215.1 Acidobacteriota bacterium
CCAACGCCGGTACCGCGGGCGCATTCGACGTACTCGCGCACGTAGCGCAGTTTCTCCTCGCGCTCGGCTTCACCGGGCCAGATGATGGCGTCCATATCATCACGGCACTTGATGCTGCGGTCCGTGATCAGCCCGATGGAGCCGTCAGGAAAACGCTTCTTGAGCGGGGTCCACAACGACTCCAGGATGATGACGTCCTGGCCGATGATGCGGCACAGCTCGACATAATCGGCAGGCCACATGGGCCGGGACGCCTCCGAGGCGTTGCCCTTGGCCGGGTCGCCGCCGACGCCGAGCGTGTTGCCCGCGGGCCGGCCGAGGAGCTTCTCCACATGCTGGTCCTCGATCAGGATTTCGAGGTGCGGTACACGGTCAGTGGGTTCGCCGCGCAGCGTGGCAAGCAGCCGGCCGATGTCCGGTTTGCCATCGAACGGTTCGATGCCATGGTCCAGACGAAGATTCGGCGTCATTGCAGACCTCCCTCGCTCAACGGTTTCTGGATGACATCGTACGGAGTTAGTGTGACCGGCCCGAGGAGCCCATTCAAACGAATGTTTGGCAGCAGCCCACGGTGGTTGGCGACGGCGCGAGCGTTGGCCTCGGTGTTTGTGACAACGATGCGCAGGCGGTTTGCGCCCGGCCGCACAGCAGCGGTGACATCGAAGCGGAACGGCTTCCAGACACGTTCGCCGATGCGGCGGCCGTTCAGCCACACTTCGGCGACCACACCGACCTCGCCGAGGTCGAGCACCAGGCGGCGGCCAGGCGGCACGGCGGGGGCTTGAAATGTCTTTTCGTAGGCAGCGCTGCCGGAGTAGTTCCTGAGCCCCGTGCCGGTCCACGAGCCCAGATGGAACCTGGTCACTCCGGAGACGAACTCCAGCGGCTTGTGGACTGGTCCCGCCGCGAGCACCTCCATTGTTGGGCCGGTTACCGGACTTAAGCTGCCGCCTGGCGTCCGCAACGCCGTGACGCCGGGAGGCACGTCCACGCGGTAGCGGCGTTGGCTGGGGGCTGCCTCCGATTGGGGCGTGGGCCCTGGCTGGAAGGCGTAATAAAGCCCTTTGGCCGGCTCGCCAGAGATGTCCGCCAGCCTGAAGTAGAACGCCGTCTGGGCACGATCGAACTCCAGCTTCAGCAGGATCTCGTTCCACCCGGCCCGCAGGGGCACCACCATGTCATGAGCGAAAGCGGAACGATCTTCGCGGGAGGCGGGCATGTCGTGGAAGCTCAGCACGCGGTTGCGGTTCACCCACACCTTGGCGGCGTCGGCCGAGATCTCCAGGCGCACGTTGCGTGCGCCGGAGGCATAGACATATGTGGCGGCATAGGCGGCCGCTCCCGCGCCTCCGCGCAGTCCGGGCAGCTTCAGGTGGGCGACATAGCCGGAGGGTGCGGGACCCTTCTCGCCGCACGCTGTCCAACGCGCGGTACTGCCATTGGTTGAGACGTAGCTCTTGTCCCGAAGCACCTGGAGCCCGTCGGTCTCCGGACCATAGGCGTTCACGAACGCCTGGTGGAGAGGCGCCTCGAACGGGCCCAGGCAGAGCCATTCGGTCACGGTCCGGCGCTCCCCGGAAAGCCACTCTTCATTCCCATCTTCGGCGAGCGCGTACGGCACCGTCACTGTGTCGCTCAGCGGGCGGAACTCCCAATCGTCCCTACCGAGGTCCACGACGGCCTTGGTATCGGCTACCTGAACGGCGCCCATCTGAGCAGCGCTGGGTTCCGGAGCAAAGACGACGTGAAAGGCCTCCCACGGCCCCAGGTCCAGCCTGACTCTCATGCCGCCCGGCTTGAGAGAGTAGAACAGCGGCGTGCGAGAGCCGTCTTCCGAATTCCACTTCTCAGGGCGTCCCTTCCCGGACACTTCGACCACAGCCTGCCGGGCGAGCGGCGTGTTGTTGACGACGAAGTACGCCGCCGATCCGTCCTTCTCCCGGCGGGCATAGTACAGGTTTTCGCCGCCGCCCTCGACTACGCGGAAGTCCTTGGCGACGTGCTCTTCCAGCAGTGCCAGGACGCGCCCGAGATCGTTACCGACGAAGTACGCGCGGCCGGGGGCTCCGGCGCCGAAGATCTCCTTCACCATGCGAGCGATTTCGGGGTCGGCGCGGCCTTCGTCCATTGAAATGGAGGGCAGGCGGCCTGTGGCGATAACCACGCCTCCCTGCTTCCAGAACTCGTGAATCTTAGCCAGAGCCGCGCGGCGCATGGTGGAGACAGGCGGGATGACGATGGCCCGGAAGCTTTCGCCGCCTATTTCGATGACGCCTTCGCCGACGCTCGCCTGTTGGAGGAAGTAATCGTCGGCGACGTCGAAGTCCCACTGCGAGGCAGGCAGGCGGTTCATCAGCTCGAAGTAGGCGTCTTCGGTCTCGACGGCCTGGTTCTTCCAGTCGAAACCATCGATATGGAGGGTGTCTGGATCCTCCGGATGATACAACCGCATGGAACGCTGGTAGTTCCACTTCTTTTCGTCGAACACCGGGTCTGAGTGCGCCCACACGGTGGTGAGCGGGTGATAGAGCAGCACGGGCGCAACGTGGCGGCTGTCGTTCATGAAGCTCAGACGCCGGGCATAATCGGCGTAGTGGCGGAAGTACTTCCAGAACGGCTGGCGCCAGTCCCACATGGGCGGGAAGTTGGTGAGAGTGTCGCTGTAGCCGAACCAGGGCGTGAGTTGCGTCGCGCCCCAGAGAGCCACCAGGTTGGTGCCGTAGCGCATCTTCTCCGGGCTGATGAACGAGTCGCGGCCCTGCAGAATCTGGTTTTCCACCCAGAAGGGCTTACCCATGAAATGAGCGACCGAGGCGGCTTCCTTGAAGTGCCGCGGCGATTCGGCGAAGTTCCACAACGAATCGATGCCGGGCATCGACATGTTCCGCTGGCAGCGCATGAAATCGCCCTGGTAGGCGGCGCTGGCCATGAGCGACTCCTCCCACTCGTGGCCTGTGAGGAGGACGCCGCGCTGTTGGAGCCAGCCGCTCACCTGACCCCAGTAGTTAGTGGCGTAGAGTTCGGCGATGACGTCCATGTAGTCGCAGCGGACCTTTTCCGTCATGCGCCCGCCGTCGAAAGCCAGCAGCGGCAGGTACTTCTCCAGGCGGTAGCCTTTGGCGCGCTCGAATATGTCGAACAACCCATCGGTCCAAGCGATGCGGTAGCCGATCTCGCCTTCGTGGTCGGAGACCGCCGACGGGATCACACTGCCGAAGTAGGGCTTGAAGCGGCGGTACTGTTCGTTGAGAACGCGCTCGATGTAGAGCGCCACGGCGTCGCGGTTCATGAGATCGACGTTGAGCCGCTCCATCGGGTGGTCTTCCAGGCAAAAGACCATCACACGCCATCTGCCTGCCGGCGCGCTCCACCGGAAACCGCCACTGGCGATGGCCGCGGTGACCAGCCGCAGGCTTTCCTCGTCGAAAGCGCCGTCCGGATTCAGCCGTCCCGCCACGGCGAGGATGGGTTTCATGAGACCGTCGATCTCCACCGGCCCCGGACCGTCGAATACGCGTTCCACAGGCTTGAGCCGGCGCCGCATGAACTCCGGACGCTCGCGAATGATGCGGCTCTGCGGCGGCTCCAGGTTCCAGATGTCGCGATAATCGCCCTGCGGCCACATGTAATCGGTGACGAATCCGAGTGCGAATCCCAGCTTGCGGCTTTCCTCCAGACCGGCGGCCATGGCGCGCGTCCATTCATCGGACAGGTAAGGCGTGCGCAAGCCGTCGAAGCCGAAGACGTAAGCGCCAAAGACACCCTGCGTGGTCATGCGCCTGATCTGCTCGCGAACCTTCTCTGGCTCCATGCGGCCGTTCCAGGCCCAGTAGGGCATAATCCCGTGCTTGCGAGGGGGGTCCTGGAAGCGCTTGTAGAGTGCTTCAGCGCCGCTGCAGGGTGACAGAGATGAAGCCAGTAGCGCTGCCGCGAGTAAGCTGCTTACGACATGAAACCGCTTCATTGCACCCTGCATCGTATCAGGCCGGCCACCAGGCTGAAGATCCTTGTATCGCATTGGCAAACCATGTATTCTTTGCTTATGAAATTGCGCCAATCCGTAGTTGTTTTGCTGATTGTGCTCCCATCGCTGGTATTTTTGACACTGGCCACAGATCAGGACCCGGTTTTCAAGGCCACCACAAGGCTTGTGGAGATTTCTGTGGTCGCCTCGGACGACAAAGGTAATCCGGTGACGGACCTGAAGAAGGAAGACTTCACAATCCTGGAGGACGGCAAGAGCCAGCAGCTCTCACATTTTTTCACCGAGGCGATGCTGCGCGGCGCGCCGCCGCCACCCGTGCTGCCGAAGGGCGTTTTCACCAACCGGCCTGAGTTCCTGCCCAGCACGCCGAAGTCAGTGAACGCAATCGTGATCGACTACCTCAACACGCCTTGGGCTGCACAAACTGCCACGCGCGAGCAACTGCTCGCCGTGCTCAAGACGCTGGGAGAGAACGATGTCGTCGCCATTTACACCTTGGGGCAGACACTGACGATCCTTCACGACTTCACGTCCGACCGCAAGGCGCTGGAAGAGAAACTGAAGAATTTCGAGGGCACGCTGGCATTACGCGGAAAATCGCAGACCGACCTGATTCGCCTCAGTTCAGACCGATGGAGCCGTGTCTTCCTGGAACGCAGAGCCGAGGCGGAGAACGTCTACCAGGCCACCATGCAGCGCACGCGCACATTGCTCACCATTCGTACGTTGTCGCTGCTGGCACGCCACATGGCAGGAATCCCCGGCCGCAAGAACCTGATTTGGATGTCGGCTGGTTTTCCCATCTCCGTGACGCCGACAAACACCACCACACCCACCGTACTGATGTCGGAGTCGACTGGCATTCGCATGCAGAATATGCCGCGTGCTGAGGTAGCCCTGAGCGGCGATTCGGCCAGCCTCTTCCTGGACACCTTGGACAAGGCAATCGAGGTCATGAACGACGCCGGCGTTGCCGTGTACGGCCTGGATGTCATGGGATTGGTGGTCCCAATGGCAAGCGCCGAAACGGGCTTCAATTCTGCTGTCACTAACTCCGCCCTAGTCCGTTTTTCTAGAGATCAGGTGTCGCAGAGTTCCCTGGTGGAACTTTCAGGCCGCACCGGCGGCGTGGCTACCTTGAACAGCAACGACATCGCCGCGCCGATGAAGCGCGCTCTGGACGACGCACGCTACGCCTACACGCTGGCCTATTACACGACTAATCCAAAGAACGACGGCAAGTTCCGCAAGCTGGAGATCAAGTTGAAGCGGCCGGGCGTGAAGCTCCGCTACCGCAATGGCTACACGGCCGACGACCAGGGCCAGACGCAGGCTCCAGCGCTCAAGGCCGACCTGGATGAAGCGGCCAAGAGTCCGGTCATCCAAACCGCGGTGTTGCTCACCGCGCAATTGCAGTCGAAGTCGAAGGACGAGTTCATCCTGGCCATTCAGATCGAGCCGACGCAACTCTCCTTCCAGCAGAAGAAGGACACCTGGGAGGCCTCGCTGGACCTAATGTTTTTCCAAAAGACGCCTGACGGCAAGATGAATGGAGTTCATGCGGCCTTACCGTTGAAACTCAATCAGGACGCCTACCAAACAGTGCTCAAGAAGGGGCTGCTTTACCGCCGCACCATCGCGCGTGATGCCGGGGCCTACGCATTGCGTGTCGTCGTTCGCGATGCGATCAACGGCGCCACGGGCACGCTCGATATCCCGCTGGAGAGGCCCTGACTCCTACCGCCGGAACATGTAGACGGCCACTTCCGCCATGAGGTTCGGCAGAATAGTTCCGCTGATGTGGCCTGAGAGGAAGAGCCGCCGCTCCACGGTCCACCCCTGAGTGCGGATGGACTCCTCAAAGTCCAGCACGGTGAGGTAGTGCATGTTCGGCGAGCTGTGCCACTCGTACGGAAACAGCGCCGTCTTGGGGGCGCCGCCGCTGAACAGGTGGCTCAAGCGCACGCGCCAGTGACCAAAGTTGGGGAAGGCGATGATGGCGCGGCTGCCGATGCGCAGCATCTCGTTGATGACCATCAGCGGCTGCCGCGTCTCCTGAAGCGTCTGACTAAGGGTGACGTAGTCGAAGGCCTGGTCCGGGTATTCGGACAGGCTCGCTTCTAGGTCGCCCTGGTAAACGGTGACGCCGCGCGCGATGGCCTGCTGCACGAGTTCGCGCTTCAGCTCGACGCCGCGCGCGTCCACCTGCTTGTTTTCCTTCAGCCACGCCAGCAGCCCGCCTCCGCCGCAACCCAGGTCCAGCACGCGCGATCCTGACGGAATCAACTCGCTGATCAGCGCGTAGTCGGAGCGCCCGAGAACTTCGCGGACTTTCATCGGCCCACCTGCCCGGCCGGCGTTCTGAACTCCCGCGCGCAGCGCGCCAGGAAGCCCGTCACGATTCCTGTCTGCTCGCCCACGTCCACCAGGAATGCGTCGTGGCCGTAGTTGGAGGAGAGTTCGCAGTAGGCGACGTCGTGGTTGCGGCTGCGAAGCGCGTTGACGATCTCTTGCGATTGATAGGAAGGATACAGCCAGTCGGAGGTGAAGCTGACCACCAAGAACCGCGACTGCGCCCTTTCGAGCGAGGCCGCCAGCGACGGGTATCCAGCGCTAAGGTCGAAGTAGTCCATTGCCTTGGTGATGTAGAGGTAGGAATTGGCGTCGAAGCGCCCCACAAACTGCGTACCGCGGTATCGCAGGTAGCTCTCCACCTCGAAGTCCGCACCGAAGTCGTAGCTGAACTCCTGCCGTTCGCGCAGCCGCCGGCCGAATTTTTCGCGCATGGATTCGTCCGACATATACGTTATGTGTCCGATCATGCGCGCCACGGAGAGCCCGCGGCCGGGCGGGGTCTTGTCGTAGTAGTCGCCGCGGTTGAAGTCGGGATCGGCCATGATGGCCTGCCGCCCGGTCTCATTGAAGGCGATCTGCTGCGCGCTGTGCCGGGCGGTGGACGCGATGGGAATGCATGCTTCGACCGCTTCCGGGTAGGAGGCCGCCCACTCCAGCGCCTGCATACCTCCCATGGAACCGCCCGTCACGGCCAGCAACCGCGCGATGCCGAGCTTGTCGATGAGCATCTTCTGCAGGCGCACCATGTCGCCGATGGTGATACCCGGAAAAGACAGACCGTAGGGCTTGTCGGTGGCGGGATTGAGGGACGAGGGGCCGGTGGTCCCGCGGCAGCCGCCCAGCACGTTGGCGCAGATGACGAAATACAACTGGGTGTCAAAGGCCTTGCCGGGACCGATCATGTTCGCCCACCAGCCCGGCTTGCCCTCGTGGTCGATGCCGGCGGCGTGCGCGTCGCCGCTGAAGGCGTGGAGCACCAGGATGGCGTTGCTGCGCGCGGCGTTTAAGGTCCCGTACGTTTCGTACGCCACCTGCACGTTGGGGAGCGTCTCGCCCACGTCCAACGTCAACGAGGGGAAGTGCGCGTATTGGGTTTCCGTAATCATCAAATGGGGGCCGGCGGCCTTAGGCCCTATTGTATCGTGGGGCCGCCGCGGGGCTCATCCGGCTGCCGTCACCGTCAGACGGCCGTGCTGCACTCCCTTGGTGGCCATGAGCCTGTCAGCGATCTTCCGAACTTCCGCGCTCTTACCACGCAGGACGAGAACCTCCAGGCAATGGTGGTGGTCCAGGTGGACGTGGAGAGTGGAGACGATCTCGGCATAGTGCTCGTGCTGCATCTCGGTTAACTTTTCGGCCAGCAGGCGGACGTGGTGGTCGTAGACGAGCGTGAGAGCGCCCACTACCCGCGCGTCGGGTGCGGTGGTGGATTCCTGGATGAGCGCGTCCCGGATCAGGTCGCGGAACGCCTCGCTGCGGTTGCTGTAGCCCCGGCGCTGGTTCAGCCGGTCGAACTTCTTCAGCAGTTGTCCGTCGATGGCTACGCCAATGCGGCACAATTCGCTCATGGAGTTATTATCTCGCGCCGGCCGGGTCCGCTTGATCAATCTGCTCCGGCATGAAAAAATAGATCTTGTCCCCCACCACAGGAGTGAGCTTGCCGACTACAGCGATCCTGGCCCTGGAGGACGGGACCGTCATCCAGGGCCGAGCGTATGGTGCACCCACGGTGCGCACAGGTGAAGTCGTCTTCAACACGGCCATCACCGGCTATCAGGAAGTGTTCACCGATCCGTCCTATACGGGCCAGATCGTCATCCTGACCAACCCGCAGATCGGGAATTACGGCACCAGCCAGGCTGACAACGAGGCCGCGCGCCCCTATATTGAAGGGCTGGTGGTGCGCGAATGGGCGGAAGAGCCCTCCAACTGGCGCAGCGACGCCAGCGCCGACCAGTTTCTGGCCGGCCACGGCGTGCCCGTCATCTCCGAGATGGATACGCGCGCGATGGTGCGCAAGTTGCGCATCGGCGGCGTCATGCGAGGCGCGCTCTCCACGGCAGGTCACTCGGGCGATGAACTCGTCGCCATGGCCCGCAACAGCCCGTCGATGGCGGGACTCGATCTGGCCACGCGCGTCTCCACAAAGGAGCGCTACGAGTGGGTCGAGACGCTGGCTCCCTGCTCGCCTTCAGAACACATCGACATCGAGCCGCCGGGCCAATTCCAGGTGGTCGCCTACGACTTCGGCATCAAGCGCAACATCCTCCGCTGCCTGGCTTCCTTCGGCGCGAAGGTGACGGTGGTGCCGGCATTCACCACCGCCGCCGACGTGATGGCGCTCAACCCGGACGGCGTCTTCCTCTCCAACGGTCCTGGAGACCCCGAGCCGCTGGTGCACCAGATCGACGAGGTGCGCAAGCTGATCGGCAAGAAGCCGGTCTTCGGCATCTGTCTCGGCCACCAGATCCTCGGCCTGGCGCTCGGAGGGAAGACCTACAAGCTCAAGTTCGGCCACCGCGGCATCAATCATCCGGTGCTGAACTACCGCACGCAGAAGGTGGAGATCACGGTGCAGAACCACGGATTCGCCGTGGACGCAGGCAGTTTCAAGTCCAGCGAAGTGGAGCTTACGCACATCAACCTGAACGACCAGACCGTCGAAGGGTTGCGCCACAAGTCGCACCCAGCCTTCTCCGTCCAGTACCACCCGGAGGCCGCCGCCGGGCCCCACGACTCGCGCTATCTCTTCCAGGATTTCCAGAAGCTGATGAAGGAGTTCAAGAGCTAGAATGCCGCGCCGCAACGACATTCACCGCATCCTGATCATCGGCAGCGGGCCGATCGTGATCGGGCAGGCCTGCGAATTCGACTACTCCGGCACCCAGGCCTGCAAGGCGCTGCGCGCCGATGGCTACCAGGTGATCCTGCTCAATTCGAATCCGGCCACCATCATGACGGATCCGAATCTGGCCGACGCAACCTACGTGGAGCCGCTGACCATCGCCTACGCCGAGGAGATCATCCGCAAGGAGCGCCCGGACGCGCTGCTTTCCACCGTCGGCGGTCAGACTGGCCTGAACCTAGCCGTGGACCTGGCCGAGGCGGGCATTCTGGACAAGTACGGCGTGGAGCTGATCGGCGCCAAGATCGACTCCATCAAGAAGGCCGAGGACCGGCTCCTGTTCAAGGACGCCATGCGCAAGATCGGCCTCGCCACGCCGTCGTCGCGCCTGCTCACCAGCGTCGAGGAGGGCTTCGACTTCGCCGCCAAGATCGGCTACCCGATGATCCTCCGCCCGAGCTACACGCTCGGCGGCACCGGCGGCGGCATCGCTTACAACCACGAGGACATGGTCACTATTCTCGAGCGCGGGCTCGATCTTTCGCCCGTCCACGAGGTGCTCGCCGAAGAGAGCGTGCTGGGTTGGAAAGAGTACGAGCTGGAGGTGATGCGCGACCTGGCCGACAACGCCATCATCGTGTGCTCGATCGAGAATTTCGACCCGATGGGCGTCCACACGGGCGACTCCATCACGGTGGCGCCGGCCCAAACGCTGACGGACCGC
>JACRKW010000196.1 GCA_016215215.1 Acidobacteriota bacterium
CCCTCATGGCTCTCCGCATTCCACATGGGCAATCCTGGCGTCAGAGCGATAAATCCCAGGGGTCCGGGGACAGCGTCCCCGGCGGCCGGGGGTGACAAAGTCGCTGGACCGTTAGTGGGACATTATCGCTGGACTACAACAGGGTACCCGCTCCCTGACGGTTGCGGCTCGGCCGGGGTACCCGCTCCCTGACGGTCGCGGCTCGGCCGGGGTACCCGCTCCCTGACGGTCGCGGCTCTATGCGGAAGGGATCAGGTCCCAGGGCTTGCGGGGAACGCGGGCGAGGTGCTTTGAGGCTTCGGGCTGGTTATCGAAATCCTCGCGGACGGCGTCCCATTTCAGCTTGAGGCCGGTATGGTAGCTGATATTGCCGAGGTGAGCGATGGTGGTGGCGCGGTGGCCGGAGAGGATGGAGGCGGGGGGCTTGCGAAGGCCGCGAATGGACTCGGGGAACGCGCGGGCGTGGGGACCGGTGGCATCAGTGACGTTCACCTGTTTGCGTTCCATGCGGAATTGGGCGGCGGAGGGGTCGTCCGGAGTGGGAGGCCAGGAGCTGGAGGCGAGCTCGGGGAAGAGCTCGTAGCCGACTCGGTCGGCGAGCAGGGTGCCGTTGGTGCCGTAGAAGGCCATGCCGTTGGGGCGGTCGAAGGGGCCGCGTGCGTTGTAGTACTTCATGCCGGGGGTGCGGAGGCCGAGGCCGAAGCCGTTCAGGTTGACCGCGTCGTAGACGAGGATGAAGCCGGGGTACTCGTAGGTGACGGTGAGGACATCGGGCATCTCGCCGGCGTCGGAGACTTCGAAGCGCCCTCCGGCGGCGACGGCGGTACGCGGGATCTCGACGCCCATGATCTGGTGGACGGTGTCGAAGCGGTGGGTGCCGAAGTCCGTGATGTAGCCGCCGGAGTAGTCCCAAAACCAGCGGTAGGTGGAGAGGAATCGCTTGCGATTGAAGCGTGCGAGCGGGGCGGGGCCGCAGTACATATCCCAATCGAGGCCGCCGGGAACAGGCTCATCGAGAACGCGGCCGATGCCGCGCGGGACCATGTTGACCGAGTTCCACACGCGCACGAAGTGGACTTTGCCGAGTTTGCCGGACTGGACGATTTCGGCGGCTTCGGCGAAGTGGGGCGAGGAGCGATGCTGCATGCCGGGTTGGACGATGCGGGAATAGCGCTGGGCTGCGTCGACGATCGCGCGGCCTTCGCGGATGGAGTAGGCCAGGGGTTTTTCGACGTAGACGTGCTTACCGGCGGCGCAGGCAAGGACGGCTGCGGCTGCGTGCCAGTGATCGGGCGTGGCGACGATGACGGCGTCGACATCTTTCTGTTCGAGGAGGCGGCGGAAATCGGGGAAGACGGCGCAGCGGGGGCCGGCCCAATCGCGGGCGGCGGCGGCGTTGCGGGCATAGACGTCGGCGACGGCGATGAACTCGACGCCGGGGGACTCGGCCATGAGGCGGGAGACGTAGCGGCCACGGCCGCCGCAGCCGATGAGGCCGACGCGGACACGGTCATTGGCGCCGAGGACACGGGCGGCGGATAGGGCGGTGGCGGCGAGCGCATCCCGGCGGAGCATCTCTTATGAATACACGGATTAGCGGATGACGTCGAGGTCCTTGCCGTAAACAATGGGACCGGAGAAGTGCCGGCGGATCTCGGAGGTGACCTGCTCGGGCGATTCGCCCATGGGGAGCTGGTGATAGAGGACCAGTTTCTTCGGCTGGACGCGGGCGGCGAGGCGGCCAAGGTCCGGACCGGAGGTGTGGAAGGCGGCGTGGTAGCGGCGCCAATCCGGCGTGCGGCGCTCCCAACCCTTGACGGAGTAGACCTCGTGGACGAGGATGTCGCAACCCTGGGCGGCGCGGATGAGGCTTTCACTGAAAGTGGTGTCGCCGGAGACGACGATGGACTTGCCGGGGGCGTCGAAGCGGTAGCCGTAGGAGTGCTTCCAGTTGCCGTGGTTTGCGGCGAAGGCGGTGACGCGAAGACGCGAGTCGCGATAGATCCCGCCGGGCTTCACATCGCGCGCCAAGACCTGGTAGGCGCGGGGCACGGCGGGCTCCAGCCCGTGCAGGCGGACGTCGATGTCCTGACGCCAGGCCTTGAGGACGTGGGCGGTCATGGCCTTGAGGCCGGGCGGTCCGTAGACAAGGAGCGGCTCCAGACGGCCTGTAACGGCGGGGGTGAAGATGAGGTCGGGATAGCCGGCGGTGTGATCGGAGTGGAGGTGGGTGATGAAGGCGCGAGTGAGCCGGTCCATGCCGATACCGGCCTGGGCTGCACGGCGGACGACGCCGGGACCGCAGTCGACCAGATAGGCGGCATCGCCGGAGAGGATGGCAAGGGCGGGGCCCATGCGGTTGGGGTCGGGATTGGGGTTGCCGGTACCGAGCAGGACCACGCGGGTATCGGGATCCGCAGAGGGGGAGAGGGCGGCGGCCTGGAGAGCGGTTTGGAGAAAAGTGCGGCGGGTTACCATGCGAAGCTCGCGGCGAGGCGGAAGGTGCGACCTTCGTTGAGGGTATTTGTGATCTGACCGAAGTTGCCGTTGGCGAGGTCGAGGCCGGGGTCGGCGAACTGGGCGGTGTTGGTGAGATTGACGGACTCGGCGCGGAGGGTGAGCTTCCGGACGACGTCGAAGCTCCAGGACTTCCAGAGGATGGCATTGAGGTTGCGGATACCGCCCTTGCGGAATGTGTTGCGGCCGAGGTTGCCGCGGTCGTCGGTGGGCTTCATGTAGGAGAAGGCGGAGCGAGGGAGGAGGGCGCGAGAGGTGTCGGGATTGCCGACGGTGCGGCCAAGGATGGAGGGGTCGAGCAGGTTCGGGCGATCGCCGCCGTTGCCGTCGACGTTGCCGAAACCTGGAGCGTCAGAGCCGGCGCCGATGGTGAAGGGCGTTCCCTGCTTGGCGAGAAGCACTCCGGAGAGGTTCCAGCCGCCCCAGAGTTTGCGGTTGCCGGGCAGAGCGTAGCTACCGCGCCAGAGGAAAGCGTGGGGCTGATCGAAGGTGCTGCGACCCTTCATGTCGGAGTGGGATTCGTATTCGAACTGGCCGCGGGAGAGGCGAGAGTCGGCATCGTAGGCTGTGTTGGTGTAAGCCGAGCCAAGGTCCATGGCCTTGCTGAACCAGTAGGCGGCGTCCATCGAGAGTCCGTGCCAGCGGGGAAGGACAAGGGTGGCGCGGGCGGCGTCGTAGTAACCGCGGGAGCCGTTGAGGACCCAGCGGAAGTCGGCGATGGAGGAGTTGGGGCGGCGGTCGTTGATGGTGGCGGTGGTTTGCGGGATGCCGGAGACGACGTGGGCGCGATTCACGTACCACATGATGAGCAGCTTGTGCGAGCGGCTGCCGACGTAGCCGAGCTGGATGCGCCACGTCTTGACTGGCTCAAACTCCCAGGAGGCGTTGTACTGGTAGCTGTAAGGCGTGGCGAGCAGGGGGTCGAGGGCGTAGACATTCCCCTTGGCTTTGCTGGTGTCGGCGAGGGGGTGGACGAGGTCGGGAGCGGGGACGGCGATCTTGACGCTACCGGGCGGGCTGAAGCGGACCTGGGAGTAGGTGATGGGAAAGATCTCGCCGAACTGGACGCCGGCGGCGGCACGGAGCACGCCCCAGCGGCGGGGGAGGCGCTGGGCGAGTCCGAGCGCGGGAGCGAAGTTATTCAAGTCGCTGGAGTAGGGGACTGTGTTGAGGTGATTGATCTCGGCGGGAACCGAGACGGGCTGATAGCGGAGGCTGTAGGTGACGGTGGTGGAGGCGTGGGGGCGCCAGGCGTCGCCGGCGTAGAACTGCATCTCCCAGTTGCGGAAACCGCGGTGAATGTTGCCGATGGAGACGATGTGCTGGGAGGGCGTGCCGAGGCGGAGGTTGGTGATGGCATCGCGGCCGAAGTCGTTGCCAAAGCCAAAGTAGCCGCGATGGGCGTCGGTTTCCGCGCCGTTCAACTGGCGGCGGTCGATCTCGAACCCGGCGGACCAATTGTGGCTCTTTGCCGTGCGACGGATGCTGCCGGCGTAGCGGTAGACGTTCATGGCACGGTCGATGGGGATGATGGCCTGAGGGCCGAGGGTTTCCAGGCCGCCGGTGGAGACCATGGGACCGACAGAGTTGGGCTCCGGGACGAGGAGGGAACCGAGGCGGTCGAAGCCGGCGGTGAGATCAGTGACAGTGCGCGCGTCCCAGGCGCGGGACCAGGTGAGGCGGGTGCGGTGGTTCTTGATGCGGGTGTCGGGGTTCTGGCCGGCGACGAGTTGGAAGGCGTCGACGTTTTGGCCGCTGAAGTTGTACTGGGCGATGAAGCGGTCTTTCTGCCCGAGGGCCTGATCGAGACGGAGGCCGGCGGTGTCGTTATTGATGACCTGGGGCGCGTTGGTGTTGAGGGCGCGAGGATTGACGTCGGTGCGGTTGGGGAGGGCCCTGGGGTAGGCGTCAAGGAATCGCTGGACGATGGCGCGGGTGGCGGGATCGGTGGCTAGGGCTGTGCGCTCGTCCGGCTTGGGGACCAGGACATTGCCGTTGACCTGGCCGCGGATCTTCTGCTGGCCGCCATCGGCCTGAAACATGGCGCCGCGCCAGAGGGCTACCCCGGCGCGGAAGCCGCAGTCGTTTTCGTGCGCGGGCTGGACCGGTCCGGCCTGGAAGAAGGTGCGGGCGCTCGAGACGCTGTTCAGGTGGGACCAGCGGGCATCGCCGTGGAAGGAGTCGCGTTTGGCGGGCTTGAGATGCGGAGGGGGAGCGGGGACATTGCCGAACTCGGCGCCGAAGAAGGAGCGGTCGGCGCGGAACTCCTGGACAAGGGTGGCCGTAACGCCGATGCGGATGTTGAGCTCCTTCAGGGCGTTGTTGTCGACGAGGTTGAACTGGATGTTCTCATTGCGGCGGCTCTCGCCGCCTTCGGTGTCGGCGGCGCCGAGGAGATTGAGCTCGATGCGGCGCCGCTGGGCGGCGGCGCGGGCGTCTTCCGCCTGGTTGGGAGGCTGCGCCGAGGCGGGCTGAGGGGGCGCCTGCGCGCACACAAGGGCCACGGACAGGGCGGCTGAGAAGACCCATCGCATCACCCAGAGAGTTTATCAGGCGGTCTATAATGACCTGAACTCATGAAGCCGAAACACGCGTTGTTCCTCTGGGCCGCCAGCACCGCAATGATGGCGCAGGACTGGCCGATCTATCACGGCGGGTATGGAAACACGAAGCACTCCCCGCTGAATCAGATCACGGCGGAGAACGCCGCGCGGCTGCAGCTCGCCTGGCGGTTCGACACCGGCGAGGCGGGCAAAGACACTGAGATGCAGTCGAACCCGCTGGTAATCGGCGGGGTGATGTACGTGACGTCGACGAAACTGCGGGTGTACGCGGTGGACGCCCGGACGGGCAAGCAGGTGTGGCGGTTCGATCCGCACGGCAAGGAGCCTTCGGGCAAGTTCCGCAACAGGGGGTTGAACTACTGGACGTCGGGCGGGGAGGCCAGGCTGTACTTCGCGGCGGGTCCGTGGTTGTATGCGCTGGACGCAAAGACCGGCAGGCCGGCGGCGGAGTTCGGCACACAGGGGCGCATCGACCTGAGGGAGGACTTGGACGCCGAGGCGAAG
This sequence comes from Acidobacteriota bacterium, assembly GCA_016215215.1. Taxonomy (GTDB): domain Bacteria; phylum Acidobacteriota; class Terriglobia; order Bryobacterales; family Bryobacteraceae; genus Paludibaculum. The sequence continues at coordinate 5,586 of JACRKW010000196.1, forward strand.
GACCTGGTGGTGACGGTGACGACGCCGGGAGTGATCTACAAGGACATGCTGATACTGGGCAGCCTGGTGAGCGAGGGGATGCCAGCGGCGCCGGGGCACATCCGGGCGTTCGACGTGAGGACGGGGAAGCGGCGGTGGATCTTCCACACGATTCCGCACCCGGGCGAGTACGGCTACAAGACGTGGCCAAAGGACGGGTACAAGTACCTGGGAGGGGCCAACGCCTGGGGCGGGCTGACACTGGATGCGCAGCGGGGGTTGGTGTTCGCGCCGACGGGCTCGACGACGTATGACTTCTACGGAGCGAACCGGCCCGGCGACAACCTATTCGCCAACTGCCTGATCGCGCTGGACGCGGCGACGGGCAAGCGGAAGTGGCATTTCCAGTTCGTTAAGCACGACCTGTGGGACCGCGACCTGCCGACTGCGCCGACACTGGTGACGGTGAGGCGCGGCGGCAAGATCGTGGACGCGGTGGCGCAGATCACCAAGTCGGGATACGTGTGGGTGTTCGAACGGGAGACGGGCAAGTCGCTGTTTCCCTTCCGGCAGGTGAAGGTGGCGCAGTCGGACGTGGAGGGGGAGTGGACCGCGAAGACGCAACCGCTGCCGCTGAAGCCTGAACCGTTCGCGCGGCAGCAGTTCACCGAAGACCTGGTGACCAACCGCACGCCGGAGGCGCACGCCGATGTCCTGAAGAGATTGAAAGAGTTGCGGAGCGGGCCGCAGTTCATGCCGCCGAGCAAGCAGGGAACGGTGATTTTCCCGGGCTTCGACGGCGGCGGAGAGTGGGGCGGCGCGACTTGGGACCCGGAGACGGGCTTGCTGTACGTGAACGCCAACGAGATGGCGTGGATCATGAAGCTGGTGGAGAGGAAGAGCGGCGGTCCGCAGACGGGCAAGACTCTGTATGCGCGGAACTGCGCCAGTTGCCACCGGGATGACTTGAAAGGAAGCCCGCCGGAGTTCCCCGCCCTGACGCAGCTTGCGGGGCGGAAAAGCGAAGCGCAGGTGCGCGAGGTGATCGCGAAGGGAGCGGGGCGGATGCCGGGATTCGCACGGCTGCAGGCGCCGGCGATCGAGGCGATGGTGCGGTTCCTGATGACGGGGGAGGACAAGGAAGTGACGGGCGGCCCGGCTGTGGCGGGGGGTCCGAACGACTTGAAGTACCGGCTGGACGGTTACGTGCGGTTCACCGATCCGGACGGCTACCCGGCGGTGAAGCCGCCGTGGGGGACACTCAACGCTCTGGACCTGAACACTGGGAAGTGGGTATGGCGCCAGCCGTTCGGCGAGATTCCGGCGCTGGCGGAGAAGGGGATGAAAGACACGGGCAGCGAAAACTACGGCGGCAGCGTGGTGACGGCCGGCGGCGTGCTGTTTATCGGAGCGACTAACAGCGACCGGAAGTTCCGGGTGTTTGAGAAGCGGACGGGGAAACTATTGTGGGAGTACACCATGGATGCCGCCGGCAATTCGACGCCGGCGACATACATGGTGGGCGGAAAGCAGTACGTGGTGATGGGCGCGGGCGGGGGCAAGTGGGGCAACCGCTCGGGCGGATCGTTTTATGCGTTTGCGTTGCCGGAGTGAGCGTCAGAAGTTGACGATGGCGGCGAAGTCCTCGGGCTTGAGGGCAGCGCCGCCGACCAGGGCGCCGTCGATGTCGGGCTGGGCCATGAGGCCTTTCACGTTGTCGGGCTTGACGCTGCCGCCGTAGAGGATGCGGACAGCGGCGGCGGCATTTTTGCCGAACTTCGCTTCGACGAGGGCGCGGATGGACTTGTGGGCGTCGCCCGCCATTTCGGGGGTAGCCACCTTGCCGGTGCCGATGGCCCAGACAGGCTCATAGGCGATGACGATGCGAGAGAACTCCTCTGGGGTCAGCCCGGCGATGCCGCCGTTGAACTGGGTGGCGAGAACTTCGTTGGTCTTGCCTGCTTCGCGGTCGGCCAGCATTTCGCCCACGCAGACCATGGGGATGAGTCCAGCTTCGAGGGCGGCTTTGGTGCGGCCGAGGACGGTCTCGTCGGTTTCGCCGAAGAACTGGCGGCGCTCGCTGTGGCCAATGATGACGTAGGCGCAACCGGCGGCCTTCAGCATGGCCGGGGTGACCTCGCCCGTGAAGGCGCCTTCCTTGTTCTGCCAGTAGCAGTTCTGGCCGCCGATTCCGGCGCGGCTGCCGGCGGCGGCTTCGACTGCGGCGGGGATGTTGACGAAGGGAGGGCAGATGGCGAAATCGGCGTGCGTGGAACCAGCCACCAACGGGAGGAACTTGGCAAAGAAGTCTTTAGTTTCAGCCGGCGTTTTGAACATCTTCCAATTGCCAGCCATGAGAGGAGTGCGCATAGTACTATTCTAAGCTGCGAAGGGAGTCGTGATGATGCTGCGGCGTACATTCATGGGCGCGTTGTCGTGTGCGGCGGTGAGGGCGGCGGCAGCGCCGCCGAACATCGTCTACATCCTGGCGGACGATCTGGGCTGGGGCGACCTGGGGTGCTACAACGCGGAGTCGAAGATTCCGACGCCGAACCTGGACCGGCTGGCCGGGCAGGGGATGCGGTTCACCGACATGCACTCGCCGTCGTCGGTGTGCACGCCGACCAGGTACGGGATTCTCACCGGGCGGTACTGCTGGCGCTCGCCTTTGAAGAAGGGCGTATTGAACGGCTACTCGCCGAACCTGATCGAGCCGGGGCGGCCGACGGTGGCGTCGATGCTGAAGTCCCGGGGGTACTCGACGGGGGCGTTCGGCAAGTGGCACCTGGGGCTGGGTGCAACCGAGAAGACGGACTTCTTCGCGCGGCTGAGCCCGAATCCGACAGATCACGGGTTTGGGACGTTCTACGGGATTCCGGCGTCGCTGGACATGCCGCCGTATGTTTGGGTGAAGAACGACCGTGCGGTGGAGGCGCCGACGTCGACGATCGCGACCGATGACGGGTTCGGCGGATCGCGGGGGCGTTTCTACCGCGGCGGGGCGATTGCGCCGTCGTTCCAGATCGACGACGTGCTGCCGGAGATCACACGGCAAGCAGAGGGGTTCATCAAAGCGCAGACGGCGGCCAAACCCTTTTTCATGTACATGCCGTTGACGGCGCCGCACACGCCGTGGGCGCCGCTGGAGGCGTACAAGGGGCGGTCGAAGGCGTCTCTGTATGGCTACTTCGTGACGCAGGTGGACGACTCGGTGGGACGCGTGTTGAAGGCACTGGACGCGGAGCGCCTCAGCCAGAACACGCTGGTGATCTTCACCAGCGACAACGGGGCGTATTGGAAGCAGGAAGACATCGACTCGACCGGCCACAGGTCCAACGCCAAATGGCGCGGGATGAAGGCCGACGTGTACGAAGGCGGGCACAGGATTCCGTTCCTGGCGCGCTGGCCGGGGCGGATCCGCGCCGGGGCGGTGTCGAACGAGTTGGGCTGCCTGACGGACCTGTACGCGACCGCGGCGGAGGTGTCGGGCGACAAGGCGGCGCGCGACGCTGCGGAAGACAGCTTCAGCCTGGCGCCGGCCATGTTGGGGACGCGGCCGGTGACGGCGGCGCGAGAGGCTGTGGTACATCATTCGTCTCAGGGGCTGTTCGCCATCCGGCGCGGGGAGTGGAAGCTGGCTCTGGGGCGCGGCTCGGGCGGCTTCACCAGGCCGGTGGAGATCAAGCCCGAACCGGGCGAGCCGTTGGGCGAGCTGTACAAC
>JACRKW010000197.1 GCA_016215215.1 Acidobacteriota bacterium
AACGACATTCTCTTCGTCGCGGCGGCCGGCAACGCCGGCACCAACAACGACGTCACGCCGTTTTATCCGGCCAATTACAGCGCCACCAACGTCGTATCGGTAGCAGCCACCGACAACCAGGACAACAGGGCGTCGTTCTCCAACTACGGCGCTACGACGGTAGACTTGGGCGCTCCTGGCCTGTACGTTTATTCGACGATTCTGAGCGGCGGCTATGGCTGGTCCAGCGGGACCTCCATGGCGACTCCGCACGTAGCAGGAGCGGCGGCTCTGGTGCTGGCGAAGTGCAGCCTTGGAGTGGCGGCGCTTAAGAACACGTTAATGAACACGGTGGAGCCAGTGGCTTCACTGACGGGAAAGACCGTCACGGGTGGCAGGCTGAATGTCTATCAGGCTTTGAATTCGTGTGGCGCCGCGCCGACGCCCGACTTCGCGCTGTCGATGTCTCCGGTCGCCGGCACCGTAGTGCAGGGGAGTGGCACGTCGACGACGGTGACCGTAGCGCCATCGAACGGCTTTGCAAGCCCGGTGACGCTGTCGGCGACCGGCTTACCGGCGGGTGCGGCGGCGGGATTCTCGGTGAACCCGGCGACGGCCAGTTCGCTACTGACCATTACAACAGCGGCCGCGACGCCTGCCGGCACCTACACGGTGACCGTCACTGGTGTGAGCGGTGCGCTCACGCACACGGCGACATTCGCCCTGACCGTTCAGGTGCCTCAGAACTTCACGCTGAGCGCATCGCCGGTTTCAGGCTCGGCTGCACAGGGCGGCAGCGTGAGTAGCACGATCACAGTGACGAGGCAGGGAGGCTTCGCTGGTCTGGTGACTTTGTCGGCGGCCGGCTTGCCGGCGGGAGCGACGGCGGGATTCTCTGTGAATCCAGCCACAGCCAGTTCACTGATGACCATCACCACCAGCACGGCGACGCCGGTGGACCATCACCGCCGGCGCCGCGACGCCGGTGGGAACTTACGCCATCACCGTGACCGGCGTGAGTGGAACGCTGACGCGCACCACGGGTTACACTCTGACGGTCGCGGCGTCGCCCAGCTTCACGCTGAGCGCATCCCCGGCTTCGGGCTCGGTGGTACAGGGCGGCACCGCCAGCAGCACGCTGACTATTTCGCCGCTGAACGGCTTCGCGGGTTCGGTGACGTTATCCGCGGCCGGCTTGCCGGCGGGAGCGACGGCGGGATTCTCTGTGAATCCAGCCACAGCCAGTTCACTGATGACCATCACCACCAGCACGGCGACCCCGGTGGGAACCTACGCCGTCACCGTAACGGGTGTAAGCGGCGCACTCAGCCGCACGACGGGCTATACGCTAACGGTTACGGCCGCACCGAGTTTCACGCTGACCGCATCGCCCTCGGTGATCACCATCAACCGGGGCTTGACGGCCAATTACAAAATCGTGGCGCTGGCGGTGGGCGGTTTCTCCTCGCCGGTGAGTCTGAGCGTCAGCGGTTTGCCTGCTGGGACGACCGCCACGTTCACTCCGCAGTTGTTGCCGCTGGGCACAACTGGCGGAAAGATGAGTATTCAGACAACCGCGACAACCCCGCCGGGCGCCTATACTCTCACCGTGAGTGGCACGGGGGGCGGAGTAACGAAGACGGCGACAGTCCGGGTTCAGGTCATCGCAGGCAGCGACAGCGGCCTTTAGGCGGTTCGCGCTCAGGCCGCTCAGGCCTTGATGTCGTCGGTGGCGAAGTCCCACTGGACCAGCTTGGACTGGCGGACAGACTGGTTCACCATGTGGGCGCAGGCGGCGGCATGGTGGCCGGCGGAGGCATCTTCCCAATAGGGCTTGCGGCTGCGGATGGAATTCAGGAAGTGCCAGAAGTGGATGATGGTGGGGTCCTGTCCCTGCTCACGCCAGGAGGAGCCGCCATCCACCAGGTGGGCCTTGGCCAGCGACGGGACCTCTTCCTTCTGGACTTTGGGGTCGGCGTAGTAGCGGGCCTGTAGCGCCTTGGGCCAGGATTCAACGATCCAGCGGTTGTCTTCCTGTACGGCCTCGGGCCAGTACTTCAGCTCACCCCAACCAACGGAGAGCGTGCCTTCGGTACCCAGAAACGTGAAGCTGGCCTCCGACGAGGACTGATTGTTGAAGGTGGACGAGAGGTTGGCGGTGAAGCCTTCGGGGTACTCAAGGATGGCGTTGAGGGTATCGGGAACGTCGCGGGATTCCTTCCAGCGGTAAAGCTCGCCCATGGCCATGACCTTGGATGGGACGACGGCGTCCATCAGGTAGTGGATGGTGGTGCAGAGGTGGACAAAAAGGTCGGTGGCGATGCCGCCGGAGTAATCCTGGTAACAGCGCCAACGGAAGAAGCGGGCCAAGTCGAAAGACTTCTTCGGAGCGCCGCCGAGGAACATGTCCCAATTGACTGTGGCGGGCGAAGCGTCTGGCGGGATGGGGTAGATCCAGGCGCCGGAGGCGGTGTTCCGGTTGTAGGCAGCGCGCACCATGGTGACCTTGCCTAGACGGCCTTCCTTGATCATCTGCTTGGCACGGTTCTGTGAAATGGAAGACATGCCCTGTGAGCCGACCTGCACGATGCGGCCGGTCTGTTTAGCGGCAGCAACAATCTCCAAGCCCTCGGCGGAGCGGTAGGTGAGGGGCTTCTCGCAGTAGACATCCTTCTTCGCCTTGAGGCCGTCGAGCACCATGACCTTGTGCCAGTGGTCGGGGGTGGCCACGACGATGGCGTCGATCGAGGCGTCGGCGACAGCTTCGCGGTAGTCGCGGAGGACGCGGGCGGAGCTTCCGCGGGTGTCCTTGATGCGGTCCAGAGCGCGGGCGACGCGGCCCTGATAGGCATCGCAGACGGCGGCGATCTCAAACTGCGGGTGCGTCATGACAGCGGCCATCAGCTCGTGGGCGCGCGCTCCGCAGCCGATGAAAGCGACTCGGATGCGGTCGTTGGGTGAAACCTGGGCGTTCATGCTGGCGGCCAGGGCGGCGTTCATTTCGAGGAAACCACGGCGACTGAAATCCATGCGAGGTGCAATCTCCTTAAGCTGGAGATATTGTAGCGTGAGAAGGTATTCAGATATGGCAGTCCTCAAACCCGAGACCCTGGCGACGGAGATTCGGGAGTATTGCGCCGCTCACGCCGACGCGGCCGGGGCGGCGAAGTACGCGCGGTATTTCAAGGAAGGCTACGACGCCTGGGGGCTGATGGATGGCAAGCACGAGTTCTGGCACGCGAAGCAGGAGGAGTGGCTGAAACGGTACTCGAAGCTCGGCCTGAAGGGATTCCTGCGCGCCGGTGAGTTGCTGTTCCGCAGCGGGAAGTATGAAGAGGGCGGTTTGGCGATCCGGTTTGTGAAGAGCTTTGGGGCGGAGGTGGACGCCACTGCTTTGGCTGGCCTGCAGAAGTGGTTCGCGGCGGGGATCGGGAACTGGGCGCACGTCGACGTCCTGTGCGCGGAAGTGCTGGGACCTGCGCTGGGCGGGGGGCGCGTAACGTTGAAGGATCTGGCGGAATGGAGGGAATCGAAGCTCCGATTCCAGCGGCGGGCGGTGCCGGTGGCAATGCTGAATCTGCTCAAGAGCAAGTTCAAGACGGGGGAGCTGTTGAAGTTCGTGAGGCCGATGATGATGGATCAGGAACGGGTGGTACAGCAGGGCTTGGGTTGGTTCCTGCGCGAACTATGGAAGAAGGACAGGGCTCCGGTGGAGGCGTTCCTGCTGGAGTGGAAAGAGACCGCGCCGCGGCTGATTTTCCAGTACGCGACCGAGAAGATGACGACGGAGGAGAAGGCCCGGTTCAAGAGAGCCGGCAAGCGGGGTTGAGGCTATTTCTTCTCTGTTATAGGCGGCGTTTCCGGTTTGACCGGAACGGTGGCGGGAGGAGCGGTGCCGTCCACCCGGCGCCAGCCACGGGATGAGGAGGCAGGCGAGGACGCCGGACCGGGCGCTGGGGCTGGTGCGGAGGAGTCCGCGGTTGGACTGCCTGGAATGAGATTGGGGCCGCGGGCGCCGTAGGTCTCACCGGCGGGGCGGCGGGCGAGCCGCGGTGTGGGC
>JACRKW010000064.1 GCA_016215215.1 Acidobacteriota bacterium
ATCTGAACGGCAACCAGCTCTTCCACAACAACGGCGACGGGACATTCACCGACGTCACCAGGAAAGCTGGTGTTCCCGGAGGTCAGTACAAAGGCAGGCAGATGTGGTCCGTCGCCGCCGCCTGGGTGGACTACAACAACGACGGCCTCCTCGATCTCTTCGTCTCCAACTACTGCGTCTGGAACCCCGCCACCGAGCAGCCCTGCTTTGTCAACGGCATCAGAATCTCCTGCAATCCCCGCTACTACGACCCGCTGCCCCACACCCTCTACCGCAACAATGGCGACGGCACTTTCACTGATGTCTCCGGCGATGTGGGTCTCTCCGAACACCTCGGCCGCGGCATGGGCGTGGCCGTGGCCGATTACGACGCCGACGGCTGGCCCGACCTCTTCATCGCCAACGACGACTCGCCCAACCAGCTCTTCCACAACCTCGCCGGCAAGCGCTTCGAAGAGGTCGCCCTCTCCGCCGGCGTCGCCCTCGCCGAAGGCGGAACCGTCATCTCCGGCATGGGCGCCGACTTCCGCGACATCTTCGGCGACGGCAGGCCCTCCATCTGGCTCACCGCTATGGAGAAACAGACTTTCCCGCTATTCCGCAACCTCGGTCAGGGCCAGTTCTCCGAACGCACCACTGCCGCCGGCCTCGCCTGGGAGACCGACGCGATGTCTGGCTGGGGCAACGGCATCTTCGACTTCGACAACGACGGTCTCAAGGACCTCTTCGTCGCCCGCTCCAACGTTTCCGACAACATCGCCCTCTTTTCCTCCCGCCGCCACGCCGAGCCGAACGCCGTCTTCCACAATCTGGGCAATGGCAAGTTCAAGAACGTCAGCGCCGCTGCTGGCGAGTCGTTCCAGATCCCCGCCGTCCACCGCGGCGTGGCCTTCGGCGACCTCGACAACGACGGCCGCGTCGATGCCGTCGTATCAGTCCTCAACGGCCCCGCCAGGGTATTCCACAACACCACCCGCAATTCGAACCATTGGCTCCTTCTGAAGCTTTCCGGCACGAAGAGCAATCGCATGGGCCTCGGCGCCAAAGTCCGCCTGACCGCTGGCGGCGCGGTGCAGTACAACCACGCCACCGCCAGCACCGGTTACGCCTCTTCCAGCGACCCCCGCGTCCACTTCGGCCTCGGCGCGGCAGCCACCACCTCCGAGATTCAAATCGAGTGGCCCTCCGGAATGCGCCAGACCCTCAAGGACGTCCCCGCTGACCGTGTCCTCACCGTCACCGAGCCCTCCCGATAGGCGCAGCCCGTACCCCCTGCTGTAAACTGGTTGTTATCACACCGAAGCTGCCCCCCACACTCATTTTCCTTGCGCCTCTGCTGGCTTTCGCCGCCTCACTCGCAGGTCCCATCGTCTTCGAGCAGGTCGCCGAAAAGGCCGGTCTCCGCTTCACCAGCGACAACAGCGCCACATCCCTCAAGCAGCAGCCCGAGGGCCTCATCTCCGGCGTCGCCGTTTTCGACTATGACGGCGACGGCCTCCTCGATGTCTACTTCGTCAATGGCGCTCAAATGCCCTCCCTCGTGAAGGACCCCGCCAAACACAAGAACCGCCTCTTCCACAACGACGGCAAACTTTCCTTCACCGACGTCACCGACAAAGCCGGCGTGGCCGGCGCCGGGTACGGCATGGGCGTGGCCGTGGGCGACTACGACAACGACGGCCGCCCGGATCTCTACGTCGCCAACGTCAACGACAACCAGCTCTTCCACAACAACGGCGACGGCACTTTCACCGACGTCACCCGCAAGGCCGCCGTCCCCGGCGGCGCCTACGAGGGCCGGAAGATGTGGTCTGTCGCCGCCGCCTGGGTGGACTACAACAACGACGGCCGCCTCGATCTCTTCGTCTCCAACTACTGCCGCTGGGACCCCGGCAAAGACCCCGTCTGCATGGCCAACGGCCAGCGCGTCTATTGCAGCCCTCGCCACTACAAGCCCCTGCCCCACACCCTCTATCGCAACAACGGCGACGGGACGTTCACCGATGTCTCGGCCGAAACCGGCCTCTCCGCGCACCTTGGCCGCGGCATGGGCGTCACCATCGCCGATTACGACGGCGACGGCTTCACCGACATCTTCGTCGCTAACGACGACGCCCCCTTCCAGCTCTTCCACAACCTCGGCGGCAAGCGCTTTGAAGAAGTCGCCAAGGACGTCGACGTCGCCTTCTCCGAAAACGGCAACGTCATCTCCGGCATGGGAGTCGATTTCCGCGACGTCTTCAACAAGGGCCTTCCCAGCCTCTGGGTCACCGCCATCGAGAAGGAGACATTCCCCCTCTACGTCAACATCGGCAAGGGCCAGTTCGAGGATCGCACCTCCGCCTCCGGCCTCGGCCTCGACACCTTCGAGATGTCAGGCTGGTCCAACGCCATCGCCGACCTCGACAACGACGGCTGGAAGGACCTCGCCGTCGCCCGCTCCAACGTCCAGGACAACATCAACACCTACTCGCCACGCAAGTACGAAGAGCCCACCACCATCTTCCGCAACCTCGGTAATGGCCGGTTCCAAAACGTCCTCGCCACCGCCGGACCGGACCTTAAGGCGCCCATCGCCGGCAAAGGCCTCGCCATCGGCGACCTCGACAACGACGGCCGCCTCGACATGGTCGTCTCCGCCCTGAACGGCCCCGCCCGCCTCTTCCACAACACCACCGCCAACAGCCACCACTGGGTGCTGCTCAAGCTCACGGGCTCTGCCAGCAACCGTTTGGGCATCGGAGCCCGCGTCCGTCTCACCACACCGGACGGCCTCAGCCAGTACAACCACGCCACCACCAGCACCGGCTATGGCTGCTCTAGTGATTCGCGCATCCACTTCGGGCTTGGCGCCGCGGACCGCATCAAGGAGCTCGAAATCCTCTGGCCCAGCGGTAGGAAGCAGATCCTCACCGGTGTGACCGCCGATCGCGTCATCACCATCACCGAGCCTGGCGGCGGAAACTAGTTCTTCCCCGCCCCGCCTGCAAAAGGCCGTAGCGAAGGCACGCCCAGCGGATCCTGTTGCGCCATCAGCTTCTGGAACAGCGCGCTTTCCCGCTGCGCGTCCTCCTTCCGTCCCGCCCGCCGGTAGGCCTGTGACAGATAGTAGTGGATCTGCGCGTTGGCGGGCATCAGCCCCGCCGCCCGTTCGAAATGAGGAATCGCCGCCTCAATCCGGTCCCCCGTCAGGTTGGCCCGCCCCATCTCCGCGTGGCAGATCCAGCGGAAGTGCGGCGGGACGCGCTTCATCGCCTCCCCCAACGCCGCCAGCGCCTCGTCAGCCGATCCTTGACGGATGTACAACGATGCCACCATCAACTGCGCCGGCCAGTTGCCCGGGTTGTTCTTCACTTCTGCTTGAAATTCGCCTAGCGCTCCCGCCAGGTCCGTCTCCATCAGGTACAGCCCGTGGGCGTAACGCACGCCCGGCGCCGAGGGGTACCTCTCCAGCATCTGGCGGTAAGCCGCCGCCGCTTCCACCGGCCGCTGCGAAACCGTGTCCCACGCCGCCTTGCCCGCCAGTTGCACCAGTTCGCGCTGCTCCGGCGTAAGCTCGGAGATCTTCCTCGGCATCGCCAGCGCGCACAGCCCCATCGTCTCGGCTACCGCCTGCGAATCCACGTTCTTCTTCGACAGCGGCTGCAACTGCGCCAGCGCCTCGTCGAAGGTCGAATTCAAGACCAGCATCCGCGCTGCCTTCACCCGCACCGCCACCTCGAATTCCAGGTTCGCTCCCAGCCCCAGCTCTTCACCCTTCCGGATATCGGCCAGTGCCTGCTCCGCGTTGTCGAGCTCGGCTTCCGCCAGCCCCAGGAACGCCCACGCCATCCCGTGCCCGGGAGCCAGCGCCACCCCTTTCCGAAACGCGTCGGTCGCCTCGGCCTCCCGGTTCATTTGATAGAGCGCCGCGCCCAGGTACAACCACCCGTCCACCCACGCCGGCCGGATCGCCAAAGCCTTCCGGTACAGTTGAACCGCCTGCTCCGGCTGGGAATCCAACACCGCTTCCGCTCTCCGGGCGTAGTCTTCAAATTGCGCCATGCTCGACTGCTGAGCGCTCGCGCAAATCGGCGCGGCTAGCATGCAGACGGCGGCGGGAATGAGGAATCGGATCGGCACCAGCGGCTCGAAGGACGGTCTCTCTTTCCTACGATACAATACTGCCGCTATCCTGGGGATCATGCGGTCCCTTCTGACGCTGGCTGCCTCGGCCTGCCTCGCCTTGGCGCAAGCTCCATCGCCGGAACAGCTCTTCCGCGACGCCGTCGCCGCCCAGCAGCGCGGCGACGATCAGGCCGCCGTCGCCAGGTACGAGCAGCTCCTCAAGCTCCGCCCCGACGTCGTCGAGGTCCGCGCCAACCTCGGCGCGGCGTTCGCCCGTCTCGGCCGCCTCGATCAGGCCATCATCCAATACCGCGTCGCCCTCGCCCTCTCTCCCGGCAACTCCGCCCTTCGTTTGAACCTCGCCCTGGCCTTCTACAAGCTGGCAAACTGGCGCGAGGCCGCCGCCACTCTCCGCCCCCTCCACGCCGCCAGTCCCGCCGACGCCCGCCTCACCACCCTCCTCGCCGATTGCCTCGCCCGCCTCGGAAACCACGCCGAAGCCATCGCCCTGCTGGAGCCCCTGCACTCCGCCTCCCCACAGGATCTCTCCGTCGCCTGGCTTCTCGGCTCGTCCCTCATCCAGGCCGGCCGCAAGCAGGAAGGGCTCGCCCTCGTCCGCCTCGTCGCCCAGAACGGCAACAGCGCCGAAGCGTGGCTCCTCGCCGGGCAGACCGCCCTTCAACTGAACGACTTCGAAACCGCCCGCGACCACGCCGCCGCCGCCGCCCGCCTCAACCCCTCCCTCCCCGGCCTGGCGACCCTCCAGGGCACGGTCCTCCAGTATCTCGGGGACAACCAGTCTTCCATCGAGGCCTTCCGCAAAGCCCTTGGCGCCAACCCAAAGGACTTCGACGCCCAGCTCGGCCTCGGCGCCGTCCTGCACACCGAACGCGACCTCCCGGCCGCGCGCCGGCACCTGGAAGCGGCCCTGAAACTCAACGCCGCATCGAATCTCGCCCGCTATCAGATGGCCCGCCTGGAAAGAACCGAAGGCAAGCTCCAGGAAGCCGTCAGCAACCTGGAAAAGGTGGTCCAGGCCGATCCCGGCTGGCCGCAGCCCCACATCGAACTCTCCGCCCTCTACTTCAGGCTGAACCGCAAAGAGGACGGCGAGAAGGAACGCGCCATCTTCGACCGCCTCAACGCCGCCAAGCCCCAGCGTTAACGCTCTTCCTTCACCGCCACCACCCTGTCCCCGCGAACGTCCCGCAGTACCTGCACCGCGCCCGACGGCCAGCGGATCTCCACCGTCTCGGCCTTCTCATCCGCCCCCAGCCCAAAGTGCACCGGTCCGTGACTCGACGAAGCGTAGCCCACGCTCGTCGTGATGTGGTTGTATTGCGATCCCCGCTTGGTCGTGACCTTCACCACAGCCCCAATCCCGTCCCGGTTCGATCGCGTCCCCTCCAACGCCACCTCCAGCCAGTGGCCCGCCGCTGCCGTGCGGTTCATCCAGATCTCAGCCGGCCTCGCCAGCGCCGTCGTAACAATGTCCACTCGCCCGTCGCCGTCCAGGTCCCCGAATGCCAGTCCGCGATGCCGTGCCGGGGCCGCCGCGTCCAGCCCGGCCTCTCCCGTTAGCGCCTCCCACTTCCCCGTCGCGCCCAGGTTCCGGAATACCGTGTTGTGCTGCTCCACCGTGGTGCCCGGCATCGGCCGCGACAGCACGTCCCCCCGCGTGACAAAGAGATCCTTCCAGCCGTCGTTATCCAGGTCGTAGAGTCCCACGCCGAAGCCCGACATGCTCATGCTGAGTTGCCTCATCCCGCTCTGCCCCGTCGTCTCCCGGCACTCCTTTCCTCCCATGTTCTTCAGCAGCGGAAAGGTCTGCTTCTCCAGCGCAACGAACGCGATGTCCGGATACCCGTCGTTGTCGTAGTCCCGGAAATCCGTTCCCATCCCGGAAATGAAGTTCCCGTCCTCCATCAAAGCCACCCCCTTCGGAAAGGCCACCTCCTCGAATTTTCCGCCTATATTGTGGAACAACGAATTGTAGCTTCCGTCATTGGTCACGAATATGTCGGGACGCCCGTCCAGGTCGAAATCGGCCATCCCCCCGCCCATGCCTTTGCCCACCTGGGCGCGCACGCCCCACGACTCCGAAACATCCTCGAACACGCCGCCGCCCCGGTTCAGGTAGATCTGATTCGGCAGCCCCTTGTACGACCGCGGACTGCAGTAGTCCGCCGCCCCTCTATACTCGCAAAGCGGTTCCGTCGCGTAGTCCCACTGCAGGTAATTCACCACGAACAGGTCGAGTTTCCCATCGTTGTTCACGTCCGCCCACACGCCCGCAATCGCCCACAGCGGCCCGAACTTCTCGTCCCGCTTGTTCAGCCCTGCCTTCTCCGATACGTCGCTGAACGTGCCGTCGCCGTTGTTGTGGTACAGCGTGTTGTGGTGGACTCCCGCCACGAACAGGTCTGGCCATCCATCGTTGTCGTAGTCGCCCACCGCCGCCCCGTGATCGTACCCCGCCCCCGCCAGCCCTGCCTTGGTTGTCACATCCCGCAACTCACCCTTGCCCTCGTTGCGGAACAGCCGGTTCCGGTACTTCTCATCGTCCTTCTTCAACGTCGCCAGGTTCGCCCCGTTGGTGAAGAAGATGTCCGGACGGCCGTCCCTGTCGTAGTCGAACACCGCTACGCCCCCCGCCATCGTAGCCGGTACGTGCCGCGCCGACACCTCACCGTGTTCCAACTGAAAACCAATCGTCTTCAACTCGAACCTCATGGCGCCCGGCTTCTGTGCCGCCAACACCAAGATCCCGGCCACGATCGCCGCGGACAGCATCGCCAAACGAGACTTCATACTTGGCAGGATAACCCCCGGAAATGGAAAGGGAGGCGCGCTGGCGCCCCCCTCTTGGCCTTGCCTTCTGAAGCGATGCCTCAGAAGTTGTACTTGATCGTGAACTCAACCACACGGCGGCCCACCGTGAAGTTCGGCCCGCCCCAGGTCAACTTGTTGAGGTTGGTCTTGGAGAGTGTGCCGTTGTTGTTGAAGTTCAACTGCAAGTCGGAGTTGCCGCCCGCGCCGAACTGCGGCAGCGGATGGTTCATGAAGTTGAACGCCGAGAACCTCAACTGGATCTTGTGCTGCTCGTTGATGTTGAAGTTCTTGTACATCGCCAGGTCGCTGTTGAAGAACGCCGGGCCCTTGATGTACGGCCAGATGATGTCGCCGTTGGCTCCAGCCGGCGCAGGGCCGAAGCAGCTTGGGTTGAAGTACTGCCCGGACTGCAGGTTGCTCCTCGGGTCGCAGAGCACCTTCGGGAACATGTTCGAGACTGCGTTGGTGCCCAGGATTCGCTGCGGGGTGTAGTCCCCCGGCCATGAGGCGTTCAACGTTCCGGAGGTGTTGGGCTGGATCGGTGCGCCGCTCTGCATCTGCGTGATGCCGGACAGTACCCAGCCGTTGGCGATGCCTTGCAGCACCTTGTTGCCCTTCACCCAGTTCGGCGAATTGAACACGTAGGCGGCGTTGTAGATGTGGGTGTGATCCCATCCCAGCACGCCGTAATTCTGCCTCAACCCGAACGGCCACAGAGTTGTGCCCGCGCCAGGGCCGTTGTCGGACTGGTTGTCGCGTACGCCCAGCACCTTGCTGAAGGTGTAGTTGGTCGTGAACGTCGCCCGGCCGGTCTGCTTCTGCCAGGTCAACACCAGGGAATTGTAGTTGGAATAGCTCCCGTGGTTGATCAGCGTCACATCCTGGTAGTTCCTGAGCGGACGGTAGTCGTTGCTCGGGAATCCGCCATCGGCGGGGTCGTAGATCTTGCCGTCCCTCGGGTTCGGCTTGAAGAATGCGCCGAAAGGCACCAGGTTGATGTTGGACAGCGGGCCGCGCAGCATCAGGTCTCTCGACTTGTTGCCTGAGTACTGGGCTTCCGCCACGCTCCGCCACGGCATCCGGCGGCTGATGGTGAAGTTGTACGTCCAGGTGTGCGGCGTCCGGTCGTCATCCATGTTGAGCGCGCCGTTCAGCGACGAGCCTAGCCCAGGTACCCCCGTCGCCGGCGAGTACTGCTTGAACTCGTTCCAGCCCACGCAACAACCCCAATTGGTCGACACGTCGGGAACGTTGAGCGGAGCCGAGTAGGCCGCGCCGCTGACGCTGTTGTATGACAGCTGGTAGCGGTAGAGGCCGATGCCGCCGCGTAGAACGGTCTTGCCGTCGCCGAACAGGTCGTAGGCGGCGCCAAAGCGCGGCTCATAGAACATCGGCCGCGATGGGAAGCCCGACATCGGAATGCTCTTGTTGACCGCCGTCCACTGTAGGCCCGTCCACCCAGGAGCGTTCGACGCGTTGTTGTACGATGACTGGTTCCACACGGCCAGTCCAGGTCCCTCGGCAGGAACCCAGTTGCCCATGTGTTCGAAGCGCATGCCAAGCGTCAGAGTCAGCCGCTTGGTGGCCTTCCACTGGTCGTTCACGAAGAACGAGTACTGGTAATACTTGAAGTCCGTTACGGGCGCGTCCTTCATCTGCCTGAACGTCGTGATGCGTCCCGTGATCCAGTCCGACAAAGGATTGCCCGTGCTGCGCGCGCCCCAATTCTCAAAAGCCGCGGCGCCCTGCGTGCTGCCGTCCAGGCCGCCGCCGGTCTGGTTGTTGCGCGCAAAATCCCAGTAGAAGCCGGCCTTCACGGTGTGCTTGCCGGCGATCTTCGTGATGTTGTCCGATATGTTCGGCGTCTGTGAGAGCTTGCCAAACGATGCTGCCCCGCCCGACGGCCAGGGAGCGCCGTAGGGATAAGTCGCAAAGCCTACGTTGGCGTTGCTCCAGCCGTACGTGTTCGGGATCTGCGGCAGGAACGGATTCGCAAAAAGGCCCGTCATCTTGAAACCGATCTTGTCCGGATTCACCGCATCCGGATTGCCCAGCTTGATCGGGTTCAGGAAGTTCGCTTGCGCGAAAACGAACTCGTTCGTCAGCGTGGGGGTGAACACGTGCACCAGGTTCGCGCTGTAGATGTCGGACTTCTGCGTCGCCGTTTGGGATGACGGATACGGCAGCGAGCCGGGGATCTGCCACCAGATGCTGATCGGGCTCGACGTGCCTTCACGCTGCATGTTCCATGAGAAGAACAGCTTCGTCTTCTGGCTGATGTTGTAGTCGCCGCGCAGGCGGTATTCCCACCGGTTCTGCGGCGGGCCCTCAAAAAACTGATAGTTGGATCCGGTGGAGTTCTTCGCGGGATCCGCGTTCGGCGCCGGGAACAGCTTCATGTAGGCCAGCGAATTCGGGTCCATCTGCGACTTTGGAATGAAACCGCCGGGGAAGTTCACCCCGTCGTTGCTCGTCGCGTTGCCGCCGGGCACTACGTTGGCCGCGCTGCGGGCGTTGGCGAATCCCGAGCCCAGCGTCTTCAAGTAGTCCGGGCTGAAGTTGCCATTCATCATCTCTGCCGTCGGTACAAAGTAGTTGCGCAGCGTGCCCGCAGGCTGCTGCTTCATGTACTCGTACGCGGTGTAGAAGAACAGCTTGTCGCGATTCTTGTTGAAGTTCGTCTTCGGGATCATTACCGGACCGCCGAAATCGCCGCCCGGATAGAAGAACCTGTCATTCAACGGCGAACCGCCCTGGCTCTTGTTGTAGGAATCCACGGCGTTGAACGTGCCGTCGCGCGCATAGAGGTAGGCCCCGCCGTGGTACCGCGACCCGCCGCTCTTGCCGATCGCCTGAAACGTCACCGGCCCCTTCGCGAACTCCGCGCCGTAGGCCGAGGTCAGAATCGAAACCTCCGCCACCTGGTTCTGGTTGATGTTGGCGGTCTGGGTTCCCTGATTGCCCGGGTCCAGCAGGTTGGCGCCGTCCGACGACATCGTCATCGCGCCGTTGGGCTGCGTGCCCGCCGCCGAGAACGCCCCGATCGGGCCCGTGTTGCTCGCCGTCGTGTAGCTGTTCCACATCGACTGGCTCAGACCGGTGGCCATTGCCATCCCCGGCATAATCTTGATCAACTCAGCCGCGTCCCTGCCGACGATGGAAAGATCTTCCACAAGCTGACGGCCGAGAGTCTGGCTCGCCTGGCCCGTGTCCACCGGCACGACCGACTCCGACATTCCCGCCACTTCCACTTCCTGCTTGGTGCCTTCCACCTGCATCACTGCGTTGAAGGAAACGCTGCCGCCCTGGTTCAGGACGATCTCCTTCAGCTCCCACGGCTGGAAGCCGGAGGTTGTGATCGTGACTTCGTAGGTGCCCGGTAACACGGACGGGAACGTGTACACGCCGCTTCCGTTCGAGATGGTTTCGCGCGTGACGCCCGAGTTCGAGTTCTTCAATATGACCTTCGCCTTCGGAATCACAGCGCCGGACTTGTCAGCCACCGTTCCGCTGATGGTGCCGCTCGCGCTCTGCGCCAGCGCCGGCAATTGCATCATAAGGAACACGGAGACCAGCAGGACCAACCCCAAGAGTCCAAGACTGATGCCTCTCTGCCGCCGGTTCTTCGCATCCACCGGCTGTCTGCTTTCTGGATAGTTCATAGCATCCTTTTGCAACGGAGCAAGACTCCTCAACCAATCTGGAGTGGCCACCGCCACCCTCTTCCAACGCCACACATGCGACGAACTGACAGGTTTCGCAACACGTGCGTCTTAGATGTGACAGTAGAACTAATATGGAACCACTACAAGATCCATACGGTAGCGACTCGACACCTCCCGGCCCTCTTCCCGCCCTTGCTACCTAGTTGAATACTGTTAGTACATTGCCTCCCGTTAACGTATGATACGTCAACTGTCCATTTATAATCAGTACCTTACGAGAATCGCAGGAGACAACGTCTCTCGGCCCTCGATCCTGCGCAACCTGCGGCCACTCCGCCCCAAACGCGGTAAGCCCAGTCTGGCGTCCCTATCTTTCGGACAATCTTTGATCCGCAACAGGGGAATCATACCTCTGTTACACTCATCTTCCTCTGATGGTGTTAGGGTGCTAGAATGTGGGCAGGCTGAATGCTTCAACCACGGCAGACTTTGACCGAGGGTGATCGCGTCGCCATCCGGGCACAGTTGGACCGGATGCTCGCTACCCCCCTCTTCAAGCTCAGCAAGCGATATCCTATCCTGCTCCGCTATGTCGTCGAGCAAACCCTGGTTGGCGAGACCTCGAAGCTGAAGGAACGCACCCTTGGAATAGAAGTATTCGGGCGCGATCCGGATTACGACACCAACACTGACCCCATCGTTCGCACCACAGCCGGCGAGATCCGCAAGCGGATCGCGCAGTACTATCAGGAGCCCGGCCATGAGGACGAGATCCGGATACTCTTCAGTGCCGGTTCTTACATCCCGGAGTTTAGCTTCCCCGGTGAACACGCAACGCCCTCGGCTCTGAGCGGCGAATCCGAAGCTACGTCTGGACGCTCCTGGCCGTCGTGGCTCAGGTATGCCGCCGCCATGCTCGCCGGCGCACTCCTCTTCGCTGGCGGCTATCGGTTGACCACAGTGGGGGGTGACACCGCACTGCGCAAGTTCTGGGGTCCCGTTCTGGAGTCGCGAG
>JACRKW010000237.1 GCA_016215215.1 Acidobacteriota bacterium
CAGCGCGCGAAAGAGACGATGGCGTGCACGTCGGTGAGGTCGTGGTTGCGGAGGTTGGCGAGACGGAAGACGAGAGCCCAACCATCCTGGTAGGGTGCGATCAGAGCTTTGCGGCTGAAGCTGATCTTGGCGGTGGGCCGAGCGAAACGGGCAAACAGCAGGGCGCTGAGAATGGCGAAGCCCAGGAGGCCGACCAGCGCTTCGATGGCGACCAGCAGGTTCGCGGCTCGTGTGTTGGGCGTGAGCTTGCCGTATCCGATGGTCGCCAGGGTCTGGACACTGAAGAAGAAGCAGTCCTCGAATCGCGCGATCGGCGAAGCGGCGGAGGTGGAGAGCGCATCCGGACCGGCCAGCCAGTAGAAAGTGGCGAACAGCAGGTTGGTGGCAAAATAGCCGGCGGCCATTAGAGCGAGCAGGCGTGGCACCGGAAGCGAGAGCAGTGTGTGATAGGCGTTATAGGGGTGGAACGCGCTCAGGTTGTTGCGGCGGACATTGAATGTTCCATCGCGATTGAGCAGCCGGGCACGGCTGCGGTCAGAGAGTTTGCCGCCGAGGCCGAGGTCCTGATTGAGCCGTTGCTGTTCGCGTGATTCGTCCACAAGTAGGGACCTTCCATTCTAGACGGTGGAGATCCGGGGCTGCCGGGCAGGCTCCCAGCTTTGTGCGAAGCCGTCCAGGAACTGGCACTTAACTTACCTGAGCGAGCGGGAGCAGCAGGAGCCGGGCCAGTTTGGCGATGGCGCCGGAGTGGTGGCCGACGCCGAGGGCGCAGTGGTGGGTGGGTCCTTCATGACACCAACGATTGACGAAGGCGGCCGGCGAGGGGCCGAATCGAAGCCGGGAGTTGGTGTTGCCGATCTTCAGCGTGGGGCCTGCGATGGACTCGCCTTCAGCGGTGAGGAGCTTGAGGGAGCCGGCGGCGGTTTGTGTCACGGCGAGCAGAGTGACCGGGCCGAGCTTGACGGAGAACTCCACCGAGACGCCAAAGCCGCGCTTGCCGTGATAGAGTCCGAGGCCGCGCAGAACGGGCTTGCGGTTGGAGATGGCGAGGTGGCCGGGGCCGTCGTGGCCCATGAGAACGAACTCCTCGCGGAAGTCCATGGCGTAGAACTCGGTGAAGGAGCCGCCCGCGCGAAGGCGGTCCATGGCGAGCATGGCGAGGCAAGTTTTGAGGTCTCCCTCGCCGGCGCACGGTATGCCTCGGGCTGTGAGGAGGGAGCAGCCGAGGATGAGGCCGGCGCCGAGGCGCTCGTAGGGGTTGGCGTCAAGACCGCGGTAGTAGTAGGTGAGGCCTTGGAGGTCGAAGTCGGAGGTGAGACGGTCGAGGGCGACGGCGACGCGGGCAGCCCACTCGAGATTGGCTGGCTCGACGCTGGAATCGAGTTCGAACACCGAGCGGGTCTCATCGAGTTTGGCGGCGACACCTGGCTCGTCCGGCTCAGGCAGGCGCTTTTCGAGGTCGCACATTTCGAGCACTTCGATGTGCGCTCCGGTTTGGGCGGTGACCATGGTGAAGTCCGAGTGCATGTCGAGCATGCCCGGATAGGTATGGCCGAGGAAGCCGATGCGGGCAGACTTGAGGCCCGAGGCGGCAGAGGCGGCGCGGCACCACTGTTCCACCTCGCGACAGGCGGCGGGGTCGTCGTGCAGGACGCCGGAGACGACCAGGAAGTCGACGCGGGCGCGGGCGAAGGCGGAAGATGAGATCCACTTGCCTTGCGGCGAAAAGGGCGCCGGCGGCACGGGCGCCGGGAGCATCGTCGATGAGGCCGGCCGAGACGACCTCGACATCGAAGGTTGCGAGGCGCTGCTCGATGTGCAGGCGGTAGGACTCCAGCCGCTCCTTCAGGCCGGGGAACTGAGGCCAGTAAGCGGCCAGTCCGATGGAGAATACACCTACGCGTGCGGGCATGGCTATTGAGTGACTCCTCCTATGGAGATGGCGGGCGGCTGCAAGAGGCCGTAGTCGAGGATATCGTAGGAAGCGCCGGGCGGCTGGCTTTCAGGGAACTCCGCCCAGGCGGCGGGCCAGGCGCGCATGCGCAGCTTTGCGGGATGGTGGAAGGGGCCAAACAGGTTGCGGGGCGTGCCCACGACCTGAACTGCGACTTCGTGCTGGCCGGGCGCGACGGTAAACTCGGCGGTGTACGGCGGCCAGCCGAGCTTGAGGGTCTGCTTGCCGTCGAGTGTGACGATGGCGAGAGAGCCGTTCCAGCGGGTGAGATCGAGCTTGAGGCGCGTGGCCGGGGCGGGGACGGCGACACTGGCGGTGTAGGTGGCCGATTCGGAGTAAAACGGCCAGCCATTGGCGGCCCACGAGCCGAGGGCGGGCGATTTCGGCGACGTGAGCCGGAAACCTTTTGCGGCTGGCTCCACGGCAAGCGGGCAGAGGATGAAGATGTTCTCGAGCTCCATGTGGACGTCGAAGGGAGAGGCTTCGAGCTGGACAACGTTTTCGCCGGTCTTCACGAGTGAGGCGATGGAGGCCCGGAGCAGGCGGGGATCGTTGTAGCGGGCGGCCTTGGAGAAGTCGGCGGGTTTGCCGTTGACGCTGATGCGGTAGAGTTCGGGGGTTTCGACGGCAAGGTCGATGGCCGCGGGGGGCTGTGGCGTGTCGATGGAGAAGCGGAAGGTGGCGGTGAAGCCAGAGTCCTTGGGGAAGTGGTTGCGGTCGAGGATGGTGCGCTTGAACTGGACGGCATTGTCCCAGGCCGGGCGCTCGAAGCCGTGGCGCTGCCAGACGATCCAATTGGCGCGCCAGGTGTTGATACCAGGGAAGGTCTCGGCGCCCACTTTGAGGTCGCAG
>JACRKW010000238.1 GCA_016215215.1 Acidobacteriota bacterium
GGTGTGCCTCCGCCCATCGCCATCCGGCAGAAGAACACCACGCGCAACCCGCGCTCCACGGTGGCAACCTCAACCGAGATCCACGATTACCTGAGGTTGCTGTATGCCCGCGCGGGCGAAACGTTCTGCCCGGGCTGCGGCGAGCGGGTGGAACGGGACACGGTGGACCCGGTGGCGGAGAAGATGCTGGCCCAGAGCGCGGGATCGCGATGGTACGCTCTCTTCCCGGTGACCGCCTTCAAGCCGGGCGATGCCGCCTCGCTCCGCGACCATCTGTTCGATCTCAGGAAGCGCGGCTTCAACCGGCTGTTTCAGGCGGGGCGGATGTTCGAGTTCTCGACGCCGGAGTCGCTGCTGGAAGTCGACTTCTCACAACCGGTACATGTCCTGGCCGACAGGCTGGTGATGCGCCCGGACCAGAAGCAGCGCATCGTCGATACGGTGGAAATCTGCTACCGCGAGGCGGGCGAGGTTGTGTTTGAGCAGGCCGGGGAGCCCGAGCCAAAGCGGCTGAGATTCAGCGAGCGCTTCTGCTGCAAGGTCTGCTCGCGCGACTTCGTTACGCCGGAGCCGCCTCTGTTCAGCTTCAACAACCCGTACGGTGCCTGCCCCAAGTGCCAGGGCTTCGGCAACACGATCGACTACGACATGGATCTGGTGATCCCGGACCCTTCGCTGTCGCTGGATGAGGGCGCGGTGCACCCCTGGACCAAGCCCCAGTACGAGTCCTACGGCGAGCAGTTCCGCTCCCGTCCCGGCGGCAGGGTCCGTCTGAACAAGGCGTACAGCGATCTGAACGGAGCTGAGAAAGCCCTGGTTCTGGAGGCTGTGCGCAAGTTCTTCGCCGATGTCGAGCGCAAGAAGTACAAGGTGCACGTGCGGGTGTTTTTGAGCCGGTACAGGGGTTACACCGAATGCCCGGATTGCGGCGGGTCGCGACTTCGCGCCGAGGCGCTGAACGTCCGGGTGGGCGGAAGGACCATTGCCGAGGCGGCGCGGATGAACATCGCGCAGGCCGGCGAGTTCTTTGACGGGCTGCCGTTAGGCCCGGAGCAGTCCGCGGTAGCCGGCAAGGTGCTGGTGGAGATCCAGCAGCGACTGGGTTTCTTGAACGACGTGGGGCTCCACTACCTGACGCTGGACCGGCTTTCGGCCACGCTTTCCGGCGGCGAGGCACAGCGCATCCAACTTGCCACGTGTCTCGGCTCGCGGCTGGTGGGAGCGACCTACGTGCTGGACGAGCCTTCCATTGGCCTGCACCCGCGCGACACAGGCCGCTTGATCGGCATACTCCGGGAGCTGCGCGATCTCGGCAACACGGTCCTGGTGGTGGAGCATGACGCCGATGTGATGCGCGCCGCCGACCATGTGGTCGATATCGGGCCGGGCGCCGGCGAGCTGGGCGGCCAGGTGACATTCCAGGGAACTCTGGCGCAGATGCTGGCCGGCGGATCGAAGCGCGGCGCCTCGCTCACTGCCAGATACCTGAAGGGTGAATTGCAGACTTCGCTCAAAACCGAGCGCCGCAAGGTGGACGCGCGCAAGATGCTGCGCTTCCATGGCTGCCGCGCCAACAACTTGAAGGGGATCGACGTGGAGATCCCCCTGGGCGTCACGGTGGTGGTGAGCGGCGTTTCCGGATCGGGCAAGTCGACGCTGGTGCACGACGTGATGCACAAGACGCTGGAGTCCCGCTACAGGCGCGACCTTTCCAAGGCGGGCGCGACGCCGGAGGAGCCGGGTCTGGGGGAAAAGGTCGAGCGGCAAACCTGCCGCAGCGTGGACGGCACGGGGCTGGTGAGAGAACTGGTGCTGGTGGACCAGTCGCCGATTGGACGAACGCCGCGCTCGAACCCGGTCACCTACTCCAAGGCCTTCGATCTGATCCGTGAACTCTTCGCTTCGACGCCGGAGGCGCAGCGGCGCGGTTACGCCGCCGGGCATTTCTCATTCAACATCGCCGGCGGCCGGTGCGAGTCCTGCCAGGGCGACGGCACCGTGACGGTGGAGATGCAGTTCCTGGCCGACGTGGAACTGATCTGCGAGGATTGCCGCGGGACACGCTATAAGTCGTCGATCCTCGACGTGCAGTACCGGGGGCTGAACATCCACCAGGTGCTGCAACTCACCATCCGGGAGGCGCTGGCATTCTTCGCCGATCAGCCAAAACTGGCCGCCCGACTGAGGCCGATGGCCGACGTCGGATTGGGCTATCTGCGGCTGGGCCAGTCCGCCACGACGCTCTCGGGCGGAGAGGCGCAACGGGTGAAACTCGCTTCCCACCTCACACAGGCCGACTGCAAAGGGGTGCTCTACCTGTTCGATGAGCCGACCACCGGGCTCCACTTTGACGACATCGCAAAACTACTGGACGCGTTCGACCGCCTGGTCGCCAAGGGCGCCAGCCTGCTGATCATCGAGCACAACCTCGAAGTGATCCGCCATGCGGACTGGGTTGTGGACCTCGGCCCGGAGGGCGGCGATGCCGGTGGGCGGATCGTCGCCGCGGGCACTCCGGAGGAGTTTGCATTGCCGTCTGGCAAAGTCTAGCGAAGTAGTCTATATTGAAAATTGAGCGGTCAGTGCTCAATTTTCAAGGATGAGTCTAGAAGATGTTTTACCAGAGATCTCGCCTGATCCGCCTGATCCGGCAGGCGATCAAGGCCAACCCCGTGACGGCGTTGATCGGCCCTCGACAATGCGGCAAGACGACGCTGGCGCGGCAGATCGGCCGGTCCGCAGGCGCCGCGTACTTCGACCTGGAAGATCCCATCAGCCTGCAGCGCCTGGCCGAGCCGATGACGTGCCTGGAACCATTGCGAGGCCTGGTGGTGATCGACGAGGTGCAGCGCAAGCACGACCTCTTTCCGATTCTGCGCGTACTGGCCGACCGGCAGGGGCCGGCGTGCCGCTTTCTCATCCTCGGCAGCGCATCGCCGGAGCTTTTGCGGCAGGGCTCGGAGACGCTCGCCGGACGAATCGCCTTTGTGGAGATGGGCGGGTTCGACATCGAGGAAGCCGACAAGCGCGGCTTGAAGAAGCTGTGGTGGCGAGGGGGCTTCCCGCGCTCCTATACCGCTGAGTCGGATCAGGAAAGCATCGGCTGGCGGGCCAACTTCATCCGTACGTTCCTGGAGCGGGACATCCGGGAATTCGGCGTGCAGGTTCCGCCCGCGACGCTGCGCCGCCTGTGGATGATGCTGGCGCACTATCACGGGCAAACCTGGAATGCCTCGGAGATCGCCCGTTCGCTCGGCGAGTCGCACACCACCGTCAAGCGGCACTTGGATATCCTCAGCGGCGCGCTGGTGGTACGCCAGTTGCAGCCGTGGTTTGAGAATGTCGGCAAGCGTCAGGTGAAGGCGCCGAAGATCTACATCCGCGACACGGGACTGTTGCACAGCCTGCTGGGAGTGGAGTCCTTTCAGGCGCTGGAGGGGCACCCGCGGCTGGGCGCCTCCTGGGAAGGTTTCGTGGTCGAGGAGATGTCCAAGATCATCGGCGAACGCAACATGTACTACTGGGCGACTCAGTCCGGCGCCGAACTCGATCTGATGTTCATGGCCGGCGGGAAGCGCTACGGCGTGGAGGTGAAGTACGCCGACGCGCCGGGGCTGACCAAGTCGATGCGTATCGCACGCCAGGACCTCCGCCTGCAGCAATTGTTCGTCGTCTACCCCGGTGTCCAGACCTATGACGCCGGCTCGGGCGTCATCGTCCTGCCCCTGGCCCGCCTGCGCCAGGAGCTGACGGCGAGACTCGACCTGGGCCGTTAGCCCCTGCGCCGGCGAGCCCCGCTAGAATGAGGGTGAGATGATCCGGCTTGCCTCCATCCTTCTGCTGGCCCATCTGCAGCAGCCCGCTGATCCGATGGCGGAGGCCTCGGCGCACCTCGACGCCGGCCGCTACGAGCAGGCCATCGAGCTGCTCCAGCCGTTGGCTGAAAAGTCGCCGGACGACGTCAGCATACGCTTCAACCTGGCGTTGGCATACAGCCTGGCCGGACGCGACGAGGATGCCGTCGCCGGGTTCCGCAAGGTTCTGGCGCTGAAAGCCGGCCTGTACGAAGCGCAGCTCAATCTCGGCAGGCTGCTGGTCAAACAGAGCCGGTTCGGAGAAGCCGCGCCGCTGCTGGAAGAGGCCCTCGCCCAGCGGCCCACCGGCGGAAAGGCCGCCTACCTGCTCGGCCGCGCCTACGCTGGCGGCGGCCAGTGGAGCAAGGCTGTGGCGGCGCTCGAAAAGGCGGCCGAGCTAGACCCCGCCGCGATGGACATCCAACTGGAACTGGCGGTCGCCTGCGAGAACGCGAAGTTGCCAGAAAAGGCAGCGGCGATCTATCGCCGCTTTCCGGACAATGCCCCCGCGCGAGAGCGCCTCGGCCTGATCCTGCTGGATTCGGGCGACCCGGCCGGCGCCGTCGAGCATCTGGAAGCGGCGCGCTCGCGCAGCCCTTCCTCCGCACTGCTCTACGCCTTGGCAACCGCATACCTGCGCGCCAAACAACCGGATCAAGCCATTGCCGCCGCCGGTCAACTGGCTGCCGCCGAGCCCGCAGACATCCGCACTCGGCTCTTCTACGGTCGTCTGCTGCGCGATCAGAAGCGCTATGACGATGCGGCACGGCAGTTTGAGGCCGCCACGCGGATCAAGCCGGACTCGGGGGAGGCTTGGAACGAGTACACCGCCATGCTCCTCCTCCTGAAACAGTACGAGCCGGCCCTGGCTGCGCTGGAGCGTGCCCGGCAGCTGAACGGTGAAACGCCGGCCTACCACTACCTCCGCGCCACCATGCTGGACGCGCTGCAGCAGCCCAAACCGGCACTGGAAAGCTATCGGAAGTTCCTGGCGCAAAGCACCGGCAACCATCCAGATGAGGAGTTCAAGGCCCGGCAGCGCGCCAAAGTGCTGGAAAAGGCGGTGAAACGATGACTCGCAGTTCCTGGCTTACCGTGCTGTTCCTGGGTGCGGCTCTGCCGCTTGCCGGAGGCCTGCCGGAGATCAGGCAGGAGCCCGATCCGTTGCGGCGCTTCGATATGGCGCTGGACCACGCCGGCCAGCAGATGAAGCTCGCTCGCGAACTGGTCAAGGAAGGGGGCAGCCGCACGGAACTGCTCCAGTCGCTGGACGAAATCGCGCAGGCGGCCGGGCTGGCGCTGGAATCCCTGCGCTCCACTGGCAAGCGGCCCGCCAAACTCTCCAGACAGTACAAGAAGGGCGAACTCAGGACCAGGGAGATGGAGAAGCAGCTCTCCGAGCTGGTGCGAGCCCTGAGCCTGGACGACCGGCCGGCCGCGGAGAAGACCAGGGAGCGGATATCCACCACGCACGAGGAGTTCCTGCTCGGCGTGATGACCGGCAAGTGAACAGTCGAGGAGAACCGCCATGAAGCTCTTCCTGCCCCAGACCGTGATCCTGCTGGCCACTCTCATGGCCCCGCCTCTGGCGGCCCAGAAGGACTTCCTCACATCGGACGAGGTGGAGCAGATTCGGGAAACGCAGGACGCGGATCTGCGACTGCAGCTCTATCTCAAGTTTGCCCGCCAGCGGATCGACCAGCTCGATCAGCTCTTCGCCAAGCCCAAGACTGGACGGAGCGGCATGATTCACGATCTGCTGGAACAGTACACCGGCATCATCGAGGCCATCGACAGCTACGTCGACAACAGCATCAAGCGCCAGCGTCCGCTCGCCTCCCTGACCGCGGTGGCCAAGGTGGAGCGCGAGATGCTGGCCGAACTCGAACGTTTCGCCGGCCTCTCCTCGCCGGACAAGGGCCGTTTCCAGTTCGCGCTGGAGCAGGCGGTGGAAACCACCCGGGACAGCGCCGAACTCAGCGAGCAGGATTTCCGGGAGCGCACCCGCGCAGTGGAGTCCAGGGAAGTCGACATCCGCAAGGAGCGCGAGGAACTGCTCGCGCCGGAGCGTAAAGAGGAACTCAAGAAGGAGCAGCAGAGGATCGACGCCGAGAAAGAGGGCGTCGCTCCGGGCAAGAAGAAGCCCTCGCTGTACAAACCCGGCGAGAAGGCGGGTGCGAAGCCGGAAGAAAAGAAGGCGCCCGGGAAGAAGAACTGAGGCTACGCCTCGCCTGCCTGGCTCGCCTCGGCTGCGGGCTCATCGGCGGTGGATTCATCCAGGTACTCCTCGCGCAGGATTCGGAACACCTGCACTCCCACCGAGAAGATCACCGGGCCGGCGAACAGGCCGATGAATCCGAACGCCTGCATCCCGCCCATCAGCGCGAAGAACACCACCAAGGTGTTCATCTCCGTCTTGCCGCTGAGAATCCACGGCCGCAGGACGTTGTCCGCCATACCCACCGCCAGCAGGCCCCACAGCGCCAGAAACAGCGCCTTGCCCCAGGCGCCGTGCGTCAGCAGCACCAACGCGCCGGGCGCCCAGATCAGCGCCGGCCCCACCAGCGGAACCAGCGAAGCGAGGGCCGCCAATGCCCCCCACATCACCGGCGCCGGAAGGCCGGTGAACAGGAAGCCCAGGCCGGTGAGAACTCCCTGCGCCGAGCCGACAGCGGCGATTCCGTAAACATTAGCCACGATGGATTGCGTGATGGACCCGAGCAGTTCCTCAGTCCGCCCGTGCGGCAGCGGCAGCCAGCGCACAATGCCCCGGCGGATGGCATCGCCTTCCAGGAAGAGGAAGAACAGCACGAACAGGCACAACATGCCGTTGCCGATGGTGGACGTCAGATCGCCCAGCACAGAACCGCCCCAACGGACCAGGGCCTCGCTCCACGATTTCGCGCGGCTCTCGGCGATCGACTTGACGTCCGGGGCCGGCACGCCGGTCCTGGAGGCGATCCACTGCACGGGCCCGTCCGCCACGCGGCCCAACCACGTGCTCCAGCCCCCTTCCTGGGCGCTCTGCTGGGCCAGTTGCGCATAGGAACTGCGCGCCTCGTGAACAATCGTCACACCCAGCATCCCCAGGGGCGCCAGGACCAGCGCCAGCAGGAGAAGAGTCGCCGACAGGGAGGCCAGCACCCGGGGTTTGATCCACGCGGAGATGCGTTGGAAGGCCGGCTGAAACGCAATGGCAAGCACGATGGCAAAGAAGATCGGCTGCAGAAACGGCCGCATCAGGATGTAGACCAGGCTCGCGGAGCCGGCCGCCAGGGCGATGAGGACGGCGAGAGCCAGGCGATTGCCGCTTTGAACTGCCATGGGATTCAGGGTAGCTCAGTCACGCAGATCAGGCGCGATTCATCGGGCTGTGGCTCGATGCGGATCTCAATGCGCTCCTCCGGCATCAACTCCGGGAAGCGCTCGGCCCACTCCAGCAACACCACCGCGCCGCGGCCGAAGACCTCGTCCAAACCGAGCGACTCGACCTCGGCCGCGGTGTCCAGCCGGTAGAGGTCGATATGCAGCACCTCGCCCGTACCGCCATATTCGTGGATCAGCGGGAAGGTCGGGCTGGAGACGTCTTCGGCACGGGCCGCGCCAAGGCCCTCGGCGATGCCCTTGGCCAAGGTGGTCTTCCCTGCCCCGAGGTTGCCGATCAGCAGAGCAACGCAGGGGCGTGTCCAGCCCGCAGCCAGCCTGGCGCCCAACGCGATGGTCTCCTCCTCAGTACGGGCGGTGTAGCTTCGGCTGGTCATCGCAACACTTCGCGGATGGCCGCGGGCAGGCTCCGGATGAGACCGGTGGCCGTCAGTGACTGTTCTGTTGCATCGGCCGCGCCCAATTCGCCGGCCCGCCCGTGCAGCCAGACTGCGGCCACGATGGCCTCCTCCCGCCGGTCCGGCCATTGTGCCATGAGGCCGGCGATCAAGCCGGTGAGCACATCGCCCGAACCGGCGGTGGCCATGGCCGGCGTGCCCGTGGGGTTCACAAACGCCCGGCCGTCGGGCAGGGCGATGACCGTCCGCTGCCCTTTGAGGACCACCACCACGTTTCTCTCGACAGCGAAGCGGGTGGCCACGCCCAGGCGGTCGGCCTGAATGTCGGTGGCCGTGCAGCCGGCCAGCCGGGCCATCTCTCCCGCGTGCGGCGTCAAAACCCGGCAGGGTCCGGGGCCGTGAAAGGAGGTGCCCGCCAGTGCGTTCAGCCCATCGGCATCCACCACCACCGGCAAGGCCGATTGGGCGAACAGCCGTTGCGCCAGCGCAGTCATCTCGGGGTCGCGCCCCAGTCCGGGGCCGATGGCCAGAACGTCCTTCTCGCCGGGATCCTCCGACACCGCCTGCGTCATCAGCTCGGGCGCCAGCGAGGTCACGGTTCTCCGCTCATCCTCCGAAGACGCCACCGTCACCAGGCCCGCGCCTGCCTTCAGCGCGGCCAGGCCGGCCATGGCTGCCGCGCCGCCCTTGCCGGGCGCTCCTCCCACCACCAGCACGTGCCCGAAGTCGCCCTTGTGAGCGCCGCGAGCGCGGGGCGCAAAGAGACGGCCGAACGTCTCCGGTCCGGACAGGTTGAGCTTCAGGGCTGGATCGTCCGCAAGCATCCACGGCGGCGTGCCGATTTCCACCACGTGCAGCTCGCCCACGCGGTCGCAGCACGGTGGCATCACCTGCTCCAGCTTCGGCGCCGTAAACGTCACCGTATGCGCCGCGCGCACGGATTCCCCTTCGTCGTTCAGCCCCGACGGCACGTCCACGCTCACGATCCCGGCCGCTGGAAAAGCCGAGTTCATCTCGTGGATCAGCTCAAGCGCGCGGCCGTGCGCCGGGCCGTCCAGGCCAGTTCCAAGCAGCGCGTCGATCACCAGAGTCGCGGCCCTCATGCGGGGCTCCACCTTGTCGGAGACAGGCACGCCAGCCATGCGAAGCATGCGCCACTGGGCGGCCGCATCGCCGGCGAACTGGTCCGGCGGATACGCCAGCACCACGTCCAGGCTCGCCGGATGATGGCGGATCTTCAATTGCCGGGCGATCACCAGGCCGTCGCCGCCGTTGTTTCCCTTGCCGCACACCACGACGATGCGTTGCCGCACCAGCGGCGCGTAGCGCCGCTCCAGGAACTCCACCACACGGCAGCCGGCGTTTTCCATCAGTACCAGGCCCGGCATGCCGGCCTCCATCGTCCGGCTGTCGATCTCCCGCATCTGGGCGGGTGTCAGGATCTTCATCTGCGGCCCCTTTCCCAGCTACACCGCCGCCCCGGTCACGCGCGCCTCCAGCCGGCGCAGCGGCTCTGGCTCTCCCATCACAATCAGGTAGTCCCGCCGCTCGATCACGGCGTCGGCCGGCGGGTTGAACAGCATGTCGCCGTCGGACCGCCGGATCGCCAGCACGATCACCTTCATCTCGCTGCGGACGCGCAGATCGGCCAGCGACCGCCCGGCGATGTCGCTCCCCTCGGAGACCTCCAGTTGTTCGATCCGCACGTCGATGCCGATGCCGGTAGTGGCAAAATCCAGAAAGCGGTGCACGTGCGGCTTGAGCAGCGACTGCGCCAGCCGCGTGCCGGTCATCGAATACGGCGCGAAGACTGAATCGGCGCCCACCTGCCGCATCTTGCGCTCGGCCTCTTCCTCGGCGGCGCGGGCCGCCACACGGATATTCGGGTTCAGGGTCTTGGCCGAGATCACCGCGAACAGGTTGTCGGCGTCGGTGGACAGGGCGGCGATCAGTCCGGCGGCGTGGGCGATGCGCGCGTCGCGCAGCGTCTCGTCGCGGGTGGAGTCGCCCAGGCACGCCAGGTAGCCGTTGCGAATCGCCCAGTCCACGCGCTCCTCGCTGCGGTCCACCACCACAAGCGGCACGCCCGCCTGGTGTAGTTCGGCCGCCGCGCCGCGCCCCACGCGGCCAAAGCCGCAGATGATGTAATGCCGCTCGAGTTTGTCGATCATCTTCCTCGCCCGCCTTTTTTCCAGCAGGTTGTCGAATTGGAATTCGATGATGGTCTGCGTCATGGTGCCCAGCGCCAGCAGCAGCGTACTGACGCTCAGCAGCATGTAGAACGAGTTGAACGCCCGTGCCGTCTGGCTGAGGGGATGAATCTCGCCGTAGCCGACGGTGGTCATCGTCATCACCGCCATGTAGAAGGCGTCCAGCCACGGGTAGCCGGCCACCAGGGCGAAACCGGCAGTCCCGATGGTCACAGTGGCGGCGATGGTCAAACCGACAATCAGCAGGCGCCGTTTCAACCCGGGCATGGTCACACTTTCTTGGCCACGATCACGGTCATGTCATCCTGCAGTTCCACCGAGGCGGTCCACTTGGTCGCCTCCTCCACCAGAAGCGCCGCCACCTCGCCCGCGGAGCGGCCGGCGTTGGCCAGCAACAGCTCCATCAGCCGCTCTTCGCCGAACATCTCGCCGTACGCGTTTTCTGGCTCCGTAATGCCGTCGGTGTAGCACACCAGCAGGTCGCCGCTCTCCAGCCGCACCTGGCTCTCACCATAGCGGGCGAACGGGAAGGCGCCCACCACCATGCCGTTTGAGTCCAGCGGAATGGCCTTGCCCTGGTGGATGAGCACCGGAGACAGGTGGCCGGCGTTGGTGTAGGACAGCGTGCCGGTCTGCTCATCGTAGACGCTGAAGAAGAACGTGGCGTACTTCTCCGGCGCCGTCGAATCGTACAGCTGCTGATTCAGATTTGATACCAGTTGCGCCGTGGAAAGCCGTGGCGGCGCGTAGCCCTCGCCCATGCCTACAGACGCCGCCTGCGACATTTCCATGCAGTGCCGCAACTGGCTGCGCATGGCCGATTGCAGCGTCGCCATTAACAGCGCGGCCGAAATCCCCTTGCCCGCCACGTCGCCGATGCACAGCGCAAGCCGCGTCTCCCCCATCGCCTGGTAGTCGAAGTAGTCGCCGCTCACGGTCCGCGCGGCGTTGCAGATGGATCGAACCTCCAGCGAGCCCAACCCGGACATCTCCCTGGGGTGAAGCTGCGCCTGCACTTCCCTGGCGATCTCCAGCTCCGCTTCCAGCCGCTGCCGTACTTTTTCTGATTCCAGCAGCCTCTCCAGGTTGCCCGCCATGATATTGAACGAGGTGCCGAGCTCCGCCAGCTGATCGTTGCCCTTCACCTGGATACGGTGGCCGAGGTCGCCTTCCCTGATACGCACGGTAGCCTCGTACAGGTCGCCCACGGCCTCCGTGATGGTCCTTGAAAGCGAGATGCCGATGTAGGCCGAGACCAGCTCCACCAGCAGGAAGATGATCGCCAGCCCCGTGAATACGGTGATGAGCACCGGAATGTCGGTGTTGGTCTCGACGCTGAAAACAATCTTCAGCGGCCCGGAGATGCGCGTGGAAACCCCCAGGAAAATGCGCCGCAGCGTACCCGGCTCGGCCCACTCCGGCACGGGCAGGAAAACGCCCCAGCGCAACCGCAGGTCCAGCGCGCTCACTGCCTGCGGAATGGTGCTCGCTCCCGGTGGCGCACCGTTCTGTGCTTCGCCCGCCACCGGCGCGTGCAGCCGCACATCCAGATTCCTGGTCTCGCGCGGGTCCAGGCTGATGGGCGTCAATTGAATCTCGCCCAGTTGCGGCACCAGCGATTGCAGGAAGGTCCGCGTCACCGGCACCATCACGACTACTTCAGACTGCGGCCCGCCGGTGTGTACCCACAGGTGGTAGGTCTTGTCCCGGATGACGATGCCCGCCGAGTCCCTGTGCCCCGCGGGCGGCATTTGCAGCGCGGAATCCTCCGGGTAACGCACCTCTTTGCCGTTCTGGTCGTGCACCAGCATTTCCAGCCCGGGGAAGCGCTCGCGGAAGATGAACCCCGCGCGGCGCACGGCTTCCACGCGGTTCTGCGGCTGCGCCCGCACCAGCGACGCCGACACCTGCTTCAGATTGCTCACGCGCCGGTCCATCTCGAAACTCAGCAGGTAGGCGGCGATCTGGCCAGAGAAGCCCCAACCCGCCTGCGCCTGCCTGCAACAGCAGTTGCAGCCCCGCCGGAAACCCCATCAACCCGCCCGCCAGGACAAGAGCGCAAAGGATGGCGAGCAGCTTTTCAGCCCATCCAAGGGCGCCAACGCGCTTGAGCCATCCGGGGAGAGCCATTCGCGTTCAGGTTACCTAATCTGGCGGCCTCTTAGGGGAAAAGCCGCCATTGCGGGCCGAACCGGCCTAAAGTGTACGGTTCCGCCCCCCGTAGGCGGCCTCGATTCAGCATTCCACCTGCCAAAGGGTGTATCAAGGTAGATGAAAGGAATCCGGCCATGTCGATCCGGGATACTGAAGCACTCGAATACCATTCATCCGAACCGGCGGGGAAAGTCTCCGTCGTTCCTACTAAGCCCTGCCGCACGCAAAGGGATCTGTCGCTCGCTTATTCGCCGGGGGTCGCTGTCCCCTGCCTGGAGATCCATCGCGATCCGGCCCTGGTCTACAATTACACCGCCAAAGGCAACCTGGTGGCGGTCATCTCCAACGGCACAGCCGTCCTCGGCCTGGGCAACATCGGTCCCGCCGCGGGCAAACCCGTCATGGAAGGCAAGGGGGTCCTTTTCAAGAGATTCGCCGATATCGACGTCTTTGACATCGAACTGGACACCCTGGATCCGCAGGAGGTCATCCGCACCTGCCAGATTCTGGAGCCCACCTTCGGCGGCATCAACCTCGAGGACATCAAGGCGCCGGAGTGTTTCGAGATCGAGGAAACGCTCAAGCGCACGATGAAGATCCCCGTTTTCCATGACGACCAGCACGGCACCGCCATCATCTCCGGCGCGGCCCTGGTCAACGCGCTCTCCATCGTGGGCAAGAACCTCGCCGATGTGAAGATCGTTTTTTCCGGCGCCGGCGCGTCGGCCATCTCCTGCGCCAACCACTACATGCGGCTCGGCGCGAGGCTGGAGAACATCCTCATGTGCGACACCAAGGGCGTCCTGTACGAGGGCCGCACCGAGGGCATGAACAAGTACAAGGAGAAGTTCGCCAGGAAGACCGCTGCCCGCAATCTCACCGACGCCATGAAAGACGCCGACGTGTTCATCGGCCTCTCCTCGGCCGATTGCGTCACGCCCGAAATGCTGCTCGAAATGGCGGACCGCCCCATCGTCTTCGCCCTGGCCAACCCCAATCCGGAGATCAAGTACGAACTGGCCATGGCCACGCGCAGCGACCTGATCATGGCTACCGGCCGCTCCGATTATCCCAACCAGGTCAACAACGTCCTGGGCTTCCCCTTCATCTTCCGCGGCGCGCTCGACGTCCGGGCCACCGCCATCAACGACGAGATGAAGCTGGCCGCCACGCTGGCTCTCGCCGAGCTGGCCCGCATGGACGTCCCAGACTCCGTGCGCCGGGCCTACGGCGTCGAGACCATGGAGTTCGGCCCGGAATACATCATCCCCAAGCCGTTTGACTCGCGCGTCCTCACCTCCGTTGCCCCCGCAGTCGCCCGCGCAGCCATGGAAACCGGCGTCGCCGGCCATACCGTCGATCTCGAAGAGTATCGCGAACGGCTGGAGCGCCGCCTCGGCAAGAGCCAGGAGATCATGCGCGCCGTCATCCACAAGGCCCAGCGCAACCCGCGTCGCGTCGTCTTCCCGGAAGGCACCGAGGACAAGATCCTTCGCGCCGCCCAGATCCTGGTGGACGAGGCGATCGCGCGGCCCGTTCTGATCGGCCCCGAAGCCCAGATCCTGGAACGCGCGGAGGCGCTCCATCTGCATATCCATGGCCAGGTCGATATCGTTGATCCCGCCACCAGCCCGCGCCTGGACGCCTACATCGACCAGTACCTCAACCTACGCCAGCGCAAGGGCGTGACGCACACCGAGGCTCCCAGCCTGGTCAAGAACCCAACCCGATTCGGCGCCATGATGGTCCAGACCGGCGACGCCGACGCGCTCATCGCCGGTCTCACCCAGCACTACCCCGACACCATCCGCCCCGCCCTGGAGGTGATTCCCAAGAAAGTGGGCATCTCCAAGGTCAGCGGCATGTACGTCATGATCACCGCCAAGGGCCAACTCTGCTTCCTGGCCGATACCACGGTCAACATTGACCCCAGCGCCGAGGACCTGGCCGAAATCGCCATCCTTTCGGCCGATACGGTCCGCAGCTTCAGCGTGGAGCCGCGCATCGCCATGCTCTCGTTCTCCAACTTCGGCTCCTCGCGCCACCCGCTGGCGGAGAAGGTGGCCCGCGCCACCGAAATCGTCCGGCGGCGCCGCCCTGAGCTGGTGGTTGAGGGAGAACTGATGGCCGACACAGCCCTGGTTCCCGAACTCATGGCTGAGTACCCGTTCAGCCGGTTTGAGGGCCCCGCCAACGTCCTGATCGCCCCCAGCCTGGAGGCCGGCAATATCGCCTACAAGCTGCTGCTCCGCATCGGCGGCTGCGAGGCCATCGGGCCCATCCTGATGGGCTTCTCCAAGCCCGTCCACGTGCTCCAGCGCGGCTGCGAGGTCAACGACATCGTGCACATGACGGCGCTGGCCGTCGTCGAAGCGCAATCTGCTACTCCACTCCCAGGCGCGCCAGCAGCTCCTCCACCTGTTCCGGCGTCACCCGTACCGTCGCACGCATAGCCTGCGGCGTTTCGCGCAAATCGAACGCCTCCATCAGCGCCATCTTGGCGACGGCGTAGCGTTCATTGCTTTGGAGCGGCCGCCCGTGCTGCCGCTCCCACGCGCCGGTGGATGCCTCAGGAACGGCGACGGTGACCGTGAACCACGTTTTGCGGTCGCCGCTCGCCGTGAACACGTACTCGCACCCGTCTCCGGTTTCCCTCCGGCCTTCGTGGAAATACTCGTAGGCGTAGCCGCTCTGCGCCGCGTAGTTCTTCTGCCTGCGGCTTTGAGGAACGCCCTCCAGCGGCGCCTTGCGGCTTTGGCCCGGCCACTTCAACGGCGCTTCTCCAGCGGCCGCAGCTCGATCTTGCGGATGAAGACCTCGGCGGCCTCGCTTTGGATCTGGATTTTGCCCGAGGTGTGGTCGCCGTCAAAGCCCTGGTTCACCAACACGCCGTTGACGTAGTAGGTCAGGTTCCCGCCCTCGGCAACCACCTCGCTGCGATTCCATTGTCCCAAAGGCTCCTCCACGTCCTTGGGCCCGCGGTATCCCTTCTGGTCCTTCCAGTTCACGTCGCGGCCGTACCAGTTGATGCGCCCGGAATCCCGCGTCACTCGCGAGGCGCCCTTCTTCCAGTAGAGCTGTTTATCGGGTCCCGTCTCGGCCTCCACCGTGATGCGCGGCTTGTTCGCCCCCTTCACCAGCAGCAGGTCTCCGGTGCCGCCTTCGATCATCTGGTATTCGATCGACTCCAGCCAGCCGCTGCCCGCCGCCCCGTCCACCCCTGTGCCGTGCAGCAGAATGCCGCTGTCCCGCGCCCGGTCCACGCGCGGCGCCCACGTCTTTTCGCCCCACTTCCACTCCACCACCAGCCGGTAGTCCTTGTATTCGTTCACCGTCGTCAGCCCGCCCCATTCCTCGCCCGAGATCCGGATCTGCTTGCCTGCGACCGTGAACACCTTCTTCGGGTCCTCGCGCTTGGAATCCTTCAGGAAAACATAGAAGTTCGTGAGGTCCTTCCCGTTGAACAGCTTGATCTTCTTCTTGGGTGTGACCACCTCAGAGCACAGCAAGGCCGGCAACAGCGAGAGGGAAAGCAATGTACGGGCGAGGAGAATCATGCCCTCAATTCTACTCGCCCCGGCGCTGCAGGAACCGGGATCCGGCCGGCTCGGGATAGAACGGGCTACAATCGGCCTGTCGGCGATGAAACACTGGCTTGCGCTTGCGATGCTGGCCGCCGGGGCGCCCCAGAGCGCCCCGCAAGCCGGGCCCATTGCCGCCGTCTGCGCCGACGCTGAGATCACCGACTTCGGCCTGGAATGCACCGCCGAGGAGCCCTGCCCGGTCTACCTCGAACTGGCAGCCGTTGAGAACACCGGTACGCTGCTGTTCGTGGCCGGCAACCTGCATACCGACTCCGTCACGCTCTGGTCCCTCCTGCTGTCGAGCGACGACGGCGGCGTCACCTGGACGGAGCCGCACCCGCGCATCCGCGGAGCGTCGCTCGACCAGGTGGTCTTCATCGATTTCGAGAACGGTTGGATCTCCGGCTACGTCACCGGATCGATCCCTAAGGACCCGTTTCTTCTCAAGACCGCCGACGGCGGCAAAACCTGGCGCCGTATCCCGCTGTTTGAGGACACCGCTTTCGCCTCCATCGAACAGTTCTGGTTTGAGACCAAGTCCCGCGGATTCCTCATTCTCAACCGCCGCGGCGCTTCCGCCGGCCGCCATCAGAAACTGGAGTCGATGACAGGCGGGGACTCCTGGATGATGCGCGAGGTCAGCCCCAAGCCCATCGCCGCGCCGCGCCCGCGATCCAACGGGGACTGGCGCATCCGCATCGATTCGCCCTCCAAGACATTTCGCGTCGAGCGCCGTGCCGGCGCCAGGTGGGAGCCCGGCGGCTCCTTCCCCATCCGCGCCGGCGCGTGCAAGCCCGCGCCTCCGCCGCCCCCTCCGCCTCAGCCTGAACCGCCCAAGGAGCCTCCCGCACAGTGACCCAGCCGGACGCAGTCGAACTCGAGTTCTTTCGCCAGTTGCTGGTCTCCATCCCCGAGGA
Organism: Acidobacteriota bacterium; assembly: GCA_016215215.1. Taxonomy (GTDB): domain Bacteria; phylum Acidobacteriota; class Terriglobia; order Bryobacterales; family Bryobacteraceae; genus Paludibaculum. The sequence goes on from JACRKW010000238.1 coordinate 16,502, forward strand.
GATGGGCGTGGTGCTCCGCAAGACCGCCTTCTCGGCCAACATCAAGGAGCGGCGAGACTACTCATGCGCCGTCTACGATGGCGCCGGACGCACCATCGCCATGGGCGACCACATGCCCGTCCATCTCGGCGCCATGCCGTTGAGCGTCGAGCACGTGCTGCGCCGTTTCACCCTGCGCCGCGGCGATGTCGCCATCGTCAACGATCCGTTCTCCGGCGGCACCCACCTGCCCGATATCACCACTGTCGCCGGCGTGTTCCCTGATCGCTCCGTCCGCCCCGCCTTCTACGTGGCCACACGAGCCCATCATGCCGACGTCGGCGGCATGAGCCCCGGCTCCATGCCGCTGGCCCGTGAGATCTACCAGGAGGGCCTTCGCATCCCGCCCGTGCTGCTGGTCCGGCAGGGGCGCATCGACGAAGGGCTCATGCGGCTCATCCTCGCCAACGTGCGCACCCCGGAGGAGCGCGAAGGCGATCTCCATGCCCAGTTGATGGCCATGGAACGGGGTGCGGTGCGGCTGCGGGAAGCCGTCTCCCGCTACCGTCTGCCACGGCTCGACGCCAACATCGGCGCCCTGGCCCGGTATGCCGAAGCCATGATGCGCGCCACGCTCCAAGCCCTCCCTGCAGGGCGCTACGAGTTTGCCGATTCGCTCGACGAGGGCGCCACCATCCGCGTCGCCGTCACGCTGGCTGACGGTCAGGCCCTGGTCGATTTCACCGGAACTGATCCCCAGGTGGACGGGCCGGTGAACGCCAACCTCGCCGTCACTCTGTCGGCCGTCTTCTACGTGTTCCGCTGCCTGATGGCCGAAGATGTCCCCGCCAACGCCGGCCTGATGGCGCCCGTGCAGGTGATCGCTCCCGCGGGCACGCTGATCAACGCGCTGCCGCCGGCCGCCATGGCCGCCGGCAACGTCGAGACCTCCCAGCGCATCACCGACACTCTGCTTGGCGCTCTGGCCCAGGCCGCGCCGCACCGCATCCCGGCAGCATCCCAGGGGACCATGAACAACGTCAGTTTCGGCGGACGGCGGGATGACGGCACGCCCTTTGCCTGGTACGAGACCATCGCCGGCGGCATGGGCGCGTCGGCGGCGTATGCCGGCCAGCCGGCCGTCCATTCGCACATGACGAACTCCTGGAATACGCCCGTCGAGGCGTTCGAACACCACTGCCCCGTCCGGGTCCGTGCCTACAAGGTGCGCCGCGGTTCCGGCGGCGCGGGCAGCCGCCAAGGCGGCGACGGCATCGTCCGCGAACTCGAATTTCTCGCTCCGGCAGAAGTCACCATCCTCTCTGACCGCCGCGTCCTCAAACCATACGGCTTGTCCGGCGGCCGGCCCGGCAAACCGGGTCGCAACACGCTGCTGCGCGGCGGCGAATCGCTCAGTTTGCCCGGCAAGACGCGCTTCGACGCACTCGCCGGCGACCGCCTGCGCATTGAGACGCCGGGCGGCGGCGGCTTCGGGCTAAAATAGAGGCTTCGTGCAGAAAGAATCCTACCGGTTTTCGCACCGCCAGTCCGTGGGGTTGGTGTTCCTGTGCACTCTCTTCGGCGTGGCCGCGCAGTACTTCATCAAGACAAGCGCATCTCAGATCACCGTCATTACACCGGCGGCCCTGCTTACCAACATCCCCCTCTGGACCGGCCTCAGTCTGTATGGCGTCAGTACCGGTCTGTTGATCCTCGCCTTGCGCGACGGCGAGTTGTCCCTTCTCTACCCTGTCATTTCACTCACCTATGTCTGGGTGACTCTACTCTCCGCGGTCGTCTTCAAGGAAAGTGTGAACGCCTTCAAACTCGCCGGCATCGCCGTCATCTGTTCCGGCGTCGCCCTGCTGGGGAAAGGCAGGAGCGAGTGAAGACCCCCGTTGAATCCATCCTGCTCGTCTTGCTGGCCAGCTTCATCGGCAGCTTCGGAGCCGTCTTCCTCAAAATGGGCGCGGGCAGGCTCCACCGGGAGATCACCTCGCTGCTTCTCAATTGGCGCCTCGCCGCCGGAGTCGCGCTGTACCTGCTCTCGTTCGTCTTCTACTACCTGGGTGTCCGGCAAGGGGAGCTGAGCGTTCTCTTTCCGATGGTCGCCGTCGGCTACATCTGGACGATGGTATGGTCCAGAATCTTCTTCGGCGAGCCCGTAACACGCCGCAAGATGGGCGGCCTCGCCCTGATCATTTGCGGCATGGTCCTACTGAACCTCGGGAACCGCTAGACCGGGTTCCCCATATTCGGACCCTTGACACCGGAATCATGATTTACCATATTGCGGCTAGAGGTTCCCCATGGCTTCACCCCGCCCATTGCTACTAGTTGCCGCAACGAGCGTCGCGTTGCTCTCCTGCTCCACCAGCAAGGCGCCGCAGCCGCCCAAACCGGGCACGCCGGGCTTTTACTGGCTGGCTGGTCAGGCCTCCTTCAAGAAAGGCGACTTCGCCGGCGCCGCCAAGAATCTGAGCAATGTGGCCCGCTCCGAGCACGAGAACAAGGCAGCCGCCAGGCTTCTGCTGACCGCCATCTATTCTGGCCAGGCGCAAGGCGACATGGAGTGGGTTGCGGCTCTCGACGCGGGCCTCAAGGTGGCGCGAACGCGCCAGTTGGAGTTCCGCCGCCTGATCTCCGCCGCCCGTTCCTCCGCGCACCAGAACGCAATGCAGTGCGGCGAACAAGGTCATACGTTCATGGGCACGGTCTCGGCCGACGAGGTAACCCTCTCCTGCGGCATCCCCGACATCGCCAGGGACACGCCATCTGAATTGGAGAAGATCGAGAAGGGCGCGCTGCCGCAGCCAACTGAAGTGGAACAGATCCACAGCCAGATGCTCAACCGCGGGGTGCTGTTGAGCCTTGCGCGGCTCACCGGTGGGGGCGACGTGGAAAAGGCAAAGTCTGCTTTCGCCGCCGGTCCGGTCAAACTCTCCCGCCAGCAACTCCAGATGTACCTGGCCGGCGAGTTCGTCTTAGCAGCGGACCTGTATACCTCGAAGAAGCTCGACATGGCCGGCCGCTTGAAGGTCATGTGCGACGAAGCCACCGAAGCGCTGGCCAGCGTCCCTCCTTCGCCCGAGCGCGCCAAGCTGGAGAAGAAGATCGCTGAACTGATGAAGCCTGCCCCGAAGACCTGAATACAGCAGGCGCCTACACGGGGTCTGGAATCAGGTACGGTGCGCGGTACTTGCGCGTCAACATGGCGTTGGCTTCCGCATCGGCGCCGAAGTTCTCCTTCGCAGGCTCCACTTTCAGGCTCCGGCCCAGCCGGTAGCTGGCGTTGGCCAGGTGGCATAGCCCGGCCGAAAGGTGGCCTTCGAGAATGTCGCAATTCAGGTCGCCCTGTTTGCGCGACCTGACCGCCGCGATGAAGTTGTCAAAATGCGGCTGGGTATCCCATACCTTCCCCGTCACCTTGTGCTGCCGCACAAGTTCCCGCTTCTCGCCCTTGTAGATGTGGTAGCCGTACGCGTCCAGGCAAAGATAACCTTCACTGCCGTAGAAGATATTGCCGATGGTGTTCTGGCCGTCCCACTCGACGGAGCCCTCGCCGTTGGCGATCAGTCCCCGCACTTCGAATTCGATCTGGGCTTGGCCGTAGTCCAATAGCGCGGTCTGGGTGTTGGGCGTCTCCTGGTCGTCGTCGTAGATGAACTTGCCGCCCGAGGACCACACCTTCTTCGGTAGTCCGCTCACGCCCAGGCCCCAACGGCAGATGTCCAGCTCGTGCACGCCCTGGTTGCCGATGTCGCCGTTGCCCGTGTCCCAGAACCAGTGCCAGTTGTAGTGGAAGCGGTTCGGATTGAACGGCCGCATCGGCGCCGGACCGAGCCACATGTCGTAGTCCACCCCCGGCGGAACCGGACCGTCCGGCGAGCGGCCGATGCTCTTGCGCCGCTTGTGGCAGAGCCCTTTCGCCATGTACAGCTTGCCGATGACCCCCTCGCGGAGCAGACCGACGGCTTCTATCTTGTGTGGCGTCGAGCGGCTCTGCATGCCCGCCTGGACGATGCGGTTGTACTTGCGCGCGGCCTCCACCATCAGCCGGCCTTCGCGCAGGTTGTGGCTCACCGGCTTCTCGCAATAGACGTCCTTGCCCGCTCGCAGCGCCCAGATCGTGCCCAGCGCGTGCCAGTGGTTGCACGTGGCGATGGAGACGGCGTGGATCGACTTGTCCTCCAGCACCTTGCGCATGTCGGCGTAGCCCCGCGGCTGGCCTCCGCCGAGCTGCGCGGTGAAGGCCTGGGCGCGCTCCACGTTGCCGCTGTCGATGTCGCAAACCGCCGCCACCGTCACGTTGGGCCCCTTCACCCAGCCGTCGATGTGATCGCGCCCGCGGCCGCGGACCCCGACCACCGCCACGTTCACGCGTTCGTTGGCCCCGGCCCAGGAAACCGCCTCACGGGCCGTGAACAGGCCGGGCGGCAGCAGGAAGATGCGTCTGGTAGGCAAAGCCATGGCGGGCTCCTCAGAAGACTGTTTGCTGCCGGAGTCTATCGGAAACGGCCGCCGCGGCCCATCGGTCCGCGGGCCGGAGGCGGAGGCTCTGGCTCGGGCGGCGGCGCCGGCTTGCGCACCCTGCCGTCCAGCCGCGCCGCAATGCGCTCGTCGCGCGCCTTGGCGAACTTCGGCGAACCCGGCTCCAGGCCGGAGGCCTCGGCCACTTCCGCGTCGGTCACCTCCACGGCTGTCGCCAGATACCGCGTGAAGTGGTTCTTGATTCTGTCCTGCACCAGGCGCTGTGCGGATTTCAGATGCAGCAGCAACACCTCTTCGCCGGGTGCCTTGCGAAGCAGTTCGTAGACCTGCGAAGCCTTGGACAACCGCGCCGACTTGGCCGCCGTCTCCAACTTCTTTGCCCGCGCCTCGAGTTTCTGCCACGGCTCGATCTCCGCCTTGGTCATCTTTGTGTTTGCCACCAGCGCGGTTCGCTCCTTCGGCGTCAGCAACTGAGTGATGCAGAACATCGATAGCGCGTACCAATCGATGGGAAACACCGCGCCGAACGGGATCATCGCCTTGGCCTTGGCCAGCTTCTGGAATGCCGCCCCGTTCAACTTCGCGCCTGCCAGTCCGGGAGAGAACAGCTTCAGCAGCCCTTCTTCCTCCAGCGATTTCAGCACGTCGTGCGGGCTCGGCTCCAGTGCGATCTGCCTCAGTTCGGAAAACAGCGCCCGCGCCGGAATGTACTTCTCCATGCCGGCCTCGCGCGCGTTCTGAAGCTGTTGCTGCGTCCGCTCGTCGATCACGAATCCCATGCGCGCCTTCAAACGGATCAGGCGCAACATGCGCACCGGATCGTCGTAGAGGGAGTAGTTGCTGATCGCACGCAGTTCTTTCCGCTCCAGGTCGGAAGCGCCGTTGGTCGGGTCGATCATCAGCCCGCGCGAGGCGCGGTTCAGCGACAGCGCAATCGCGTTCACCGTGAAGTCCCGCCCGCGCAGATCTTCGTGGATCGTCGCCGGCGACACCTGCGGCCGGGCGCCGGGCTTGCCGTACTTCTCCGTCCGCGCCATCGCGATTTCGCACCGCACTCCGCTCGGGAACCTCAGTTCGGCCGTGCGCCGGAGCTCGTCCACCGATATGACCTCCGCATGGCTGCGCTTGGCGACATCCTTGGCCAGCTTCAGCGCGTTGCCCTCTACCGTGAAGTCGAGGTCGCGGATCGGGAACCCGCCCAGCATGTCTCTCATCGCCCCGCCGGTCAGAAACAGGCTCAGGTTCGCTTCGGCCGCCGCGGTCTGCACCGCCGTCAGTACCGAGCTTTGGTCTGGGCTCAGGTGGCTCTCCAGGATGAACATGTAGTCGCTCATGGCACTTCCATCTCCGGCGATTCACACCGGTTAACCGGTCAGGACGGCGGCTCGAGGCCTAGGCGCGTGGGTGGTGTCGGTCCACCACGCTCCGCAACCGCGTGCGCACCACATGCGTGTAGATCTGCGTGGTGGCAATGTCAGAGTGCCCCAGCATGGTCTGTACGCTCCTCAAATCGGCTCCGCCCTCCAGCAAATGGGTGGCGAAGCTGTGACGCACGACATGGGGCGTCAGATTCCTAAAGATCCCGGCCTTCCTGCCCAATCCCCCCAGAAGCTTCCAGAACCCTTGCCGGGTCATGGGGCCTCCGCGGTTGGTGACAAAAAGGTACTGGCTCGACTTCGACTTCAGCAGCGCGCTCCTCGCCGCGGCCAGGTAGGTCCGGATCGCCTCCTGCGCCTTACTGCCCACCGGCACAAGCCGCTGCTTTCCCCCTTTGCCCGTCACCCGCAGGAACCCCAACTCCAGATCCAGATCGGTCAACTTCAGGTTGCACAACTCCGACACCCGCAACCCGCACGCATACAGCAGTTCCAGCATCGCCAGATCCCTGCGCCCTCCCGGCTTGGCCCCGTCCGGGGACCGGAGCAGGTCACCAACCTGTTGAGAGGTCAGGTACTTCGGCAGGTTCTGCCACTGCCGCGGCGTGCTCAGCAGCGCAGTGGCATCCTCGCCGGCGCGGCCCTCGGCCACCAGGAATCGATAAAAACCTCGTAGCGTGGTCAGGTGACGGGCCACCGAACGGCTGGAGAGGCCTCGTTCGTAGAGCGTGTCCAGGTACTCTCCCACCTGGCCGGGGCCGGGGAGCGAGTCCACCTGTCTGGTCTCGCAGAACTTCAGAAAGCCTTTCATATCAAGCGAATAGGAGGCCAGTGAGTGCGCCGACAGGCCCTTCTCAACCCGGACGAACGTCAGAAACGCCGCGGCTGCCGCATTGAGACTGCCCTCGGTCGCCATCGGTGCAATGATACAATACTTGCGTAATTCTTTGAAAGTAAAGGCCTGCTGGATCTGCACCCCGGCCAGCCGGCCGAGGCGGTACTTTGAGTGGCTCCACTACCAAGAAAGTCGTCCTCGAACGGTTCGACAGGTCGCCTCTCAGAGGCTTTGTAAACCCGCAGAGTTATCTGCTGCCCGAAGGCGTGGAGATCATCAGCCCGGACGGCAGTGTCGCCCAGATCCCCTACTCCCAGGTGAAGGCGGTTTCATTCGTCCGCGACCATGACGGCCCCGGTGTGATGAGCGAGCGGAGAGACTACCTCGCACGCCCCAAGACCGCCGGCCTGTGGGTGGAATTGCGCTTCCGGGATGGCGACAAGCTGGAGGGTGTGGTCTCCAACAACCTCTTGCTCCTGGAACCCTACGGACTCGCGCTGACGCGCCCGGAGGCCACCGGCAACGCCCAGCGCGTCTTCGTCCCCCGCCAGGCGCTGGAAGAAGCCACGGTACTCGGCGTCGTCGGCGGACGGCGAAAGCGCCCCGAACGGGATACGGAGATCCGCCAGATCAGGCTGTTCGGCGAAGAGTGACCCTCGGCCGGCGGCGGCCGGTCAGGAGCACGCCACGGCCGGCTCGGCCACCGGCCGCGCCTCGGGCCGGGCCTCAGGCACGACCCAGCGCGCCTCCTCGAATCCGACGTACTTGCAGATGCGCAATTCGCCGGTCTCGGCCTCAAGCACATCGCCGATGTCCAGCGAACCCTCGGTGCCGCGCAGGTTCATCCAGGCGTCGTAGAAACTCTTCGCCTCCACTTCACCGGCCGGCTCAAAATCCTTCGGCTTGAGTGACGTGACGCCGCTGGTGTGCGGAGCCCACCGAAACTGCTGGCGGGCGCCGTCCTTCATCCTGTGGACGCGGAACAATGGCATACGGCCCTATTCTCGCTCCTGGAACATGCAGACGTCAAAATGTTTGTACCAGCCGCCTCACCGCCGGGACGGCCGCCAGCGCGTCGGCGCGTCCCAGTTCCATCAGCCTCGCGGCCGATTGCCGGGACCACACCACGGCATCGCGTGCCGGACCCAGGGCCGTTGCGTGCTCGATCCAAACCACTTCCGCTCCGGCGGACAGCGCCGGCAACGGCGGCGCCACGGCGTGCAGCAGGCGCTTGGCGCCGCGCAGCCACCACGGTCCGCCGCCCGGCAGTATGTTCACCGCCACAATGCGCGTGGCGCCCCGCGCCGCTGCAGCCCAAAGCGGCACGCTCGCCAGCAGGCCCCCGTCGGTCACCAGCCGCCCCGCGATGCGGTATTGCGGAAACAACCCGAACAGGGCGCAGGAGGCCGCCAGATGGACCCACTCGACATCCGGAGCGTCCACCGCGAAGGGCCGCAGCCGCAGCAGGTCCGTGATGGCCACGGTGAACGGGATGCGCGGAGAGAAGCGCGAATGGACGCCTTGAATCACACGCTCGAAGGCGGCCCGGTCAAAGATGCCGTCCAGCGGCCGTCGCGGCAACCGCAGGCTGGGCAAGACTCCGGGCGGCAGGTCCAGCCAGTATTTCGCCCACTCGCCGGCCGGGCACCCCCCGGCGATCGCCCAGCCATTCAAGGAGCCGATGGATGCGCCAGCGATCAGGTCCGGTTGGAAGACTTCTTCCAGCGCCTGCCAAACGCCAGCTTCGTAAGCCCCGAACATCCCCCCGCCGCCAAGCACCAGCGCCGTCCGCGGTTTGCGCCCCGCGCCGTTCATGAAAAGTGGTCCACCATGGGGGAATGGAATTCGACGCCTCCATTCTCGCTCCCGCGGTCCGGCAATTGCTGGCGCTGGAGGGCGGCGGCGCGCGGTTGCTGCCCCTGGTGTGCCGCGGCCCCTCCAACCCCGAGGCAACCACCCGGCTTCGCGCCGCCGACCCCGCGGCTTGGTTTGCCGGGGCGCGTTCTCCTCAGGGCGCCATGGCCGGGCTCTGGCTTTACTTCTCCCTGTTCGAGGAGTGCCACGCAGCCGTTCAGGACCTTTCAACCGCCGAGGGCAGCTACTGGCACGGCATCCTCCACCGCCAGGAGCCCGACGACTGGAACGCCGGCTACTGGTTTCGCAAGGCTGGACCGCACCCCATCCACGGGCCTCTGCTCGAACGGGCGGCGCATCTGGCACGTCAGGCGGAAGACGTCTTCGATCCAGGCGGCCAATGGGACCCGCTACGCTTCGTCGAGCTGTGCTCGCAGGCCCGGCAACGGCCCGGAAGCGGCGCCGAACGCCTCGCCCTCGAGATTCAACTGGCTGAATGGCAGTTGTTGTTCGCCTGGTGCGCAAGCGTGAGAGGATAAAGAGAAATCCATGAAGCGTTGGGCACTCGGACTACTACTCGCCGCCGCCGTGGCAGCCGCCGTCTGGCTCGCCGGACGCAAGCCCGCCGCGCCCGAGGCGCCGTTCGCCAAGGCGAAACGCGGCACGCTCACCAGCGTGCTGGCTACCAATGGCAGGACCGAGCCGCTGCATTGGGCGCCGGCTCATAGCGAGCGCGCTGGACGCATCAGCCGCGTCCTGGTGGCGCGCGGCCAGCGCGTGGACGCCGGAGCCGCTCTGGTTCAACTGGAACAGGACGGCGCCGGAGCCGCGCTCGCCTCCGCGCTCGCCCGCCTGGAACAAGCCAAGGTCGATCTGGCCGCGATTGAGCGCGGCGGCCCCGCCCCCGACCTGGCCGATATCGACAGCACCAGGAACCGCCTGCTGCTGGACCGCGACGCCGCCGCGCGAGAGCTGGCCGCATTGCAGCGCCTGGCGGCGAAGAAGGCGGCCACTCAGTCTGAAGTCGACGCAATGCAGAATCGCCTCGCCTCGCTCGATGCCCAAATCGCCGCCCAGCAGGCCCGCCGCGCGGCTCTGGTGGGTCCCGGCGATGCCCGGGCGTCCAGGGCGCGCATCTCCGACGCCGAAGCAGCCGTGGCGCTGGCCCGCCGGAACCTTGAACTCACTATCGTGCGCGCCCCGTGCGCCGGCGTAGTCTACGACCTGCCCGTCCGGGACGGAGGGTGGCTCAACGCCGGCGATCCGGTCGCCCGCATCGGCGAAACCTCCCGTTTGAAAGTGATTGTGTTCGTGGACGAGCCCGATCTTGGGCAGGTCATCAAAGGCTTGCCAGTGGCCGTCACCTGGGATGCACTGCCGGCGCGCTCCTGGCAAGGCGTGGTGGAACAGCCGCCCTCGCAGGTGGTCGCGCTTGGAACCAGGCAGGTGGGCGAGGTAGCCACCGTCGTCGAAAACCCCCAGCAGGACCTGCCGCCGGGCGCCAACATCAACGCCCGGGTCCGCCTGCGTGTCGTGGACAATGCCCTCACTATTCCCAAATCCGCGCTGCGCCGCGAAGGCGGCGAGTTCGGCGTCTTCGTCCTGGACGGCGGCCGGCTCGCGTGGCGCAAAGTCCGCCTTGGGGTCTCCAGTGAGAGCCAGGCCGAGATCCTGGAGGGATTGCAGGAAGGCGCCCTGGTGGCCCTTCCCTCCGAACGCACGCTCGCACCCGGCATGGCCGTATCGCCCGTCTTTCCCTGACGGTCTTCAGAGATAGTCGTAGAAGTGCTTCCGCAGCCGCCGGAAGAAGACCAGCCCGGCCGCGAGCGTCAGGAATGAAACCGAGGTCAGCTTCAGCAGCAGCGGCGTTCCCGGGTATCGCCCTTCCAGCAAGATGGCCCTGAGCGCCAGCACCAGCGCGGCCACCGGATTGTACATGTAGATCTCCCGGTACTGGTCCGGAATGCTGGTGAAAGCATAGAAGATGGGCACGATCCAGAACAGCACCATCACCGCCGACTCCACCACGTACCGCGTGTCCCGCACGTACACGTTCAGCGCCGAAGTAAGCAGCACCAGGCCGCACACGAACACGATCTCCAGAGCCCACACCACCGGCAGCCAGAGCCAGTAGAGGTGTATCCTCGATCCCGCCCACAAGGCGATGAATAGCAGCAGCCCTACCTGGATGGTCAGGTGCAGCGCGTTGGAAAGCACCGACGCAATCGGCACGATCTCGCGCGGCACGGCGACACGCTTGATCAGCGCCGCGTTGTCGATCAGCGAACTGGTGCCGTTGCTCCAGGCCACGCTGATGAAACTGTAGGGCACCAGCCCGCAAAGCACGAACAGCGGGTAGTGGACCTTGCCGGGCGGCGGGAAGATGCGGGTAAAGATGAACGTCAGAACGCCCATCATGATCAGAGGGTTCAGCAGCGACCAGAACACGCCCAGCGACATGTTGCGGTAGCGGATCTTGAACTCTTTCACCACCAGGTTCTGGAGCAGGAAGAGTGGGTCGCGGTGAAGCATGAGGCGGGGATGAGCCCGCTCCCCATTCTAGCCTCCCGGACGCTAGTGGAGCAGGTGGTCGGCGGGGACTGTCATTGGAGCCGGCGTCTGGGCGGCAGCCAGGACTTCGGCGCTCTCCGCTCCGCTCACCGTGATTTCAAAGCGGTTGCTGTCTGAGCGCCGGATGTGCCCCTTCTCCTTCAGGAACCACAGCGAAAACTCCAGGTGCTCACGCGGAACGCCCAATAACTCTTCGAATTCGAAGATGCTCATTGCCGGATGCGCAGCGTCGCGCAGCCGCCGGGTGTAGAGCGCCTGCAGGATCCCGCGCCGTTTCTTCGGCTCGGCGTCGGCGTCGTCGGGCCCGGATCCGTCTGCGAAGATCTTCCAGCGCGAAAGTTGGGCTTCGTGGTGGTGAACGTCGTAGGCCGCCCGGCGCGCCGGATCGCCCAGCACATTGTAGGCCTCGGTGATGCGCTTGAAGACCTCTTCGCTGCCCGTTTCCCGGTTGTCGGGATGATACCTCTGGGCCAACATTCGGTAGACCCGGTGGATGGTGTCGGCGTTGGCGCGCGGATTCACCTGCAGCACCTCGTACAGGTCGTGCACCGGCTCGTCGTCCTGCAGCGACGCCGCGTTGGGGGCCTCTGCAGGCTCGCCTTCGCGGTCAAACTCCAGCCGCAGCCGGTAACTGCCCGCGTCGGTGTGCATGCACGACATGATCATCGCCTTGACGCCCAGCCGCAGCCGCCAACTGCGAAGGTTGGGAATCCCCTGCACGGTGACCGCGGCCCCTGGCGGCAATGTCTCGTGCGCCTCGATCAGCATCCCGTGGTCGCTGTGCTCGATCAGCAGCGCGGGAAATGTGCGGGGCTCGCCAGTGTCGCCGGCATAGGTCAGCCGGACGACCTTTGCCTCCTTGTCGGTCATGCCCATCCATCGGACGGAAGCTGGGCGGCCATCAGACTGAGATTGCGTAAGGAATCACCGTAATTCAGACGGGTGAACCGCCCCGGACGCCCGGATCGGCCGCCCCTCACTCGGAAGCCGCGGGGAGCCGCCTGTTCTCCGGAGTGCGCGCATCCGCCTCCTCGCTCTCCCGCTCCGCCTGGTCCACCCCTGCCACCGTGATCTGGTAGCGATTGTTGTCTGACCGGGTGACGAAGCCCCGTTCCTTCAGATACCAGAGCGTGAACTCCAGGTGCTCCCGCGGAATCTGCAGCAGATCCTCAAACTCGAAGACGCTCATGGCCGGCGCCTGCGGCTCCATCAGCCGCCTCTGATAGAGCGCCCGCAGCACTGCCGCCCGCTTCGTCCGTTCTGCTCCGGGCCCTCGGGCCGCCTCCGGCGAATGAAAAACGCGCCAATTGGCCCGCAGTACCGCCGCCCGCTGCATGTCGTAAGAAGAACGGTCCGCCGGATCGCCCAGTACCACGTAAGCCCGGCTGATCTTCTTGAACGTCTCTTCGTTCCCAGTTTCAGCGTTGTCCGGATGATACCGCTGCGCCAGCAGCCTGAAGACGCGGTGGATCATGTCCGGATCCGCCTTCGGACTGATTTGCAGGATCTCGTAGTAGTCCAGATCCGTCCCCAGCCCAATCCCGTCCTGACCCGCCTCTTCCGCAGCGGACTCAAACTCGAGTCCCGCGCGGTAGAGGCCGCCCACCCCGGGCGAGCACCAGCACACGTGCGCCTTCTGGGCGATGTAAACCCCCGAGTTGATCAATTCCACGCCCGCCCGCAGCGTGACCACCAACCCCACTTGCAGAGCCGCATAGCATTGGATTCCTATGCCCTGGTCACCCGCATCCACAATCCAGGCGGCCACCACCTGCCGTACCCCGGAAGCGTCTTCATAGCTCAGGCGCAACTCAAGAGGCTGCGCCCGCGCAATCTTCCTGCGTGCCCGACGTTCCACGTGTGAGGGGTTCGCCACTAATTCAGTGTTCGGCCTATTTCCGGTCTTGAACTTTGGAGAAACGCCTTACTATGTACTAGTGAAACACCTGGAACGTTACTAAGGCCTACTACTTGGCCGGCGCCGGACTCGCCGCAGCCTTGCCAAAGTAGCTCTCTTCCAGCACCGGCTTGTTGCCGGCCTTCACCCCATCCATCGCCTTCTGCGCGGCTTCCGATTGCAGCTTCTTCTCGATCTCCGGCTTCACCTTCTCCAGCGGATCGACGCCTCGCGCCTGCACCTGGATCAGGTGGTAGCCGAACGGGCTCTTCACGGGCTGGCTGATTTCGCCGATCGGCAGCGAGAATGCGGCATCCTCGAATACCGGCACCATGCGGCCGTGGTTGAAGCTGCCCAGGTCTCCGCCCTGCGCCCCGCTGCCCGTGTCGTCGGACTCGGACTTGGCCAGCGCAGCGAAATCCTCGCCCTTCACCAGGCGATCCCTCAACGCCGTGGTCTTCGCCAGAGCCTCGGGGTCGGTGAGGTCCTTCTGGCCGGGCTTCAGCGGAACCCGCGAGCCCTGGAACCGGATCAGAATGTGACGCGCCGTGGCCTTCTCATAGTCCCGCTTGTGCGCCGAATACCAGGCGTCAATCTGCTCGCCCGAAGGCTTGTTGGTCTCCATCAGGTGCTGGGCGAAGAGATTTGCCAGCGCCCCTTCGCGTTGCAGGAACAACTGCAGACGGACCGACGGCTTTTCATCTATCTTGAGCTTCTTGGCTTCTTGGGAAAAGGTCAGAATCTCGCCGATCTGCTCCGCCACGCGGCGGCGCGCCTCGGCGTTCTCGCCGCCAAATTGGGCGCGCACGTTCTCCGGCAGGCTCTTCATCATGTCGTCAAACTCGGACTGCGTCATCTTTGTCCCGCCGGCGGTGAAGACCACAGGATCGGCCGTCATCTGCGCCAGCTTGACCGGAGCCGCCGCGGGCTTGGCCGGCGCGGGTTTGGCTGCTGAGGGCTTGACTGGGGCCGCTTTGACCGGAGCGGCAGATGGGGCAGGCGCCTGAGCCCAAAGAGCCGCGCCAATCATCGACAATAGGAGAACTCGCATCTACTCATGTTACCCCGTCAAACTAGACACCCCGAGCGGACGCCCGCACGAGACAAGGGCGATAGTCCCGGCAAGCCGTCCAATTGGCGCGCCGTCTGGCCCGATGTCAAGGAACTCATCCGCCCGCGCCGGGGCCAACTCCTGCTCGGCCTGTTCCTGATCGCCGTCAGCCGTCCGGCCGGACTCGTGCTGCCGGCCTCCACCAAGTGGGTGGTCGACGAAGTATTGGTCAAGCACCGGACCGAGCTGCTGACGCCCATCATCCTGGCCGTCCTTGCGGCCACCGCGCTGCAGGCTGCGACGTCGTTCTGGCTCACTCAGTTGCTCTCCAAGTCCGCCCAGAAGCTCATCGCCGAGCTGCGTTGCAAGGTTCAGTCCCACGTCGGCCGTCTCCCGGTAACCTACTTCGACGCCAACAAGTCCGGCCAGCTCGTCTCGCGCATCATGAATGACGTCGAGGGCGTCCGCAACCTGGTAGGCACCGGACTGGTGGAGTTCGCCGGCGGCATCCTCACCGCCGTGCTGGCCTTCGGCATCCTGGTGCGCATCAGCCCGCTGCTCACCGGTCTGGCCCTGGCCGTTGTCGTCGCCTACTCCTTCGTCCTGCGACATGCCTTCAAGACCCTGCGGCCCATCTTCCGAGAGCGCGGCAAGATCACCGCCGAGGTCACCGGCAGGCTCACCGAAACGCTGGGCGGCATCCGCGTCATCAAGGGCTATCACGCCGAGGAGCGCGAGGAGCGCGTCTTCCAGGCCGGCGTTCAACGCATCCTCGACAATGTCCTCCAATCGCTCACCGGAGTCTCCGTGCTGAGCCTCTCGGCTACCGTCCTGCTCGGCCTGGTCGGCGCGCTGGTGATGTACGTCGGCGGACGCCAGATCCTGAACGGCTCCCTGTCGCTGGGCGGATTCGCCACCTTCACCGCCTTCCTGGCCGTGCTCGTCGCGCCGGTCTTTCAGATGGTGGGCATCGGCACCCAGCTCACCGAAGCCGTCGCCGGCCTCGAGCGCACCCGCGAGATTCTGAACGTGCAGGCCGAGGACGCCGACCCGCGCCGCGCTTCAGCCATCGGCCCCGTCCGCGGCGACGTCCGGTTCGAAGACGTCCACTTCGCCTATGAGGAGGGCAAGCCGGTGCTCCACGGCATCAGCTTCCATGCCCGGCCCGGCACTGTCACTGCCCTGGTGGGCTCCTCAGGCTCCGGCAAGTCCACCACCATCGGGCTCATCACCGCTTTCCATACGCCCGGGTCGGGCCGCGTCCTGGTCGACGGCCGGGACCTTTCCACGGTGAATCTCAGCAGTTACCGGACGCAGCTCGGCGTCGTCCTCCAGGAGACCTTCCTGTTTGACGGCACCATCCGCGAAAACGTCGCCTTCGCCCGTCCCAACGCGCCTGAGGAGGAAATCATCCAGGCCTGCCGTTTGGCGCGCGTCGACGAGTTCGCGGAACGCTTTCCCGATCAGTACGACACCATCGTCGGCGAGCGCGGCGTGAAACTGAGCGGAGGGCAGAAGCAGCGTGTCTCCATCGCCCGGGCCGTGCTCGCCGATCCGCGCATCCTGATCCTCGATGAGGCCACCTCAAGCCTCGATAGCGAAACAGAGTCCATGATTCAGGAAGGACTCGCCTATCTCATGCAGGGCCGGACCACCTTCGTCATTGCCCACCGCCTGTCCACCATCCGGCGCGCCGACCAGATCCTGGTGATGGAAGACGGCCTGATTGTCGAACGCGGCACGCACACGCAACTGTTCGAAGCCCGCGGCCGCTACCACGACCTCTACACCCGCCAGCACGAGCTCGCCGCCAACCTGTTCCTGGCGCCCGGCGAGGGCGATACGATCGACCCCTAGATCAGTTCGCGCCTGTAGTGCTCCAGCGCCACCCGCACAAGTTGCGAGCGCGTCCGCACGCCGGTCTTGGAAAACAGCTGCTGCAGCGACGCCTTGATGGCGCTCTCGCTCACCCGCAACCGCTGCGCGATCTCCTTGTTCGCCAGCCCTTCAAACACGCCGCGCAACACGTAGCGGTCCCGCTCTGTAAAACGCGCCCGCCGCGCGTTCTCCGCCACCGTGGCTTCCCCGGTCGGCTCGGAGTACTTCGGATCCACCCAGGTCTCTCCGCGCATTACTGCGTTGATGGCCTGGATCAGCAATTCCGGCGAGTTGTTCTTCAGAAAGACGCCCGCCGCCCCATTGGTCAGGGCCTGTCTTAACTCCGCGCGGGTCACGCCGACCGTAACCACCAGGATCTTGCCCGAGTACCCTTTTTGCCTGGCGGCGGCCAGCACTTCGTTACCGCGGCGGTCGCCGAGCTCATAGTCCAGCAGGATGAGATCGAACCGGCTGCCGGCCAGCAATTGCAGCGCTTCTTCCACTGTGGAGCACTGCCCCGTCACGCGGCAGTCGGTCTCCACCGCCAGTAGCCTCGCCAGGCTCTCGCGGAACAAAGCATGGTCGTCGACCAGCAGGATGTTGGTCATGCGGAAATCTCCGTATTCTGCCACTCTCCGGGGCTTTCCCCGGGAACGTACGTCTTCAGCCTCAAACACATGGTACAGCCCGTCGCGGAAGGTTCGTGATACAGCTCCCCTTCGCAGGCGCGCACAATCGCCCGCGAAACGAACAGGCCCAGCCCCACCGCGTCGGCGCCCTGTTGAAAGGGCTGGAACAACCTCTCAGGCAACCCCACGCCTGGTCCCGAGTCCTGCATCCGGATCACGACCGCGGCGTCCTCGTCGGAGACCGCGATGTGGATATGCCGTCGGTCGCTGTGCTCCATGGCCCTGACGCTGTTACGCGACAGGTTCAACAACGCCTGCAGCAGCCCGTGTTGGTCGCCCAGCACAACCGGCAGTTCGGCCGGCGCTTCGATGGAGAGCGTGATATCGTTGGCTTCCAGCGTCGGCCCCACGACAATGCGAAACTCCTCCAGCAGCGTCTCCAGGCTCACGGTGCCCATCTCCTGTTCGCCCGAGGAGTGCAACTCCACCGTGGCCAGCCGTGCCAGACCCTGCGCCAGCGTCCCTAGCGCCGCGTAGTCCTCCGTCTCGGCGACTCCGGCAATCCGGCCCAGGTTGGCGTGCACCACCGAGATCGCCGCGCACACGTTTCTGATCTCGTGCGACACCGAACCCACCAGCACGCGCGTACTGCGCAGCAGGCTCTGCAGGCTGGTCTCTTGCCAGTCTCGAAGGTCGTCCGAAGAATCGGTGATGATCGCCGCCAGCCGCCTGCCCGCGCGCGTCTGGTAGGTGGCAAACCACACGCAAGCCAGGAAACTCTCCCCGCCTGCCCGCCGTCCCCGGCAGTTGGTCGCCGTGCGGTAGGGCAACTCGTCGTCGGAGTCAGTCAATAGATCCGCCATCACCGGCAGGTATTCCTTGATGTTCCGCCCGTAGAGTTCACCCGCGTGCAGATGCAACATTTCGTGCGCGGCCTGGTTGGCCAGGTCCACGCAACCCGCCGAGTCCAGCGTGATGATGGCCGCGGGACTCGATTCGATCAGCGTCCGCAACTGGCTCTCCGCTTCCCGCCGCATTTCCATCTGCTCCCGCATCTCCGCCGCGTGCCGTATGGACAGCCGCTGGCTGCGCGCCACCTCGCTGGCAAACAGGCCCGCTCCGGAGAAGCTCACCCAGGTGTAGAAGATGCGAGCCAGTGACTCCGCCTCCCATCCGAACGGAGAGAAATACTCGCGCAGCACCGAACACACCAGCGCCAGCACCAACACCTGCCCGCGAGCCATCACCGGCGAGGCGAGCAACATCGGAATGATGTACAGGGCGCCGATCGACAGGTTCGTCTGGATCCACGCATCCAGCGCCACAATCACGATCGTGACGCATCCCGCCCACAGCAGCAGCGACGCGGGTGAGGATTCCAACAGCCGGCTCAGTAGCTGCAGGTGTTTCTCTTGCGCCTGACTCTTCTCTGCCTGCATGGATCGTGGCTCTTGACCGGTATCCGTCCCTTGCCGATGATGACTCAATTGCGCCGTCGCGGCAACTTCAGGCGTCCCTATCCTTCAGCCGGTGGAAACGGCCGTCCGCCTCCAACCGGTACCTCCTCCCCCGCCACACGATGGTGCGGCCGAAGAAGCCTGCCACCCAAAATGCGAAGCTGAGCAGGTCCTGAATCGGAACCAGGTACCAGCGGCGGCGGCACAGCGGATCGTTCAGCACCCCCGACGATACCGCCGCTGCGGCCCACGCTCTGGGGATCAAAGTCATCGCCGCCGCCGGCCACCAGGCCGGCATCACCACCGCCAGCGCCAGCGCCACCGGCAACGGGTTGGTGAACACCTGCCCGGCGTACCCCGCCGGCCTCGATCGCCTCGTCGAACGGCTCCACCGCAGCCGGTGCGCGAAGTTCGCCCTCATCGGCTGCGATCCAATGCGGTGCTCCACGATGCAGGAGGACAGGATCACGCCGTGCCCCCGCTCCGCGGCGAATTGCCCCATCACGAAGTCCTCGGCCAGGTACTCGCTCAACCGCTCCCACCCTCCGATCTCCTCGATCACCCGCCGGCGCGCCGCGATGGTGGGCCCTACCGCGAACTTCACGCCGCCCTCCACCAGGCGCGCGGCCAGCGCCCCTCCCCAGAACTCCGTATTCATGCCGATCGCTTCCAGCGTCGACCAGAAACTGGATCCCGGCGCCGCCCGGTACGGGCACGTCGCCACGCCGAGCGAGGCGTCCTGGAACTCCGCGGCGATCACCCCCAGCGTCCCCCGCGCCGCCCGGATGTCGCTGTCGCTCATCACCAGCAGGTCGTGCGCAGCCTCCTGCATCATCACCTGCAGGCTCCAGACCTTCGCGTTGGCGTACGGCGGCTCACCCACCGCGAACGTCCGAACCGCCACGCCCGGGTATTCCAGCCGCAGCCTCTCCACCAGCGCCAGAGCCGGGTCGAAGGCTTCACGCGCCGCAAACAGCAACTCGAATTTCGGGTAGTCCTGCTCGAAGAAACTCCGCAGGTTCTCTTCCAGACCCTCGTCCAGGCCGTGCAGAGGCTTGAGAACCGATACTGGCTCCGCTTCCCTGAGCGGCTCCGGCTTCACCCGCAGGTACCGCCTGGCGGCGATCACCGTGAGAACGCAGTACACCCACGAGCCCGCCAGGATGCACGCCAGCGGGATCGTCGCTATCCACAGCATCTTGCGGCCAGCTTATTCGTCCGACGACCGCGCCAGCGCCGCCGCGGCGATTTCTGCCACTACCTCGTCCACCGGGCGAGCGCCCAGGTCTCCGCCCTTGCGCGTCCGCACCGCCACCTTCCCATCAGCGGCTTCGCGATCGCCCACCACCAGCATGAACGGGATCTTCTGAAGCTGCGCCTCGCGGATCTTGTAGTTCACCTTCTCACTGCGCGCGTCGATATCCGCCCGCAGCCCGGCGGCGGCCAGCTTCGCCTGCACCTGCCGTGCGTAGTCCGTGTGGCGGTCGGCAATCGGCAGTACCATCGCCTGCACCGGCGCCAGCCACAACGGGAACGCCCCGGCGTAGTGCTCCAGCAGGATGCCGAAGAAGCGCTCCACCGAGCCGTACAGCGCCCGGTGTACCATCAACGGCTGGTGCTTGCCGCCGTCCTCGCCCACGTATTCCAGGTTGAAACGCCGCGGCAGCGTGAAGTCGAACTGCACCGTTGAAAGCTGCCACGGCCGGTCCAGCGCATCCAACAGCTTCACGTCGATCTTCGGGCCGTAGAACGCCGCCTCGTCGGCCATCACCGTGGCCTCCAGACCCACCCGTTCCACCGCCCGGTGCAGCGCGTTCTGCGCCAGATCCCACTGGTCAGGCGTGCCGTCGTACTTGCCGCTCGCCCCGCCGTCCCACACCGAGATCTCCGCCTTGTAGCGGTGAAAACCGTAGGTCTTCAACACGTCCACGGCGAACTCCAGGCAGTTCACGATCTCGTCTTCGATCTGGTCCGGCCGGCAGAAAATGTGCGCGTCGTCCTGCGTAAACCCGCGCACGCGGAACAGGCCGTGCAGCGTCCCTGACCGCTCGTAGCGGTACACCGTGCCCAGCTCGCCCAACCGCACCGGCAGGTCCCGGTAGCTCCGTTGCCGGTCGGCATAGATCAGGATGTGGCCCGGACAGTTCATCGGCTTCAGCCGGTAGCGCGCGTCGTCCAGCTCCATGGCCGCGTACATGTTGTCGGCGTAATGGCTCAGGTGCCCGGAGCGGTCCCACAACTGCTCCCGCATCACGTGCGGGGTGTTCACCAGGTCGTAACCGCGCTTCAGGTACTGCTCGCGCATCCAGTCTTCAAGCAGCTTGCGGACCAGCGCCCCTTTTGGGTGGAAGAAGATCAGTCCCGGCCCGGCCAGTTCCTGAATCGAAATCAGGTCCAGCGCCTTGCCCACCACGCGGTGGTCGCGCTTCTTGGCCTCCTCCAGCTTGTGCAGGTAGTCGTCCTGGTCTTTCTGCGAGAACCACGCCGTGCCGTAGATGCGCTGCAACTGCTGCCGCTTCTCGTCGCCGCGCCAGTAGGCCCCGGCGATCGACAACAGCTTGAACGCCTTGATCCGCTTGGTGGAGGGTACGTGCGGGCCGCGGCAGAAATCGGCGAACTGCGGCCCCAGCGTGTACTCGGTGAACACCGCGTCGGCGCGCTCCTCGATCAGCTCGCACTTCATCGCCTCGTGCGCGTACATCCGCAGGCCTTCATCCTTGTTCACCAGCCGCCGCTCGTACGCCAAGTCCCGGTCTCGGATCTCCCTCATCCGGGCTTCAATCTTCTCCAGATCTTCCGGCGTGAAAGGAACCGGGCGGTCAAAGTCGTAGTAGAAGCCGTCCTTGATCGGCGGGCCGATCGCCAGCTTGGTCTCTGGGTACAGCTCCAACACCGCCGCCGCCAGCAGGTGCGCCGTCGAGTGCCGGTACACCTCCAGCGCCTCGGGGTTCTTCGACGTCAGGATCTCCAGCGTCGCGTCGCCTTCCAACGGCCGCGTCAGGTCCCACAGCGCTCCGTTGACGCGCGCTACTACCGCGTCGTCGGCCAGCCTCTGGCCGATGGAACGCGCCACTTCCAGGGGCGTCGTGCCTGCGGGCACGGTCTTCTGGCTGCCGTCGGGGAGTGTAAGTGTGTACGGACTGCTCATCGGTTCACTTTCGAGAGGGGATAATCCTCCAGCCTATCACGCCAGCCCTTGCCGCCCCCCGGCTCAGGGCTTGCCACGGCTGCTATTCTTGTGGTTCGGAGTCCAATCTCAATGGAACACGAACCGATCGTGGCCGCCGGCGCATTCGAGACCACCTCCGCCGAATCGGCCCTCGTCGAACGTGCCCGCCGCGGGGACGTCGCCGCCTTCAGCTCCCTCATCACCACCTACGAGCGCCGCGTCTATCGCATGGCCCGGCAGATCACCCAGAACGACGAGGACGCAGAAGACGTCATCCAGGAGACCTTCCTCAAGGCCTTCGAGCACATCGATTCCTTCCAGGGGCAATCCAAATTCTATACCTGGTTGACAAGAATCGCCGTCAACGAAAGCCTCATGAAGCTCAGAAAACGCAAATCTGATCGCACCGTTTCGCTCGATGACAACATCGAAACGGATGAGGAGCCGATTGTGCGTGAGATCGCCGTCTGGGATGACACCCCTGAACTGAAGTACAGCCAGGAGGAAATCCGCCAGATCCTGGCCAAGGCCGTTGAGGGCCTCAAACCCATCTTTCGCACTGTCTTCATCCTGCGGGACGTCGAGGAACTGAGCACAGAAGAGACCGCCGAAGCCCTGGGTCTCTCCATCGCCGCCGTCAAGAGCCGGCTGCTCAGGGCGCGCCTCCAGTTGCGCGAAAAGCTCACCCGCATCTTCAAGCGGAAAGGGGATCAGATCCTTGGATACGCGAAATGAAATGTTGACCTGCAAGGACTTCATGCGGGAGCTGAACGATTACCTCGACGAGACCACTGACCCCGCTCTCCGCGCCGAGCTGGAACGCCACATCAACGAATGCCCCAACTGCTGGGTCATCTGCGACACCACCAGGAAGACCATCCAGGTCTACAAGGGCATGGATCCCGACCCCCTCCCCGAAAACGTCCACGAGAAGATCA